>NZ_JAHRWL010000001.1:600000-900000 GCF_019104745.1 Thalassococcus arenae
CAGATCGGACACCGTCACCGTCTGCTCGCGCCCGTCGATCGTGGCCAGCGTGACCTTGACGTCGCCGCGGGCGAATTCGGCCAGTTTCTGCCGGCAGCCGCCGCAGGGCGGCACCGGGTGTTCGGCATCGGCGACCACATAGACCTCGGTGATCTCGGTCTCGCCGGCGGCGACCATCGCGGCGATGGCGCCGGCCTCGGCGCAGGTGCCTTCGGGATAGGCCACGTTCTCGACGTTGCAGCCGGCATAGATCGCACCCGAAGGTGCGCGGATCGCGGCACCGACCTTGTAATGCGAATACGGGACATAGGCGTTTTCGCGCACCGATCGCGCAGCGTCTTTCAGCGACATGAAACCTCCGCCTTTCAGGACCTTCATGTTGGGCGCCGCAGACAGGATTTGCAAGACGGCGCAAGCCGCCGCACACTGCGCGCAAATGCCCGTTTCCCTTGCGGCAGCCAGGGTGTAAAGGGCAGCGCCAGTCAGGTTCGGCAAAACGTTTAACGCTGAACCATTTCCGGGAGGGGGATGAAATGTCCGACACGACCAACGAAACGCTGCGCCAGGCGGCGTTGTTCTATCACGAGAACCCCAAGCCCGGAAAACTGGAAATCCGCGCCACCAAACCACTGGCCAACGGCCGCGACCTCAGCCGCGCCTACAGCCCCGGCGTGGCCGAAGCCTGCCTTGAAATCAAGGACGATCCCGCCAACGCGGCGCGCTACACGACCCGCGGCAACCTGGTCGCCGTGGTGTCGAACGGCACCGCCGTTCTTGGCCTTGGCAATATCGGCGCGCTGGCCTCGAAGCCGGTGATGGAAGGCAAGGCGGTGCTGTTCAAGAAGTTCGCCAATATCGACTGTTTCGACATCGAGGTGAACGAATCCGACCCCGAAAAGCTGGCCGAGATCGTCTGCGCGCTGGAACCCACCTTCGGCGCGATCAATCTAGAAGACATCAAGGCGCCGGATTGTTTCATCGTTGAACGAATTTGCCGCGAGCGGATGAACATCCCCGTCTTTCACGACGACCAGCACGGCACCGCCATCGTCGTCGGCGCCGCGGCGGTGAACGCGCTGCGTGTCACGGGGCGCCGTTTCGAGGACATCAAGATCGTGTCGACCGGCGGCGGCGCGGCGGGCATCGCCTGCCTGAACATGCTGGTCAAACTGGGCGTCAAGCGCGAGAACATCTGGCTTTGCGACATTCACGGGCTGGTTCACGAAGGCCGGGCCGTGGACATGAACCCGCAAAAGGCCGCCTTCGCGCAAAAGACCGACCTGCGCACGCTGGCCGATATCGTCGACGGCGCCGATCTGTTCCTGGGCCTGTCGGGGCCCAACGTGCTCAAACCCGAGATGGTGGCCCGGATGGCCGACAAACCGATCATCTTCGCGCTGGCCAATCCCACGCCGGAAATCATGCCCGATGCCGTGCGCGAGGTGGCGCCCAAGGCGATCATCGCAACCGGCCGCAGCGATTTCCCGAACCAGGTCAACAACGTGCTGTGCTTCCCGTTCATCTTCCGGGGCGCACTGGATGTCGGCGCGACCGAAATCAACGACGAGATGCAGATCGCCTGTGTCGAGGGCATCGCGGCCCTGGCCCGCGCCACCACCAGCGCCGAGGCCGCCGCCGCCTATCACGGCGAACAGTTGACATTCGGTGCGGACTACCTGATCCCCAAACCCTTCGATCCGCGCCTGTCCGGTGTGGTGTCGACCGCCGTGGCCAAGGCCGCCATGGATTCCGGCGTGGCCACCCGTCCGCTGGACGATCTCAAGGCCTACAAGGCCAAGCTGGACGCGTCGGTCTACAAATCTGCGCTGCTCATGCGCCCGGTGTTCCAGGCCGCCCTGACGGCCTCGCGCAAGATCGTCTTCGCCGAAGGCGAGGATGAACGCGTGTTGCGCGCCGCCCAGGCGATCCTGGAGGAAACCACCGAAACGCCGATCCTGATCGGCCGTCCCGAAGTCGTCGCCCGGCGTTGCGAAAGGCTGGGGCTGGAAATCCGACCCGAACGCGACTTTACCCTGGTGAACCCCGAAAACGATCCGCGCTACCGCGACTACTGGGGCAGCTACCACCAGATCATGGCGCGGCGCGGCGTCACGCCCGATCTCGCGCGGGCGATCATGCGCACCAACACCACCGCCATCGGCGCGGTGATGGTGCATCGCGGCGAGGCAGACAGCCTGATCTGCGGGACCTTCGGCGAATACCGCTGGCACCTGAACTACGTCAGCCAGGTTCTCGGCGACGAAAACCATCATCCGCACGGCGCCCTGTCGTTGATGATCCTCGAAGACGGGCCTCTTTTCATTGCCGATACCCATGTCCGTTCGCTTCCGACCCCGGCCGAACTGGCCGAGACCGCTATCGGCGCCGCGCGCCACGTGCGCCGCTTCGGCCTGTCGCCCAGCATCGCCTTCTGCGCCCAATCGCAGTTCGGCAACCAGGCCGAAGGCTCGGGCAAGCGCCTGCGCGAGGCGATCGCCATCCTCGACGCCGAACCCCGCGATTTCCACTACGAGGGCGAAATGAACGTCGATACCGCGCTCGACCCGGAATTGCGCGAACGCATCCTGCCGGGCAACCGGATGCAGGGCGCGGCCAATGTGCTGATCTTCGCCCATGCCGATGCCGCGTCGGGCGTGCGCAACATCCTCAAGATGAAGTCCGGCGGGCTCGAGGTCGGGCCGATCCTGATGGGCATGGGCAACCGCGCCCACATCGTGACGCCCTCGATCACTGCGCGCGGATTGCTGAACATGGCCGCCATCGCCGGCACACCGGTGGCGCATTACGGATGATTCTGCGATATTTGCAGAAAATCCCTTAGCAGATTTGCAAATTGGCCGGGGGCCGGCGATTTTCTGCTAAAATCGCGCTGGTTTGCAAATATTTGCAGGCGCGATCCGGCGAAAAGCCGCAAATCCCCTGCGGTAATCTGTCCTGTCCGTCGGTAATAGGCTTGCCCGCGCGTCACCCGCGGCCTTACCCCTGTGCGCAGATTGCGAAGGAGGAGGGGATCATGGGCTACAAGGATGTCTATGCCGCGTGGAAGGCCGATCCGGAAGGTTTCTGGATGGAGCAGGCGCAGGCCATCGATTGGGACGAGGCGCCCAAGCAGGCGCTTTTCGACCGCGGCGATCACCTCTACGAATGGTTCGCCGATGCCAAGGTGAACACCTGCTGGAACGCCGTCGACCGCCATGTCGAGGCCGGGCGCGGCGAACAGACCGCGATCATCTACGACAGCCCGATCACCCACACCAAGCGCGAGATTTCCTATGTCGAGCTGCGCAACCGCGTGGCGACGCTGGCCGGCGCGCTGCGGGCCAAGGGCGTGGACAAGGGCGACCGCGTCATCATCTACATGCCGATGATCCCCGAGGCGCTCGAGGCGATGCTGGCCTGCGCGCGGCTGGGCGCCATCCACTCGGTGGTGTTCGGCGGCTTCGCCAGCAACGAACTGGCGGTGCGGATCGACGACGCCAAGCCGAAATGCATCATCGCCGCCTCCTGCGGGTTGGAACCGGGCCGCGTGGTGCATTACAAACCGCTGCTGGACGGCGCCATCGACATGGCGAAACACAAGCCGGATTTCTGTGTCATCTTCCAGCGCGAACAGGAAGTCGCCCACCTTGAAGAAGGCCGGGACGTGAACTGGCATGGCTTTCAATACGGCGTGCAGCCCGCGGAATGTGTGCCCGTCGAAGGCAACCACCCGGCCTATATCCTCTATACTTCCGGCACCACCGGCCAGCCCAAGGGCGTGGTGCGCCCCACCGCCGGCCACCTGGTGGCGTTGAACTGGACGATGAAGAACATCTACAACGTCGACCCGGGCGAGGTATTCTGGGCCGCGTCCGATGTCGGCTGGGTCGTCGGCCATTCCTATATCTGTTACGCGCCGTTGATCCACGGCAACACCACCATCGTCTTCGAAGGCAAGCCCGTCGGCACCCCCGATGCCGGCACCTTCTGGCGGGTGATCTCGGAACACAAGGTGCGCAGCTTCTTCACCGCGCCCACCGCCTTCCGCGCCGTCAAACGCGAAGACCCCAACGGCGAATTCATCCGAAAATACGATCTCAGCCAGCTGCGCGCCGTCTACCTGGCCGGCGAACGCGCCGATCCCGACACGATCGAATGGGCGCAGAAGATGCTGGGCAAGCCGGTCTACGACCACTGGTGGCAGACCGAAACCGGCTGGACCATCGCGGGCATGCCTGCCGGGATCGAAGCGCTGCCGGTCAAGATCGGCTCGCCCTCGGTGCCGATGCCGGGCTACGACATCCAGGTACTCGACGAAGCCGGCCACCCGATGAAACCGGGCGAGCTGGGCGCCATCGCGGTCAAGCTTCCGCTTCCCCCGGGCACGCTGCCTACACTCTGGAACGCCCCCGACCGGTTCAAGAAAAGCTACCTGTCGCATTTCCCCGGCTACTACGAAACCGGCGATGCCGGCATGATCGACGAGGACGGCTATCTCTACATCATGGCGCGCACCGACGACGTCATCAACGTCGCGGGCCACCGCCTGTCGACCGGCGGAATGGAGGAAGTGCTGGCCAGCCACCCGGATGTGGCCGAATGCGCGGTGATCGGCGTGACCGACCAGCTCAAGGGCCAGCTGCCGATGGGCTTCGTCTGCCTGACCTCGGGCGTGAACCGGCCGCATGACGAGATCGCGAAGGAATGCGTGAAACTGGTGCGCGACAAGATCGGCCCGGTCGCCGCCTTCAAGCTTTGTGCCGTGGTCGACCGCCTGCCAAAGACCCGGTCGGGCAAGATCCTGCGCGCCACGATGGTCAAGATCGCCGATGGCGAGGACTTCAAGATGCCCGCGACGATCGACGATCCGGCCATCCTGGACGAAATCAAGCTGGCGCTTCAGGGTCTGGGCTACGCCAAGTGAGGCAAGGGGGCGCGCCCCCTGCTTCTTCTCTTTGAAAAATACGCAAATCCGCGGGCGCCATACGGTGGCCGGATCACACGGGGGCGCTAGGTTCCGCGCATGCGCTTTATCTTCGCCCTTTGCCTTTTCGCCACCGCAACGCAGGCCGACCCTGTGATGATCGACGATTTCACCGGCACCGCCAAACCCTGGCGCTTTTTCACCGATCAGGTGATGGGCGGGGTGTCGACCGGGCAGGCGCGGATCACGGATGGCGCATTGCATCTGACCGGCGACGTGTCGACCGCCAACAATGGCGGGTTCGTGCAGGCCCGGCTCGAGGGACTTGCGTTGCCCGAAGATGCCACCGGCCTGACAATCACCGCCCGCGGTGACGGTCAGGTCTATTACATCCATCTGCGCACGACCGGCACGCGGTTGCCGTGGCAGTATTACCAGGCGGCCTTTACGGCACCCCGCGACTGGGCCGACATCACCCTGCCTCTTGCGGCCTTCAGGCCATCGGGATCGCTGCTGCGCGCCACGCCGCGTGCCCAGGATATCCGGTCGGTCGCGCTGGTGGCATATGGGCGGGATCACGCCGCCGACGTGCGCCTGTCCCGGATCGTCGCCGAGGTGCCTTGACGGCGCCGGTCCCGCCCGATCAGGTGACGCCGGGAGGGACAGATCATGCCATCTTCACGCATTCCGGGGTTCCACAATCTCAACCGCGCCGAACGGCTGGATGCGATCGCCGCGTCCTGCGGGCTCAGCGCCGCGCAGGCGACGCACCTGGCGGCCGCTGCCGCGCATGACGGCGATCTCGCCGATCACCTGTCCGAGAACGTCATCTCGGTGATGGCGGTGCCGTTGGGCGTTGCGACCAACCTCGTCGTCGACGGCACGGATGTGCTGGTGCCCATGGCGACCGAGGAAAGCAGCGTCGTCGCGGCCGTCTGCAACGGCGCGCGGGCCTGTCGCGAAACCGGTGGCGTCAAGACCGATGCCGACGATCCCCGCATGATCGCGCAGATCCAGGTGACGGGCCTGACAGAGCTGGACGCGGCGCGTGCGGCGCTGGACGCCCGGCGCGACGAGATCGCCGCGCTCTGCGATGCCTGCGACCCGATGCTGGTAAGCCTCGGCGGCGGCTTTCGCGAGATCGAGACCCGCATCGCCGGGCCGTTTCTCGTGTTGCACCTGATCGTCGATGTGCGCGACGCGATGGGCGCCAACGCGGTCAACACGATGGCCGAGAAACTCGCCCCCCATGTCGAGACATGGACCGGCGGCACGGTCGGCCTGCGCATCCTGTCGAACCTGGCCGACCGCCGGCTGGTGCGGGCCGAAGCGATCTGGCCCGCCCGCGAGATCGGTGACGAAACCGTTGACGGCATCGTGTCGGCCTGGGCCTTTGCCGCCGCCGACCCCTATCGGGCCGCGACGCACAACAAGGGTATCATGAACGGTGTCAGCGCCGTTGGCCTGGCAACCGGCAACGACACCCGCGCGCTCGAGGCCGGAGCACACGCCTTTGCCGCCAAGGATGGCTATGGCCCGCTGACGACCTATGAAAAAACCGCGGCCGGCGATCTGAGGGGCCGTATCGAACTGCCGATGCCGGTGGGCATCGTCGGCGGCGCCACCCGCGCCCATCCCACCGCGCAGGCGGCGCTCAGGATCTTGGGGGCGACCACCGCCGACAAGCTGGGCCGGGTCATGGCGGCGGTCGGGCTGGTGCAGAACTTCTCGGCACTGCGCGCGCTGGCCACCGAAGGCATCCAGCGCGGCCATATGGGATTGCACGCCCGCAATGTCGCCATCGTCGCCGGCGCGCATGGTGCGCAGATCGACCGCATCGCGCAGGCGATGATCGCCAGAGGCGAGATCCGCGAAGACGTGGCACGTGCGCTGCTGTCGGCCGAACGGGGACCGGCCCGGACCGAATGACCCCGATCAGTTCGGCGACATCGGCCGCAACCGCGGCTGCCGGGCAAAGAAATGCGCTGTATCCCTGCCGCCCGGCAAAACCTGCCCGGCTTCGTCGGTCGCCTCGGTCACATAGCTGCCGTCCGGTCCCCGGTAATAGGCGGTACACAACTCGCCCATCGACTCGAAGATGACGCCCATCACCTCGGTGAACACGTCCTTGAAGGCCTGGTCCGCTTCGCTGGTCACCTCGGTCGCGTAGCTGCCCGGCACACCGCAAGCGCGGTCGTTGCGGATCACCCCGCGCCCGGTGAAGCGCAAGGTCACGGGCTGACCGGCGATCGGCAGAACCAGGAAGGCCTCGGCGCCCAGATCGTCACCGGAACGGCGCAACACGCCGACGGACTCGCAGGTGTCGCTGACCGGATCATAGCCGGTGCATTCGAACGGCCGGCCCGCGGTTTCGCCCAGCACCTGGACAAAGGGAACGAACGCGCCCGGTTCCGGCGGCGGTGCTGCGCAACCCGCAAGCAGGGCAAGGGCGGTGGCGATGACGGCGGATCCGCGGATCATGATGCGTACCTCAGACGAATTGTTCACGGATCAGCCGTTCTTCCAGCCCGTGGCCGGGATCGAACAGCACGCGATGCGCGATGCCCGGCTCCGACCGGATGTCGACGCGCAGCACGTCGCGCACCGACCGCGAATCCGCCTCGGCCATGACCGGGCGTTTCTCGGGATCGAGCACCTCGAAGGTGACCAAAGCGGTCTTGGGCAACAGCGCGCCGCGCCAGCGCCGCGGCCGGAACGCCGCCATCGCCGTCAGCGCCAGCACGTCCGATCCGATGGGCAGGATCGGGCCGTGGGCCGAATAGTTGTAGGCCGTGGAACCGGCCGGCGTGGCCACCAGGGCGCCATCGCAAACCAGTTCGGCCATGCGCAACTTGCCGTCGACGCTGATCCGCAGCCGCGCCGCCTGCGGCCCGGCACGCAACAGCGACACCTCGTTGATCGCCAGTGCCTCGTGCACCGTGCCGTCGGCGGTTTCGGCGCGCATCGACAGCGGGTTGATCACCGCCTCTTCGGCAGCGCGAAGCCGTTCTTCCAAATCGTGTTCGGCATATTCGTTCATCAGGAACCCGACCGTGCCGCGGTTCATGCCATAGACCGGCGCCGGGTTGTCCTGCGTGCGGTGCAGCGTCTGCAACATGAAACCGTCGCCGCCAAGCGCCACGATCACATCCGCGTTCTGCTCGGCATGGTCGCCGTATCGCCGCGACAGCGCCGCCTTGGCGGATTGCGCGATCGGCGCGTTCGAGGCGCAAAAGGCGATGCGAAGCGACATGAGGTTTCCTGACCGGCCCATCCGGTTCCGAAACAAGCACAAGTTTACCCGCGCCACCAGAGATGGCGCCGGATTATTCGGACCTGTCGCTTTACAACCTTTGCCCCCGGGCCAGTTTCCTTTACGAAACGCTGCAATCCGAATCCGCAGAACAAGGACCACGGCCATGAACGCGCCTCACCGCGACACCGGTTTCTTCACCGAAACGCTTGCCGACCGCGACCCCGAACTGTTCGCCTCGATCACCGGCGAACTGGGCCGCCAGCGCGACGAGATCGAGCTGATCGCCAGCGAAAACATCGTCAGCCGCGCCGTGATGGAAGCGCAGGGGTCGGTGATGACCAACAAATATGCCGAAGGCTATCCGGGCCGGCGCTATTACGGCGGCTGCCAGTGGGTCGACGTGGCCGAGGATCTGGCCATCGAACGCGCCTGCAAGCTGTTCGATTGCGGCTATGCCAACGTCCAGCCGAATTCCGGCAGCCAGGCAAACCAGGGCGTGTTCACCGCGCTGCTCAAACCCGGCGACACGATCCTGGGCATGTCGCTGGACGCCGGCGGCCACCTGACCCACGGCGCCAAGCCGAACCAGTCGGGCAAGTGGTTCAACGCCATCCAGTACGGCGTGCGCCAGCAGGACAACCTGCTGGATTACGACCAGGTCGAAGCGCTGGCAAAAGAGCACCAGCCCAAGCTCATCATCGCCGGCGGCAGCGCCATCCCGCGCCAGATCGACTTTGCCCGCATGCGCGAGATCGCCGACAGCGTCGGTGCCTGGCTGCATGTCGACATGGCGCATTTCGCGGGTCTGGTGGCGGCAGGCGAACACCCCTCGCCCTTCCCGCACGCCCATGTGGCCACCACCACCACGCACAAGACCCTGCGCGGCCCGCGCGGCGGCATGATCCTGACCAATGACGAGGACCTGGCCAAGAAGTTCAACTCGGCCATCTTCCCGGGCATCCAGGGCGGTCCGCTGATGCACGTGATCGCCGCCAAGGCGGTGGCCTTCGGCGAGGCGCTGCGCCCCGAGTTCAAGGCCTATGCCAAGCAGGTCATCACCAACGCGCAGGCGCTTTCCGATCAACTCATCAAGGGCGGTCTGGATACCATCACCCACGGCACCGACACCCATGTCGTGCTGGTCGACCTGCGCCCCAAGGGCGTCAAGGGCAACGCCACCGAAAAGGCGTTGGGACGCGCGCACATCACCTGCAACAAGAACGGCGTGCCGTTCGATCCCGAAAAGCCGACCGTGACCAGCGGCATCCGCCTGGGGTCGCCCGCCGGCACCACCCGGGGCTTTGCCGAGGCCGAGTTCCGGCAGATCGCCGACTGGATCATCGAAGTGGTCGACGGGCTGGCCGCCAATGGCGAAGACGGCAACGGCGCGGTCGAAGCCAAGGTCAAGGCCGAGGTCGAGGCGCTCTGCAGACGCTTCCCGATCTACCCCAACCTCTGACCGCACCGCCCGATCGCGTTTCCGTGCGCCCCGCCCGATCCGGCGGGGCGTCCGTTTTGCGGGGTCAAAGCAACCCGGCCAGCGTCGCGCCGTGCAGGATCGTTTCGGCCCGGTGATGGCCCAGTTCGTCATCGACCCGAACGACATCCGGCACGACAACCACGCGCATTCCGGCCGCCATGGCCGACCGGGCACCGGTCGGGCTGTCCTCGAAGGCCAGGCAACGCTCTGGCGGCACGTTCAGACGCTGCGCCGCGATCAGGTAGGGTTCGGGGTGGGGTTTGGCGTTGGTCACGCAATCGCGGGTGACCACGGTGTGAAACCGCTCCAGAATACCCGCCGCCGCCAGCGAAGCCTGCGCCCCCCGGCGGCGCGACGACGTCGCGACCGCGCGGGGCAGTTGCAGCGTGTCGAGCGCCGCCAGAACATCCATCACGCCGGGCTTGAGCGCCATGCCCGCGCTTCGGATCGCGTCGAATTCCTCGCCCCAGGCCGCGTCGAAGGCGGGGACGATCTCGGCACCGAATTCCGCGGCCAGCCGCGCCTTGGTCGTCACGCCATCCGTGCCCACCAGCGAATGAAAGAAGTCCGGACGCATCGTCAGCCCAAATCGCCGCGCCGCGCGATTGGCCGATTCCAGCGCCACCGCCTCGCTGTCCACAAGGGTTCCGTCCAGATCGAAGATCACGGCCTGATAGGTCATGGTTTTTCCTGCCTGTTCGCGCCGCAAAGCTGGCCGTCGCGCGGACCATTGGCAAGGCACGGCCGATCACGAACCATGTCACGGCGTTTCGGAAGGAATTGCTTTTGCGCCGGACGGACCGCGCTCTACCATCGCCCCAGAACAGGAGACAGCCCATGCAGATCCACCGCGCCGGCAGCCGCCCCTCGCAATCGCCCAACCCCGACTACTTTACCGGCACGGTCCGGTTCGACCCGGTCATCGCGGCCCCCGATCCCGCCCGCCTGCACGCGCTTGTGGTGACGTTCGAGCCCGGCGCGCGCACCGCCTGGCATACCCATCCGCTGGGCCAGACGCTGGTGATCCTGTCGGGCCTCGGTCTGGCGCAGCGCGCAGGCGGGCCGGTGCAGGTGCTGCGCCCCGGCGACGTGGTCTGGTTCGAACCGGGCGAAAAGCATTGGCACGGCGCGGCGCCGGACTGCGCGATGTCGCATCTCGCCATGCAGGAGGCGCTGGACGGATCGGCGGCCGTCTGGCTGGAAAAGGTGTCCGACGCAGATTACGGCGGCCCGCGCGCCGAATGACGGGCTTTGCCGCAACGTCCCGGTATCGCAACACGCGCAACCGGTTTACGCATCCCGAAACGGGAGATGCGCCATGCAGGTCTACGACATCACGATTTCCTCGCCGCTGGGCGAAACACCGGCCCGGATCAGCTTTGCCGATGGCCAGGGGCACATGACCGGCAAAGGCGGGTCCGGCCCGATGGAGGCGCTGGAACAGGTGGATGACAACCTGACGTTCAATGTGCGCATCGACCGCCCCATGCCGATGACGATGAAATTCAAGGGCCGGATCGATGGCGATAGCCTGTCGGGCACGGTCAAGTTCGGCATGTTCGCCTCGGGCACCTTTGCCGGCAGCAAGAGCGCCTGACACACGGCGCCGCCAAGGGCTTGAAAAACCACGGACTTGCCCGCAGGGTCTTGCCGCAAGGAGACCGGCATGATCGCACGCACCCCTTCCCCGCCCCGGCAAAGCCGAACCCGCGCGCTCGAACACCGCATGGGCGACTGGATGCGCGCGCGCCTGCCCGACTGGGCGGTCGAATTCGTGATGTTCGTGCTGAAACAGGGCTGGGCCTGCCTGTTCGGCTTCCTGATGCTGGTCGGGCTGATCGTCAGCGACGCGATGTGGCAGCCGCATTGGGCGATCCATCGCTATGACGCGCTGGTGATCTGGGCCGTCGGCTTGCAGGCGGCATTCCTGGTTTTCCGGCTCGAGACGCTGCAAGAGGCCAAGGTCATCGCGCTGTTCCATTTGACCGGCACGGCGATGGAATTCTTCAAGGTCTCGGCCGGCAGCTGGGCCTATCCCGAACCGGGACTGTTGAAGGTGATGGGCGTGCCGCTGTTTTCCGGCTTCATGTATGCCGCGGTGGGCAGTTACATGGCCCGCGTGATCCGTATCTTCGAGATGCGCTTTGCCCCCTACCCGCCGTTCTGGACGACCGTCGTGCTGGCGGTGGCGATCTACGTCAACTTTTTTGCGCATCATTACATCTGGGATGGGCGATACGTCCTGATCGCGGCGACTTTTGTCCTGTTTGCCCGCACCCGCGTCTGGTTCCATATCGGCGACACGCCGCGCTGGATGCCGCTGCCTCTTGCCGCCTTCCTGACGTCGATCTTTCTGTGGATCGCCGAAAACGTCGGCACCAATACCGGCACCTGGCTTTATGCCGGGCAATCGGAATTCGACATGGTCAGCTTTGCCAAGATGGGGTCTTGGTATCTGCTGCTCTATGTCAGCTTCGTCACCGTGACGCTGGTGTTGCGCGACGCGCTGAGCCGCGAGGCGTGGGAACCCCGGACGCCCGTCAGACAACCAGCACAAGCACCAGGATAGAGGCGGTCAACAAGGCGATTCCCCCCAGTTCCCGCACCGTCACCCTTTCGCGGAAAAACAGCACCGAGGCGGCCAGCGAAAAGATCAGCTCGACCTGGCCGAGCGCAAAGACATAGGCCGCGGTCTGCTGGGTGAAGGCGGTGAACCAGCCCAGCGACCCGGCCATCGACGCCAGCCCCATCCAGACCGCCACCTTGCGCGCGCCCCAGACCGCCGCGATCTGACCCGGCTCGCGCCAGCGCAGCCAGGGCAGCAGAACGGTGCATTGCATCAGGTTGACGAAACTCAGCGCGACCAGGGCCCGCAGGAACGGGTCGGCGCTGTCCACCGCCAGCGTCGCGGCGCGATAGCCGACACCCGAGACGGCAAAGAAGAACCCCGAGGCCAGCCCCAACAGGATCACGCGCGAGCCCAGGTCGCGCCAGCTCGCCCGGGCATCGCCCGGTGTCTTGGACAGCAGCAGAACGCCCGCCAGACCGATGCCGATGGCCAGCCAACCGCCGACGGAAATGACCTCGCCCAGCAGGACCAGCCCCAGCAGCGCGGTCTGGATCACCTCGGTCTTCTTCAGCGTGATGCCCACGGCGAAATTGCGGGTGCGGAACATCATCACGACCATCACCGTGGCCAGGATCTGCCCGACGCCACCGGCCAGCCCCCACAGCCAGAACACCGGGTCGATCGCGGGGAACCCGCCGCCGCGCAGCGCCAGGTATCCCGCCAGCACCACCCAGGCAAAGGGCTGGGCATAGGCAAAACGCGCCAGCGTGCTGCCGGTGGCCGACAGTGTTCCCGTCGCCAGCACCTTTTGCAGCATGAAGCGCAGCGTCTGAAAGAACGCGGCGGCGATGGTGGCGGTAATCCAAAGCTCCATGCGCCCTTACTGGCGCGCGCCTACGGCTTTGGCCAGAGCGGATGCGGCACCGGATCCTTGGCGCGCCAGAAATGACGCCGGAACACCTCGGCATAGGACCGGTAGCGATAGCCCTCGTTGCGGTCGAGATACCGGGCGCGGTTGGCGAAATAGAGTTGTGGCAGGCGGTACCACGGCACCGCGGCATGCATGTGGTGCACGACGTGCAGGTTGTTGTTCAGAAACAGCCAGGCCAGCAGCCCGCGGTCTTCGATGATGACAGTGCGGCCGCGGGCGCTTTCATGCGCCTGGTGTTCGAGATAGGTGCGGATCTTGAGGATCGCCAATCCGGCATAGACACACATCGCCCAGGCCCAGAGCGGCATGGACGCCACCGATGTCATCCACCAAAGTACCAGCCCCAGGGCCGGCACATGCAGCGCCCATCCCAGCCAGACCCGCGCGATGCCGTGGCGCATCGCGGCCAGGTCCTGGGCGAGAAAGGACGCGGTGCCGACCAGCGGTCCGATCAGCAGCCGCCCGGCCAGCGTGTTGTTGGCCCGCAGAACCGCCCGGGCCCAGCCTGGCAGCGCGGCCCAGCGGACGGGGTCCAGGTAGTTGCTTTCCGGGTCGTCATAGGGATCGGTCAGGATGGAATCGCGGTGATGCGCCAGGTGGGTGTCCCTGAACCGCAGATAGGGCACGACGACCGACAGCGCCGGAAAGACCACGGCCGCGTTCCAGAACCGCGACCGGAAGGGATGGCCGTGCAGCGCTTCGTGCGTCAGCGAGGAATGCAGCGCGGTCGCCAGTGTCACCACGACCATCGCCAGCGGCAAGGCGATCGCGCTCAGCACCGTGGTGCCAAGCGTCCATGCCGCGTAACACACAGCCAGCATGGCCAAAGTCGGCCATTCCATCGGGAACGGCCACCGGCGCGCAACCGCCTTTTTCTGCGACCGTACGGCTCGCTCCGCAGAAACGCGGACTTGTCGCTCCATGCACCGACCCTTCCTTTTTTGCCCATCCTATCGGTGGCGCAACATGCTGATCAGGCGGGATTTGGTTCACAAATCTTTCAAAGCGTGATTATTGTGAACAACTATGAAGAAAATCGACAAGCGCGACCGTGCTTCCCTGTTCCGCGTCCGGCTGACCGAAGCGATGCGGCTGGCGCGCACGAACCAGACCGCTCTGGCGCGCGATGCGGGTGTGGACCGGTCGACGGTATCGCAATTGCTGTCGGGCGACGCGGCACGGCTGCCCAACGCGCATCTGGTCGGCGCCTGTGCCGCGGCGCTTGGGGTGTCGGCCGACTGGCTGCTGGGCTTGTCGGACCGGCCCGAGAACGCGGCCGACCTGATGGCACATTCGATGACCATGACCGATGCCGCCCGCGCGCTTGTCGACGAAACGATCTTCGGCTGGCACCGCGAAGCCGCCGGCTACAAGATCCGCCATGTGCCCGCGACATTGCCCGACATGCTCAAGACACCCGCCGTGCTGGATTGGGAATACGGCCCGCATCTGGGCCGCAGCGCGTCCGAAGCCATCGCCGCCTCGCAGGAACGGCTGGCCTGGATGCGCGCGTCGCTGTCGGATTACGAAATCGCCATCCCCATGCACGAACTGGCAAGTTTCGCCGAAGGCAACGGGTATTACGCCGGGTTGTCCGCCGATATCCGGGCCGAGCAACTGGATCACCTGATTGACCAGGTCGAAAGCCTGTATCCCCGCCTGCGGCTGTCGCTGTTCGATGCCCGGCGGTTGTTTTCGGCGCCGATCACGGTGTTCGGTCCGCTGCTTGCGGTGATCTATCTCGGACGGTCCTATCTCGCGTTTCGCGACACCGACCGCATCGCCGCGATGACCGCGCATTTCGATCACCTGGTGCGCGAGGCCAGCGTGGCCGAACGCGCCGTCGCCGAATACCTGGCTGTGTTGCGCAGCGCGCTCTGACGTGCAGAGCTAGTAAGGCATCGGCCATGCCTTGTGGGTCGCGTCCAGACGCGCCAGCAGATCCTCCGACAGCGTGATCTCGGCCGCCTTGAGCAGGTGCTGCAATTGCGCATCCGTCGTCGCGCCGAAGATCGACGAGGCCACGAAGGGCCGCCGCGCCGACCAGGCCAGCGCCATGTGCACCGGATCGATCCCGAAATCGCGCGCCACTGCGAGATAGGCGTCGACGGCCCCCAACACCCTTTCCGATGCCCGGCCGCCCATCTTGGGGTTCAGCGACATGCGCGAACCATCTGGCACCGTACCACCCTGATACTTGCCGGTCAGGTAACCCGCCGCCAGCGGCGAAAAGGGCAGAAGGCCGACATCCTCGTTCACCATCAGCTCGGCCAGGTCGGTATCGGCAAGCCGGCACAGCAGCGAATATTCGTTCTGGATCGACATCACTCGCGGCCCGCCGGTTTGCTGGGCCACCTGCAACCACATCGCCGTGCCCCAGGCGCTTTCGTTGGACACGCCGAAATGCCGGACCGTCCCGCGCTCGACCTCGCGCGACAGCGCGCCCAGGACATCGTGCATGTGCTGCACGGTGTCGGCACGGTTCTGTTTCGACGGGTCGTAGTGCCAGTTCTGACGGAACATGTAGCTGCCCCGGTTCGGCCAGTGCAGCTGGTACAGGTCGATATGGTCGGTCTTCAAACGCTTCAGCGATCCCTCGACGGCGCCGGGGATCGCGTCGCCGGTGATGGGCGCCCCGTCGCGCACCGCCTTCTGCCCCGCGCCGCTGATCTTGGTCGCGACGATCCATTCGGCCCGTCGCCCGGTTTTCGCGAACCAGTCGCCGACGATTTCTTCGGACCGCCCCGCGGTTTCCCTGGAAATCGGATTGACCGGATACATCTCGGCGGTGTCGAGGAAATTGATCCCGGCATCCAGCGCGCGGTCCATCTGGGCGTGGGCGTCCTCGGGCGGGGTCTGGGTGCCGTAGGTCATGGTGCCGAGACACAGTTCGGACACCGTCAGGCCGCTGCGGCCCAAGGGGTTCATACGCATGGGAAGGCTCCTGTTCGCTTTGGCCGCACGATAGGCAAGCACCGCTGCGGGGGCAAGCAACCGCCCCTGTTGCACCCTTGGCAATATGCTGGGAAAAAGGATGCGACCAAAGCAAGGGCGGGCGCATGGCATCGACGGGGCCGCTGATCCAGGCCGGGCTGAACCTGATCCAGCAGGGGCTGACGATCTTCGACGGCGATCTGCGGCTGGCGGCTTCGAATGCGCGCTTTGCCGAGATGTTCGATCTGCCGCCCGACCTGCTGAAACCCGGCACGCGCTTTGCCGACACGATCCGGCATCTGGCCGTGCGCGGCGAATACGGCCCGATCGAGGATCTCGAAGCCTTCATCCGGGCGCGCGTCGACCAGGCCCTGGCCTTCGAGCCGCATTACATGGAACGCACCCGCGCCAACGGCCGCACGATCAGCGTCGAAGGCGCGCCGCTGCCGCAGGGCGGTTGGGTCGCCGTCTATACCGACATCACCCGCGTCAAGGAACAGGAGGCATTGCTGCGCACCCGGTCGGAACTGCTGTCCGAAGAAGTGCTGCGCCGATCCGAAGCACTGGCCGCCACCAACCGGGAACTGGCCGCTACGATCAGCGCGCTGGAAGAGGCGCGCCGCGAGCTGACCGAGATGGAGGCCCGCACCCGCGCCACGACCGAAATGATGCCGGCCCATATCGCCCGCGTCGACGGCCAGGGCCGCTATACCTATTCCAACCGGCGGCTGTCATCGGTCATGCCGGGGCGACCGTCCAGCATTGTCGGGCTCCACATCTCGGACGCGCTCGGGCCCGCCTATGCCCGCATCCGGCCGCATCTGGAACAGGCGATGGACGGGCGTCAAAGCACGTTCGAGTTCACCGACGACGACAGTTCGCGCCGCATCCGCGCGGTATTCACCCCCGACCCGGTGGAAAAGGGCGTCTACATCCTCAGCCAGGACGTGACCGAGGAAACCCAGGCCCGCGCAGTGTTGCAACAGACCCGGCGGCGGGAAATGGCGGCACAGCTGACATCCGGTCTGGCGCATGATTTCTCGAACCTGCTCACGATCATCCTGGGCATGCAGTCCAAGCTGGCACGCCTGGCGCCGGGGCCGGAGGCCGAGCCTCTCATCACCGCGACCCTGCAGGCGGCGCGGCGCGGCGGCGATCTGCTGAACCGCATCGCAGACATCACCGCGCGCCGCAGCTGGCGGCCCGAGCCGGTGACACTGGCGGCGTTTCTCGACGATCTCGCCACGCTGGCGCGGCCGACACTGAGCGATGCGATGACGCTGGCCATCGCACCGCCGCCCGACGGCCGCGTTCTTATCGATCCGGGCCTGATGCAGGACGCGCTGCTGAATCTGGTATTGAACGCGCGTGACGCCTGCGGCGGCACCGGGCGGATCGACATCGAGATGCGCGAGGTGCAGGATACCTGGCTCGATATCACCGTATCCGACAGCGGGCCGGGTTTTTCCGAAACCGCGCTGCACCACGCGCTGGACCCGTTCTTCACCACCAAGGGGGGCGGCGGGTCCGGTCTGGGCCTGGCGATGGTCTATGACACCGTGAAACTGGCGGGCGGCGAGGTGCGGCTGGGCAATGGCGAAACCGGGGCGCGGGTGCATCTGCGCCTGCCCTTGCGCCGCGCCGACACCGCCGAGGCCGAAGGGCTGGTCTTGCTGGTCGAAGACAGCGCCGACCTGCGCATGACGATCCGCGAGATGCTGACCGGCGCGGGCTATTCGGTGATCGAGGCCGCCTCGGTCGACGAGGCCTGCGCGTTGGCCGACGGACTGCCCGACATCCGGCTGGTGTTGTCCGACATCCTTCTGGAGGGCGAAGCGACGGGGATCGACCTGCGCGACCGGCTGCGCGACAGGCCGGTCTTCCTGATGACCTCATTGCCGCCGCAGCACGCATTGCACCAGGCCGCCCGCAGCGGCGGGCCGGTCCTGTCCAAGCCGTTCTCGCCCGCCGAACTGTCCGCCTTCCTTCGCAGCGAAAGATCCGCCGCATGACTGCCCTGATCTCGATCCTGGACGACGAACCGGCGATCCGGGCCATGCTGTCCGAGGCGCTGACCGAGGCCGGATTCCGCACCCAGAGCTTTGGCCGCGCGACCGAGTTCGAGGCCGCCCTGCGCCACGCGACGCCCGATCTCTGCCTGGTCGATCTGGGTCTGCCCGACCGCGACGGTCTGAGCCTGGTGCATCGGCTGGCGCTTGAGAAAGGCGCCAGCGTCATCATCATCTCGGGCCGCGCCCAGGTGCAGGACCGCATCACCGGGCTGGAACTGGGCGCCGACGATTACATCATCAAGCCCTTCGATCCGGCCGAAGTGGTGGCCCGCGTCCGCGCCCGCCTGCGCAGCCAGAAACCGGCGGACAGCGCCCGACGAACAGCGCGGTTCAACGGCTG
This sequence comes from Thalassococcus arenae, assembly GCF_019104745.1. Taxonomy (NCBI): domain Bacteria; kingdom Pseudomonadati; phylum Pseudomonadota; class Alphaproteobacteria; order Rhodobacterales; family Roseobacteraceae; genus Thalassococcus; species Thalassococcus arenae. The sequence continues at coordinate 618,507 of NZ_JAHRWL010000001.1, forward strand.
GGCGGCGCATTTCGACCGCTTCGCACTGGAAGATCCCGAAGGGCGTGAAACCGCCCTGTCACAAGCCGAAGGCGCGGTTCTGCGGCTTTTCCTGGAACGCCCCAACCGGCTGATCACCCGCGCCTTCATGCAGGAAAGCCTGGGCGGCACCGCGGGCGACAGTTTCGACCGGGCGATGGATGTGCGCATCTCGCGACTGCGCACCAAGCTGCGCGACGACCCGAAAAACCCGCAACTGATCAAGACGATCTACGGCGCAGGCTACATCTTTCTGGGCGAGGTGGCCTGGTCCTAGAAAAAGACGCCGCGAACCAGCGGCAGGACGATCACCGCCACGACGCCGACAGCGGCCCCCACGGCGAAACGCCGCCAGGGCGGCCCCAGCCGTGGCCCGGCCAGGCTCAGCGCGCCACAGATCACCGCATAGAAAACCAGCGCCAAAGGGTCCATCGTCCGTCCTCCTGGCGGACAACTTGCCCGACAAGGGCGGCGGATGTCCACAAGCGCGCAGGACCGGGCCGCAAGGACCGGGCCGAGACACCCTGCGCGGGCCCTCGGGCCCGCACCGCCGGATCATTCCGCCGCGACCTGTGCCGCGCCTTCGACCTTTTCGACCCGCACGGCGGAATACTTGAACTCCGGGATCTTGCCGAACGGGTCCAGTGCGGGGTTGGTCAGGATATTCGCCGCAGCCTCGACATAGGCGAAGGGCAGAAACACCATGTCGGGCGCCACCGCGCGGTCGGCCCGCGCCATCACCTCGACCGATCCGCGCCTGGTGGTCAGGCGCACCTTGCCGCCCGGCTCCACCCCCAGCTTGCGCAGGGTCGACGGGTGCAGCGAACAGTTCGCCTCCGGCTCGACCGCGTCCAGAACCGATGCCCGCCGCGTCATCGAACCGGTATGCCAATGCTCCAGCTGCCGCCCGGTGGTCAGGATCATCGGGAACCGTTCGTCGGGCAACTCGGCCGGCGGGGTCACCCGGGCGGGGGTGAACTTGGCCCGGCCCGCGCGCCGCGGAAAGCCGTCGCCGAACACCACCGCCGCACCGGGATCGTTCGGGCCCGAGGTCGGATAGGTCACGGCGTTCTGTTCCTCCAGCCGTTTCCAGGTGATGTGATGCAGCGACCGCATCGACATCTTCATCTCGTCGAACACTTCGCGCGGATCGTCGTAATCCCAGTCCAGCCCGATGCGCCGCGCCAGGTCGACCAGGATTTCCCAATCCTCGCGCGCCTCGCCCGGCGGCGGCACCGCCTGGCGCGCCACCTGCACCTGGCGGTTGGTGTTGGTCACGGTGCCGGTCTTTTCGGCAAAGGCCGAGGCGGGCAGGATCACGTCGGCATAATTCGCCGTCTCGGTCAGAAAGATGTCCTGCACCACCAGGTGGTCGAGCTGCGCCAGCGCCTTGCGCGCGTGATCGACATCCGGGTCGGACATCGCGGGGTTCTCGCCCAGGATGTACATGCCCTTGATTTCACCGCGATAGACGCGGTCCATGATCTCGACCACGGTCAGGCCCGGCGTCGCCTGGATCTCGGTGCCGCGCCAGATATGCTTGAACAGCGCGCGCACCTCCGGGTCCGTCACGCTCTGATAATCCGGCAAGACCTGCGGGATCAGCCCGGCATCCGACGCGCCCTGGACGTTGTTCTGCCCGCGCAGCGGATGCAGCCCGGTGCCGGGGCGCCCGATATGGCCGCACAGCAGCGCCAGCGAAATCAGGCAGCGCGCATTGTCGGTGCCGTGGATATGCTGGCTGACCCCCATCCCCCAAAAGATCATCGCCCGCTCGGCCCGCGCGAAAGTGCGCGCCACGGTGCGGATCGTGTCCTCGTCGATGCCGCACAATTCGGACATCCGGTCGGGCGTGAAGGCGCGGATATGGTCGCGGAACTCGAAGAAGCCCTCGGTAAAGCCCTCGATATATTGCCGGTCATACAGCTTTTCCTCGACGATCACGTTCATGATCGCGTTCAGAAGCGCCACATCGGTGCCGGGCCGGAACTGCAGCATGTGCGCCGCGTGGCGCCGCAGCGCCTGGGCGCGCGGGTCCATCACGATCAGCTTGCCGCCACGCTTGGCGAATTGCTTGAAATAGGTGGCGGCAACGGGGTGGTTCTCGGTCGGGTTGGCGCCGATCACGATGGCCACGTCGGCATTCTCGATCTCGTTGAACGTGGCCGTCACCGCGCCCGAGCCCACATTCTCCATCAGCGCCGCCACCGACGAGGCATGGCACAACCGCGTGCAATGGTCGACGTTGTTGTGGCCGAACCCCTGGCGGATGAATTTCTGGAACAGATAGGCCTCTTCGTTGGTGCATTTGGCGCTGCCGAACCCGGCCACCGACGTGCCGCCGTAATAGCTGCGCAGGTCCTGCAACCCGTGCGCGGCGGCGTCCAGCGCCTCGTCCCAGGTCGCCTCGCGGAAATGCGTCCAGGGATTGGCGGGATCGACATTCAGCCCCTTTTCCGGCGCATCCTTGCGGCGGATCATCGGCTTGGTCAGCCGGTGCGGGTGGTGGATATAGTCGAAACCGAACCGCCCCTTGACGCAAAGCCGGCCTTCGTTGGCGGGGCCGTTGATGCCCTCGACATTGACGATGCGGTCGCCCTTGACCTTCATCGACACCTGGCAACCGACGCCGCAGAACGGGCAGACCGATTTCACCTCGCGGTCGAAATCGGCGCTGTCGCCACGCTGCGCATCGTCCAGAACCGTGGCCGGCATCAAGGCGCCGGTCGGACAGGCCTGCACGCATTCGCCGCAAGCCACGCAGGTGCTGTCGCCCATCGGGTCGTCCATGTCGAAGACCGGGTAGGCATCATGCCCGCGGCCCGCCATGCCGATCACGTCGTTGACCTGCACCTCGCGGCAGGCACGCACGCACAGACCGCACTGGATGCAGGCATCGAGGTTCACCCGCATCGCGACATGGCTGTCGTCCAGCAGCGGGATGCGCGCTTTCTCCAGCTGGGGAAACCGGCTTGCCGACAGGCCGCTGGCCTCGGCCATGTCCCACAGATGCGACGAGCGGTCATGCGCATCCTCGCGCGCCGGCTGGTCGGCCAGCAGCAGTTCCATCACCATCTTGCGGGCCTGGGTGGCGCGGGCATTGGCCGTGTTGACCACCATCCCCTCGGACGGTTCGCGGATGCAGGACGCGGCCAGGGTCCGCTCGCCCTCGATCTCCACCATGCAGGCCCGGCAATTGCCGTCGGGTCGGTAGCCCGGAGCGGGCTTGTGGCACAGATGCGGGATGGTCAGGCCCCGGCCGTGGGCCACCTCCCAGATCGTCATTCCCTTTTCGGCCTCGACCGTCTCGCCGTCGAGCGTGAACCGGATCCTGTCGGACATGCGCATCTCTCCTGTCTCGCCGCCATCTTAGAGCATTCCCGCACCGGCGCGCGTCCACCATTCCCGACACCTGCCTGCGCAATTGCGGCCCTCGCGGTTTCCGATCGTCGGCAAATGCCCCCTTTCAGAAGCCCTGCTTCTTCTCTTTTTCAAACACGCCCCGCGCATCCGGTGCCCGGCGGCACGCCGCCGGTCGAACGCGCCATCGTTTCCAAAGGCCGACCGGCCCGGCCTGCCAAAGGCGGGCCGGGCCTGATCCTGCGCGCCGAAGGCGCTCGTTCGGGCCGTTGTTCGGCGCCGCACAGGGCCTCCGCGCGGACCGGCCTTTCGCGATGCGGCGCATCGACCATATTCGAACGGATCAAGACAACGGAGCCACGCCATGTCCGCCCATCCCGACACCCGCATCGGCCATGTCCATCTCAAGGTCGCCGATCTCGACCGCGCCGTCGCCTTCTACCGCGACGTGATGGGGTTCGCTGTCACGCAGCGCTACGGCAGCCAGGCCGCTTTTCTCGCGGCGGGCGGCTATCACCATCATATCGGGTTGAACACCTGGCACAGCCGCGGCGGGCCGCAGCCCGCCGGCGACGCCACAGGGCTCTACCACACCGCCTTTCTCTATCCCGACCGCGCGGCCCTCGGCGCCGCGCTCAAATCCGTCATCGCCGCCGGTGTACCGATCGACGGTGCCGCCGATCACGGTGTGTCCGAAGCGGTCTATTTCCGCGATCCCGACGGCAACGGGATCGAGATCTACCGCGACCGGGCGCCCCGCGACTGGCCGCGCGACGGCAATGGCGATCTGGCGATGGTCAACGCGCCGCTCGATCTCGACGCGCTGCTGGCCGAGGCGCCCTGAACGGCTGGACCTCGCCGCACAGCGCGCCTAGGCTCCGCCACGCAAAAGGAGGACGCCATGGCCACGGGCAGCAATATCCGCACCTATTTCAACGGCACCTGGCACGATGGTGACGTGGCGATCATGCACGCCGCCGATCACGGCGCCTGGCTGGGCTCGTCGGTTTTCGACGGGGCGCGCTGCATCGACGGGCTGACACCGGATCTCGACGCCCATTGCGCCCGCGTCAACCGTTCGGCCGCCGCGCTGATGGTCGAACCCACCGTCTCGACCCAGGACATGGTGGCCATCGCGCGGGACGGGCTGGCGCGTTATCCAAGGGATGCCGCGGTCTATATCCGGCCGATGTACTGGGCGATCGACGGCGACGCCACGGCCATCGTGCCCAAACCCGGCGGCACCGGGTTCGCGCTGTGCCTCGAAGAGATTCCGCTGGCTCCGCCCGAGGCCACCGTCACGCTGGGCCGCACGCGGTTCCGCCGGCCGGTGCTCGAAGATGCGGTGGTCAACGCCAAGGCGGGTTGCCTCTATCCCAACAACGCCCGGATGCTGGCCGAAGTGCGCGCCCGCGGTTTCGGCAACGCGCTGGTGGCCGACGCCATGGGCAATGTCGCGGAATCGGCCACGTCCAACGTCTTCATGGTGCGCGACGGCGTGGTTTTCACGCCCATCCCCAACGGCACCTTCCTGGCCGGGATCACCCGCGCGCGCCACATCGCGAACCTGCGCGCCGACGGGGTCGAGGTGGTGGAAACCGTGCTGTCCTTCGCCGATTTCGAGGACGCCGACGAGGTCTTCCTGTCGGGCAACATGCACAAGGTGACGCCGGTGACCGGGTTCGAGGATATCTCCTATCAGGTCGGTCCCGTCACCCGCCGCGTGCGCGAGATGTACTGGGATTGGGCCGCCAGCGCGGCATGATCGCCGAACCGCTGAGGCAAGCCGGTCCGGCCGACCTGGCGGCGCTGACCGATCTGTGCCTGACCGCCAAGGCGCATTGGGGCTATGACGCGGCCTTCATGTCGGCGGCCCGCGACGAACTGACGGTGCGCGCAACCGACCTGGCCGATCCCTGCGCGGTGACGCGCGACGCCCGCGGCTTTACCGGCTTCGTCCAGGTTTCGGTCGCCGGCCGAACCGCGCAGCTCGAGAAACTGTTCGTCGCGCCGCGCGCCATGCGGCGCGGCTGCGGCGCCGCCTTGTTGCGGTGGGCCTGCGATACCGCCCGCGACATCGGGGCAACCGCGCTGCTCATCGAATCCGACCCCGGCGCCGAGCCGTTCTATGCCCGCATGGGCGCGGTCAGGATCGGCACCGCGCCTTCCGGTTCGATCCCGGGCCGCCACCTGCCGTTGCTGTCGCTGGCGCTCTGAGCGCTTGCCACCGCGGCACGGCTTCGCCATGATCCGCCCGCAGGGAGACCGAGATGCGCAAGTTCCTCGTCGTGCTGGATGACAGCCGCGAATGCCTCAACGCGATGCGGTTCGCCGCCATGCGCGCGGCCCGGACGGGCGGCGGCGTGGCGATCCTTTCGGTCATTCCTCCGGACGAGTTCAACCACTGGATCGGCGTCGGCGAAGTCATGCGCGAAGAGGCGCGCGAACGCATCCACGCCCATTTCGAGGTCTTCGCCAAGTGGATGCGCGACAAGCAGGGGGTCGACCCCGAACTGGTGATCCGCGAAGGCGACCCGGTGACCGAAATCCTTGCCCAGGTCCGCAACGACCCCGATATCGGCGTCCTGGTGTTGGGCGCCGCCGCGGACAAGAAGGGGCCGGGCCCGCTGGTCACGCAACTGACGCGGAATTCCGGCTCGCTGCCGATGCCGATCACGATCGTGCCCGGCGATCTGTCGAAAGAACGGCTCGAAGCGATCACCTGACGGAACGTAACGGGCAGATGCCTGATCTGGATCAATCGCATCTGGGTACCGATCTGCGATTGGGGGGCCAGAGGGTGTCATCATGCCGGCGGCAACGACCAAGAAAGACCTGAGCGCGATCACGGCGAGCGAATTCGCCAAGTTCGAGCGCGTGCTCGATTCGGTGCCCGAGGCGCTGCGCTTGAAACCCGATCCCGGCGCCGATGACACGACGCTCAAGGACATCGCCGGGCATCGGGCGCATTGGATCGCCCTGTTCCTGGACTGGTATGCCCGGGGTCAAGCCGGAGAACCGGTCGAGATGCCCGCGCCGGGATACAAGTGGAACGAATTGCGCCGGTTCAACGCCGATCTGCGCGCGGCTCAGGCCGGACTGGACTGGGATGCCGCGCGGACCCTTCTGCGCGACAACCATGCACGGCTGATGGATTTCATCGCGGCGCGCGACGACGCGGCGCTGTACGGCGCGCCGATGCCGGGCGGCGGCAATGCCTGGACGCCGGGCCGCTGGGCCGAGGCGGCGGGCGCATCGCATTACCGGTCGGCGGCCAAGTATATCCGGGCGCGGCTGAAGGCCGCGAAGGCGCCCGGCTGAGGCTGGCTTAGAATCGTTCCAATCCTTGACGCACGGCCCCCGGCTGCGCATATAGAATGCCAAGCCAGAAAGGGCGCCGCCATGTTCATCCAGACCGAATCCACACCGAACCCCGCAACTCTGAAATTCCTGCCCGGCCAGACAGTGCTGGAGATGGGGACAGCCGATTTCCCGTCCGCCGACGGCGCAAGCGCGTCGCCTCTGGCACAACGCCTGTTCGGCGTCGACGGCGTCTCGGGCGTGTTCTTCGGCACCGATTTCGTCACCGTGACCAAGGCCGAAAACATCGACTGGGATCACCTGAAACCAGCGATCCTGGGCGCGATCATGGAGCATTTCCAGTCTGGCGAACCAGTCATGAGCGATGGCGCCACCCAGGCCGGCGGCCATGCCGAACACAGCGGCGAGGATGCGGAAATCGTCGGCCAGATCAAGGAATTGCTGGACAGCCGGGTGCGCCCTGCGGTGGCCCAGGATGGCGGCGACATCACCTTTCACGGCTTCGACCGCGGCGTGGTCTATCTGCACATGCAGGGCGCCTGCGCGGGCTGCCCGTCTTCGACCCTGACGCTGAAGATGGGCATCGAGAACCTGCTGCGCCACTACATTCCCGAAGTGACCGAGGTCCGCCCCGTGATGGCCTGAACGCCACCACCGGCGTGTTTCGACGGGCGCCCCGGCGGCGCCCGTTTGCGTTTGTGCTAGGCTGCATTGGAAAGCGGAAGGCAAGGCATATGGTCGACAAGGTCGAAGTCGAGAACGTGAATCACCCCGGCCTGACGGAGCGGGTGGATGCGGCGAAATACCAGGCGATCCGTACCCTGATGCTGGCCGCACTTCCGGTCGGCGAACCCGGCCTGAGCGCGGCGCAGATCAAGGACGCGATACGCCCGGGCCTTCCACAAGACCTTTTCCCGGGCGGCAAGGCGCTTGGCTGGTGGCAGAAATGCGTCCAGCTCGATCTCGAGGCCAAGGGCCTGGTGACCCGCGCCAAGACAAAGCCGCTGACGTTCTTCCGGCCGGACTGACGGGCGCAGGCCGGTTGACGACGATGCCACGGCAAGCATGACAGTCCCGAGCGGCCGCTGCTGTTACGGCGCCGGCCGGCTCGAAACCCAAGGCTGCATACGGAAGACGGCCTGCCCCGGCACCCGGCGTCGGCGCGTGACAGTCTGAACGCGGACCGGTAAGACCGGCGCCATGACCAATGTGCTTGCCTTCGACACCTCCGGTTCCTATTGCGCCGCCGCCGTGCTGCGCGATGGCGAAACCGTCGTGACGGCGCACGAAGACATGGCGCGCGGACAGGCCGAACGGCTCATGCCCCTGCTGCAGAACCTGATGACCGACGCGGGCCTGCAATGGTCCGACCTCGACCGGATCGGCGTCGGCGTGGGGCCGGGCAATTTCACCGGCATCCGCATCGCCGTCAGCACCGCCCGCGGGCTGGCGTTGGGGCTGGGCATTCCCGCGATCGGCGTGTCGACCTTCGACGCGATCCATTTCGACATGCCGGACGCGGTCGCAGCGGTCGTAGCGCCACGCGGACAGGTCTATGTCTGCCCACCCGGTGGCACGCCGGAACTGCGCCCCATGACCGAGGCAGTCGGGGCGATTTTCCTGTCGAACCCCGTTTTGTTGGCCGAACGGATCGGTCGGGTCGCCGCGACGCGGGAACCGGGGCCACGCCCAGCGCCGCTCTATGTCCGGCCCGCCGATGCCGCGCCGTCGCGCGATACCCCGCCGGTGATCCTGGATGACGCCTGAGGCGCTGGCGGCGCTGCACGCCGCCTGCTTTCCCGACGCGCCCTGGAGCGCCGGCGAGTTTCACGATCTGCTCGCACAGCGCGGCACGATCCTGCACAGCTCGGGGAACAGCGGTTTCCTGTTGGCCCGCAATCTGCCGCCCGAGGCCGAGATCCTGACCATCGCCGTGCATCCCGAAGCACGCAGGCGGGGGATCGCGCGGGCCCTGGTCAACGACTTTCTGCGCGATGCGGCAGCCCGGGGAATCGACAGCGTGTTCCTCGAAGTCGCCGCCGGGAACGATGCCGCGCTCGGGCTTTACCGCGCGTGCGGCTTTGCCGAAATCGCCCGGCGTGCAGACTATTACCGCCGAAAGGGCGGGCCGAACGAGGACGCGGCGGTCATGCGGTGCGATCTGACCTAGGGTCAGTCACCGGCGACACGAGCCAAGGCAAGAATCCGGTTGACCCTTGCCGGTGCCTACGGCCTTAATCCCCGTCATCCGACGATTTTCCGACCAAGCGGCGGGACCAACCCGCCGCAGTCCAACACCTGGGAGCAAACCATGACCTTCATGAGCAAATTTCTGGGCGCCGCGGCCGCGTTGGCGCTGACCGCCGGAGCCGCGCTGGCCGAACCGGCGCTGATCTACGACCTGGGCGGCAAGTTCGACAAGTCGTTCAACGAAGCCGCCTTCAACGGCGCCGAACGCTTTGCCAAGGAATCCGGCGGCAGCTACCGCGATATCGAGATCCAGTCCGAAGCGCAGCGCGAACAGGCCCTGCGCCGCTTCGCCGAAGCCGGCATGAACCCGATCGTCACCACCGGCTTTGCCATCGCCAACATCGTCGGCGAGGTCGCCAAGGATTACCCCGACACCAAGTTCGTCAACGTCGACGGCTGGCTGCCCGAAGTGCCCGAAAACGTGCTGCTGATCAACTTCCAGGAACACCAGGGGTCCTACCTGGTGGGCATGCTGGCGGCGATGGCGTCCAAGTCCGGCACCGTGGGCTTCATCGGCGGCATGGACATCCCGCTGATCCGCCATTTCGGCTGCGGCTATGCGCAGGGTGCCAAGGCGGTGAATCCCGACATCAACATCATCGCCAACATGACCGGCACCACGCCGACCGCCTGGAACGACCCGGTCAAGGGTTCGGAACTGGCCAAGGCGCAGATCAGCCAGGGCGCCGACGTGATCTATGCCGCCGCGGGCGGCACCGGCGTGGGCGTGCTGCAGACCGCCGCCGATGAAAACATCCTGTCGATCGGCGTGGACAGCAACCAGAACCACCTGCATCCCGGCAAGGTCCTGACCTCGATGCTCAAGCGTGTCGATGTTGCCGTGTTCGAGGCGATGACCGCGGGCGAGAACCTGGAAACCGGCAAATTCATGACATTGGGCCTGGCCGAAGAGGGCGTCGGCTATGCCGTCGACGAGAACAACGAGGCGCTGCTGACCGCCGAGATGCGCGAAAAGGTCGAGGCCGCACGCGCCGCGATCATCGACGGCTCGCTCGAAGTGGCGGCCTATTACACCAACGACAGCTGCCCGGTTCTGGACTTCTGATCGAAACGGGGCCGGGCATGCCCGGCCCTGCACACAGCCCGGGCGCGCGGGATCGTCGGCGCGCCCGGTTGCACCTTACCCGACCGAGGATCAGCCCATGACCGCCCCCGCGATCGAGCTGAAAGGCATCTCCAAGGCGTTTGGCCCGGTGCAGGCCAACAAGGATATCTCGATCCGGGTCGAACGCGGCACGATCCACGGCATCATCGGCGAGAACGGCGCGGGCAAGTCGACGCTGATGTCGATCCTCTACGGCTTCTACAAGGCCGATGCGGGCGAGATTTTCATCGGCGGAAAAAAGACCGACATCCCCGACAGCCAGGCCGCCATCGCCGCCGGCATCGGCATGGTCTTCCAGCATTTCAAGCTGGTGCAGAACTTCACCGTGCTGGAAAACGTCATCCTCGGCGCCGAGGACGGCGCGCTCTTGCACCCGTCGCTGGCCAAGGCACGCGGCGTGCTGAAACAGCTGGCGCAGGAATACGAACTGAACGTCGATCCCGATGAACTGATCGAGGAACTCAGCGTCGGCCACCAGCAGCGGGTCGAGATCCTCAAGGCCCTCTACCGGCAGGCCGACATCCTGATCCTGGACGAGCCCACCGGCGTGCTGACCCCGGCCGAGGCCGACCACCTGTTCCGCATCCTCGAAGGGCTGCGCGACCAGGGCAAGACGATCATCCTGATCACCCACAAGCTGCGCGAGATCATGAAGATCACCGACACCGTCAGCGTGATGCGGCGCGGCGAGATGACGGCGACGGTCAAGACCTCCCAGACAAGCCCCGAGGAACTGGCCGAACTGATGGTCGGCCGCAAGGTGCTGCTGCGGGTCGACAAGAAGCCGGCCCAACCCGGCGCGCCGGTCCTCGAGATCGAGAACCTGCGCCATGTCGACGAGGACGGGGTCGAGCGGCTCAAGGGCATCTCGCTCGCCGTGCGCGCGGGCGAGATCGTCGGCATCGCGGGCGTGTCGGGCAACGGCCAGTCGGAACTGCTCGAAGTGTTGGGCGGCTATGCGGACGCCACCGGCACGATCCGCGTCAACGGCGCCGAAATCGACCTGACCGGCCATCATTCCGACGGCCAGACCCGCCGCGCCCGCGGCATCGCCCACGTGCCCGAAGACCGCCAGCGCGAGGGGCTGATCATGCCCTATACCGCCTGGGAAAACACGGTTTTCGGTTATCACCGCGATCCCCATATCCAGTCCGGCCCCCTGATGAACAACGCGCTGATCAGGGCCGAAGCGGCGGAAAAGATGCAGCGCTTCGATGTCCGCCCGCCCAACCCGAACCTTCTGGCGCGCAATTTCTCGGGCGGCAACCAGCAGAAGATCGTGCTGGCCCGCGAGATCGAGCGCAACCCCGACGTGCTGCTGGTCGGCCAGCCCACCCGCGGCGTCGACATCGGTGCCATCGAATTCATCCACAAACGCATCATCGAATTGCGCGATGCCGGCAAGGCGATCCTGCTCGTGTCTGTCGAGCTGGACGAGATCCTGTCGCTGTCCGACCGCATCGCGGTGATGTTCGACGGCCAGATCATGGGCGAACGCCTGCCCTCCGAGACCGACCAAACCGAACTGGGCCTGCTGATGGCCGGCGTCACCGACACGCGCGAGGCCGCCCGTGCCTGATCCCGTCCCCTGCTTCTTCTCTTTGAAAAATACGCGGCACGACGCAAGCCACGGGAACCGAACTCATGGATAGAATGCCTGCCTGGGCCGATGCCGTCCTCGTGCCGCTTTTCTCGATCGTGCTTGCGGCGATCCTGTCGGCCGGCGTGATCCTGGCCATCGGTGAAAACCCGCTCCAGGCCTTCTGGCTGATGGTCGACGGGGCGCTGATGCGGTCGTCGGGCTGGGGCTATACGCTGTATTACACCACCAATTTCATCTTCACCGGTCTCGCCGTCGCCATCGCCTTTCACGCCCGCATGTTCAACATCGGCGGCGAAGGCCAGGCGATGATCGGCGGGCTCGGGGTGGCGCTGGTCTGCCTTTTCATCCCGTGGCCGCACTGGACCATCGCCCTGGTGGCGGCGATGTTCGCCGGCGCGGCCTTCGGCGCCGCCTGGGCGTTCGTCCCGGCCTATCTGCAGGCCAGGCGCGGCAGCCATATCGTCATCACCACGATCATGTTCAACTTCATCGCCGCGGCGGTGCTGAACTACGTGCTGGTCAACATGCTGCGGCCCCGGGGTTCTCAGGATCCGGCCTCGGCGCTGTTTCCCGAGGCGACGCATCTGCCGACCTTCCAGCAGATGTTTTCCACCGCCGAAACCGCGATGTTCCGCGGCTCGCCGGCCAACGTGACCTTCTTCATCGCGGTGCTGGTCTGCGTCGCCTTCTGGTACCTCGTCTGGCGCACCCGGCTGGGCTACGAGATCCGCGCCTTCGGCCATTCCGAAACCGCCGCCAGATATGCCGGGATCTCGCCGGTGCGCATCACCGTCGTGGCGATGCTGATCTCGGGCGGGCTGGCCGGGATGATGGCGCTCAACACCACCATGGGCGAGGCCGAGCGGCTGGTGATGAACGCCACCGAAGGCGCGGGCTTCATCGGCATCGCGGTCGCGCTGATGGGCCGCAGCCATCCGGTGGGGGTGTTCCTGGCGGCGCTGCTGTTCGGGTTCCTCTACCAGGGCGGGGCGGAACTGGCGCTCTGGACCAACATCCCGCGCGAGTTGATCACCGTGATCCAGGCGCTGGTGATCCTGTTCACCGGGGCGCTGGACAACCTGGTGCGCATGCCCCTGGAAAAGCTGTTCCTCGCCGCGCGCCGCGCGCCGAAACCCGATGCGCGCTCGGCGCAATCGGACCCGGCGGAGTAGGCGCGATGCTGGCCGAGTGGCTTCCCAATCTACTCGCCGGCTGGGGCATCCAGCTTCTGGGGGTGCTGTCGCCGGGACCGGGCGTCGCGCTCATCCTGACCGTGGCGACCACCAGGGGGCGCGGCCCGGCGATCACCACCTGTCTCGGCATCGGCACCGGGGCGGTCTGCCTGGCCTTCGCCGCAATCATCGGGCTGGGTGCGCTGGTGGCGCAACTGGCCTGGGCGATGACCGCGGTCAAATTGGCCGGCGCGGCCTACCTGACATGGCTGGCCTGGAAGGCATTCGGCCGCGCTGTCGCACCACCGCCACCGCCCGCAGCCGCCTTTAGACAGCCCGCCACGCGCGGTGTGGCGCTTGCGGGACTGGCGATGCAGCTTACCAATCCCAAGGCCATCCTCTACTGGCTTGCGGCCGTCGCGGTGGCCAATTTCGCCGCCGCGCCCTGGCCGGTAATCGCGCTGTTCCTGCTGGGTGCCTTCCTGAACTCCTTCCTCGGTCACGGTGCCTGGGCCGTCGCGCTGTCTTCGCGGGCCTTCACCGCACTTTACGCACGCGGACGCCGCTGGATCGAGGCGACGCTGGGGGGCTTCTTCGCCTTCACCGCGTTCAAACTCGCGACAACGAGGATCTGAGCCATGGATTTCGCCACGCTCCTGCAGCTTCTCGACAGCACGGTGCGCCTCGCGACGCCGCTGTTGCTGGCCTGCCTGGCCGGGCTTTTCTCGGAACGCGCCGGGGTGTTCGACATCGGGCTCGAGGGCAAGATGCTGATCTCGGCCTTCTTCTCGGCCGCGGTGGCCTTCATGACCGGCTCGGTCTGGCTGGGCCTGTTGGCGGGCATCGCGTCGTCGATGGTGATGTCGCTGATCCACGGGCTGGCTTCGATCACCTTCCGCGGCAACCAGTTGATCTCGGGCGTGGCGATCAACTTTCTCGCCTCGGGGCTGACGGTGCTGGTGGCGCAGGACTGGTTCAGCCAGGGCGGCAGGACGCCGTCGCTGACCGGCGCCGCGCGGTTTTCCGAAATCACGTTGCCGCTGGCCGAAACCCTGCGCCCGGTGCCGTTCCTGGGACCGATCTATGCCGACCTGATCTCGGGCCATTCGGCGCTGGTCTACATGGCGTTCCTGATCGTGCCGCTGTCGTGGTGGGTGCTGTTCCGCACCCGGTTCGGCCTGCGCCTGCGCGCCGTTGGCGAAGCGCCCGAGGCGGTGGATACGGCCGGGGTATCGGTGATCCGCCTGCGCTACACCGCGGTGCTCATCTGCGGCGTGCTGTGCGGGCTGGCGGGCGCCTACCTGGCCACCGGCCTGCAGGCGGGCTTCGTCAAGGAAATGACCGCCGGGCGCGGCTTCATCGCGCTGGCGGCGCTGATCTTTGCCAAGTGGCGGCCGTGGTACGCGCTGTCGGCCTGCCTACTGTTCGGCCTGTTGCAGGCGCTGGCGCTGCGCTACCAGAACATCGACCTGGGCGGCTTCACCATCCCGGTGCAGTTCATGGACGCCCTGCCCTATATCCTGACCGTGGTCATCCTGGCGGGCTTTGTCGGCAAGGCGATCCCGCCGCGCGCGGGCGGCGAGCCCTACGTCAAGGAACGCTAGAACAGCCATCCCAGCAACCAGACGATACGGCGGCGGCGCCCGCGCCGCCGTGCCGCGCTTGCACGGCATGCGAACGTGGTGCGCTCCTTGGCAAAGCCGGTTTGCCGGCGGTGAATGGGCCGTGGTGGCGGGATGACGGGCAACATCGCTGTCTTCCTTTCGTTCCTAAAAGGGTGATTCAGAGATACGCCTTGGTTCTTGAGCCTTGCAGTCGAAAAGATCGCAAGTCATCTTTCAGAAATGAAACGACAGGCATCGCTTGACGACCTCGCGCTGTTCATCGCCATCGCCGATGCCGGCGGTCTGGCCGGGGCGGCCCGGGCCACCGGTGTCAGCCCGCCGACGCTGGGCCGCCGCATGACCGAACTGGAGGCGCGGCTGGGCCGGCGCCTGTTCCAGCGTGGGCCACGCGGCTATGCGCTGACCAGCGACGGGCGCGCGCTGCTGGCCCAGGCCGCGCCGCTGCGCGAGATCGCCAACGGGATCGCCCGCTTGTCCGAACAGCAAAGCCGCCACCGCGTGCGGATCACCGCAGGGACGTGGACGGCGCGGTTCATCGCCCGGCATGTCGGCGCGGTCTGGTCGCCCCAAGCCTCATGGATGCCGGAATTCCTGTCCGCGCAGGCCCAACTGGACATCGCCCGGCGCGAGGCCGACATCGGCATCCGCAACGTCCGGCCCGATCAAAGCTGGCTCAGCGGCCGCATGACCGCGACCATCGACTATGCCGTTTTCGCACGTTCGGCGGATGTGACCGGCCATATCGCGGTGCGTGGTGACACCCAGCCGCCCTCAGCCCGCTGGCTGGCGGCCCATCACGGCGACGCCATCACGACCACGGTCAACGATCCGCGCCTTGCCATGGACCTGGCGCGCGCCGGGGCGGGGCGCATCGTGCTGCCGCGCTTCGCTGCGCGCGGCGATCCCGCACTGGTCCAGATCGGGCCGCCGATCGACGCGTTGCAGCACGAGGAATGGCTTGTCGCGCATCACGAGGCCCGGCACGATCCCCCGGTGCGCGCCGCGCTCGAGTCCCTGGCCGCGATCCTGACCGACCGGTCCCTGCGCCCCGCGCCGCAAGACGGCTGACACCCGCTTTGCCGTTGCGTTTTGCCCGGCGCGCGCGCTACCAAGTTTATATGCAGATTTACCTCCCCATCGCCGAGGTTTCCGTGAACGCCTTCCTGCTTCTGGGCCTGGGCGGGATCGTCGGCGTGCTGTCGGGAATGTTCGGCGTGGGTGGCGGGTTCCTGATGACGCCGCTGCTGTTCTTCATCGGCATTCCGCCCGCCGTGGCGGTGGCGACCGAAGCCAACCAGATCGTCGCGTCATCCTTTTCCGGCGTGCTTGCGCATCTGCGACGAAAATCCGTCGATCTCAGGATGGGAACGGTGCTGCTGGTGGGCGGCCTGGTCGGCGCGGCGCTTGGCGTGGGGATCTTCAACTACCTGAAAAGCCTGGGCCAGGTCGATCTCCTGGTGCGATTGTGCTACGTCGTCTTCCTGGGCGTGATCGGTGGGCTGATGTTCATCGAAAGCCTGCGGACCCTGCGCAAGCAACGCCGCGGCGCACCGCCCCCCCGAAAGAAACACAACTGGATTCACGGCCTGCCGCTCAAGATGCGGTTCCGCACCTCGGGGCTCTACATCTCGGTGATCCCGCCGCTGATCGTCGGCGTCTGCGTCGGCATCCTGGCCGCGATCATGGGCGTCGGCGGCGGCTTCATCATGGTCCCCGCGATGATCTACCTGCTGGGCATGCCGACCAAGGTGGTGGTCGGCACCTCGCTGTTCCAGATCATCTTCGTCACCGGTTTCACCACCCTGCTGCATGCGACGACGAACTATACCGTCGACGTGGTTCTTGCGGTGCTGCTGCTGGTCGGCGGGGTGATCGGCGCACAGATCGGCACGATCATCGGTGCGCGCCTCAAGGCCGAACAGCTGCGCATCCTGCTGGCGCTGATGGTGCTGGCGGTCTGCGGCAAGCTGGCGCTCGATCTGCTGCTGACCCCGGCCGAGCTATACAGCATCGGCGCAGCGGGGGGGCATTGATGCGCTGGTTGCTGATCCTTCTCGCGCTCGCCCTGCCCGCCCGGGCCGAAGAGGTGGTGCTGGGGCTCAGCAAGGACACGATTTCGATCTCGACCGATTTCGACGGTTCGGAAATCCTGATCTATGGCGCCATCAAGCGCGAGACCACGATCCCCGAACAACCGCTGCACGTGATCGTGGCCGTGGCCGGCCCCTCTCTGCCGGTCACCGTGCGCCGCAAGGAACGCCGTTTCGGGATCTGGATCAACACCGACGCCGCCGAGGTCGACGCCGCACCCACCTTCTATGCCGTCGCGACGTCCGGGCCGTGGTCCGAGGTGATCTCGGATACCGAAGACCTGCGCCATCGCGTGTCGATCCCGCGGGCGATCCGCGCCGTCGGCACCGAGCTTCGCGATACCAAGAACTTCACCGACGCGCTGATCCGCATCCGGGCGCGCGGCGACCAGTACCAGCTGCTGCAGGGCGCCGTCGAACTGCGCCAGCAGACGCTGTTCAACACCGCGATCCGGCTGCCGGCCAACCTGACCGAAGGCGCCTATCCGACGCGCATCTTCCTGACCCGCGACCGCAAGGTGATCTCGAAATTCGAAACGGTGATCGACGTGCAGAAGGTCGGGCTGGAACGCTGGCTGTTCGAACTGTCGCGCAACCAGCCGCTGGTCTACGGTCTGATGTCTCTGGCCATCGCCATCGCCGCCGGCTGGGGCGCCTCGGCCGCCTTCCGCGCCTTGCGGTCGGGATGAGCCGCCCCGCGCCGTCGCCGCGCGGCGCCTACACGGCGTTCCGCGTTCTGCCCACCCGGTGGGACGACAACGACGCCTACGGGCACATGAACAACGCCACCTACTACGCGCTGTTCGACACCGCGATCAGCCTCTGGCAGATGGAAAACGGCGTGCCCATCACCGGGCCGCAGGCGAACCGGTTTCTGGTCGTCGAATCCGGCTGCCGCTATCACGCCGAAACCGGGTTTCCCGATACCATCCATGCCGGGTTGCGGCTGGGCCATCTGGGCCAAAGCTCGATCCGGCTCGAGGTCGGACTGTTCGCAAACGACGCGGCCATCGCCTGCGCCGAAGGGTTCTTCGCACAGGTTCTGACCGGCGATGACGGCCGGCCGCGCCCGATACCGCAAGCCGTCCGGTCGATTTTCGAGACGCTTCGGATCGCCTAGCCCCGGCGCCCCAGCGAGGCGCGCAATCGAAGCGCGCTTTGCAGTTCGTGCGAAACGCCTTCGCCCTTGGTTTCGACCATGCGCACCAGTTCCCGGGCGGCCAGGCTGCCCATCTGCCGATGCGGCACGTGCACGGTGGTCAGTTGCGGGGTCACCAGCCGTGCCAGTTCGATGTCGTCGAAGCCGGTAATCGACACCTCTTCAGGCACGGCGATCCCCATCGCGCGGGCCTGCTGCATGGCGCCGGCGGCCAGCACGTCGTTCACGCACATCACCACCGTCGGCCGGTCGCAGGCCTGCATCAGCGTGGCGAAGGCCCGGGCACCGTTGTCGATGTCATAGGCGGTCTCGATGACCGGCAGGGCGTGCGGGTCCAGCCCGTTCTCTTGCAGGACGCCGCGGATGCCGGCCAGGCGCTCGGAGGCCCGGTCGTTGCCGCGCAGGATGCCCGAGATCACCGCGATGGCGGTATGCCCGTGCGCCAGCACCGCACGGGTCAGCGCCGCCATGGCACCCCGGTTGTCGAATCCCACGGCGGGGTGCGGGTTCCCGGTCTGATGGGCCCAGGCCAACAGGACCGGCACGCGGCGGCTGCGCAGGAAATCGTAGATCTCGGGATCCCGCTCGTAGCCGATCAGCAACAGCCCGTCGGCGCCGCGCGCCACCAGCGTCCTGATCTGTTCCGCTTCGCGGTCGGGGCGATAGGCGGTGCTGGAGACGAGCAAGGTGTAGCCCTTGTCGTGCAGCGTTTCCTGAAACGCCTGCAAGCCGCGTGCGAAGATCGCGTTTTCCATCGTCGGAATGATGGCGCCGATGGTGAATGTGCGCTTGGCCGCCAGCGCGCGGGCCCCGAAATTCGGCGTGTAACCCAGCGTTTCGACAGCGCGCATGACCCTTTCACGCGTCGCCCCGGAGACTTTTCCCGACGTGTTCAGACACCGCGACACCGTGGCCGTGGACACGCCCGCCGCGCGCGCCACGTCGGTCAGCGTCGGAAAGCTCTGACGGTCTGGAAGGTCCACGATTGCCCTCCTTGTGGGAATTCGAACGGCGTCTTTCACGAAAACCGAATGTACGCCCATCGATAGTGTAAGCGCTTGCACGAATCAAATGTAAACGCTTACAGAATGGGGGCCAGCCTGCTGCCTGCCCTGCCCGGTCTCCTTCGCCGAGGCGCCGACGGCGCCATCGCCGGACCCGCGGCGGCCGCCGGCGTGAGCGGCTTGACGTTCCAACCGGAGGCCAGATCCAATGACCCGCGACTATCTCAAGAAAGCGACGCTGACGTCGAAATCGGACGCCTCCGAAGTGCACGAGACGGTTGTGAACATCCTGGCCGATATCGAGGCGGGCGGTGACGCCAAGGCTCTGGAATACGCCGCCAAGTTCGACCGCTACACCGGCAACGTGATGTTGACGCCCGAAGAAATCGAGGCCGCCAGCGCGCTGGTGCCGGACAAGCTCAAGGCCGACATCCGGTTTGCGCATGACAACGTCAAACGCTTTGCCGAGATGCAGAAATCGACCGTCGCCAATGTCGAGATGGAAATCTCGCCCGGCTTCGTGGCGGGGCAAAAAGCCATCCCGGTGGACGCCGCGGGCTGTTATGTGCCCGGCGGGCGCTACAGCCATATCGCCAGCGCGATCATGACCGTTACCACCGCCAAGGTCGCCGGCTGCAAGCACATCACCGCCTGTTCGCCGCCGCGTCCCGATGTCGGCGTGGCCCCCGCGATCGTCTATGCCGCGCATATCTGCGGCGCCGACAAGATCATGGCGATGGGCGGGGTGCAGGGCGTCGCGGCGATGACCTTCGGCCTGTTCGGCCTGCCCAAGGCGAACATCCTCGTCGGTCCCGGCAACCAGTTCGTGGCCGAGGCCAAGCGCATCCTGTTCGGCCGCGTCGGCATCGACATGATCGCGGGTCCGACCGACAGCCTGATCCTGGCCGACAAGACCGCCGATCCGCATATCGTCGCCACCGATCTGGTCAGCCAGGCCGAGCACGGCTACAACTCGCCGGTCTGGCTGGTCACCGACGACCGCGCCCTGGCCGAGGACGTGATGGACCGCGTGCCCGCCCTGATCGCCGACCTGCCGGATGTGAATCGCGACAACGCCGCCGCCGCCTGGCGCGACTATGCCGAAGTGATCCTGTGCGCCGACCGCGAGGAGATGGCCGCGACCTCGGACGCCTATGCGCCGGAACACCTGACCGTGCAGGCTGCCGACCTGGATTGGTGGCTCGACCGGCTGACCTGCTACGGTTCGCTGTTCCTGGGCGAGGAAACCACCGTATCCTACGGCGACAAGGCGTCGGGCACCAACCACGTGCTGCCCACATCGGGCGCGGCGGGCTATACCGGCGGGCTGAGCGTGCACAAATACATGAAGATCGTGACTTGGCAGCGCACCACGCCCGAGGCATCGCGCGACGTCGCCATCGCCACCGCGCGGATCTCGCGGCTCGAGGGGATGGAGGGCCATGCCCGCGCCGCCGATGTGCGTCTGGCCAAGTATTTCCCGGGCGAGAATTTCGACCTCAGCGCCGATGCATGACCCGCGCGCCCTGTTCGACCTGACCGGCAGGGTGGCCTGCGTCACCGGCGCCAGCTCCGGGCTGGGCCGCCGCGCCGCGCTGACGCTGGCCGCCGCCGGGGCAAGGGTGGTCGGCGTGGCGCGGCGCGGCGATGCGCTGGCCGACCTGGCGGACGAGATCGGCCCGGACGGCGCCGCTGTGACCGGCGACGTGGTCGACCGTGCCGGTATCGCGGCGCTGGCCGCGGACATCGCCGCGCCGTTCGGCGCCCCGGATATCGTTGTCCACGCGGCGGGCGTGAACACGCGGCAAGCGGCCGATGATGTCACCCCCGACGGCTGGGACCGGACCCTGGCGCTGAACCTGTCGGCGCCGTTTTTCCTGTCGCAGGCGCTGGTGCCGGCGATGAGGGGCAAAGGCTGGGGCCGGATCGTGACCTTCGCCAGTCTTCAGACCACACGCGCCTTTCCCGGCGGCATCGCCTATGGGGCCAGCAAGGGCGGCATCGGTCAGCTCACCCGCGCGATGGCCGAAGCCTGGTCGCCCCACGGCATCACCGCCAACGCCATCGGCCCGGGGTTCTTTCCCACCGAACTGACCCGGGCGGTGTTCGACGACCCGGCGCGCGCGGCCCGTAACGCCGCGCAGACCTGCATCGGGCGCAATGGCGCGCTGGCCGATATCGACGGGCCGATCCTGTTCCTGTGCTCGGACGCCTCGGCCTATGTCACCGGGCAGATCCTGATGGTCGACGGGGGGTTCACCGCGAAATGAAGGCGCTGATTTATGACGGGGTCGAAACCCTGGGTTTTCGCGACGCCCCCGACCCAAAGCCCGCCGCCGGCGAACACCTGATCCGGGTCGAGGCGGTGGGCATCTGCGGGTCCGACATGCATGCCTATCTGGGCCATGATGCCCGCCGTCCCGCACCGCTGATCCTGGGCCACGAGGCGGCCGGGACGATCATCGGCGGCGACCGCGACGGCGAGCGGGTTACGCTCAACCCGCTGGTCACCTGCCTGACCTGCCCCGCCTGCCTGGCGGGCCGGGAAAACCTGTGCCCCAGCCGCCAGATCATCTCGATGCCGCCGCGCGAAGGCGCGTTTGCGCAATTCGTGTCGATGCCGGGCCGCAACCTGGTCGCTATGCCCGACGGCGTGTCGTTCGAGACCGCCGCGCTGGCCGAACCACTGGCGGTCAGCTGGCACGCCGTGCGCTTGGCGCTGGCCGCGCTGCACCCGTCGATGGAGCGCCGCGCGCTGGTCATCGGCGGCGGCGCGATCGGGCTGGCCGCGGCATTGGCGCTGACCGCGCAGGGGGTGACCGACGTCACCATCGCCGAACCCAGCGCGGCGCGCCGGGCCTTCCTGTCCGACCGTTGCGGGCAGCGCGCCGTCGACAAGGCCGAGGGCGCCTGGCCGCTGGTCATCGACGCGGTGGGCTATGCCGCGACCCGCGCGCTGGCCAGTGCCGCCGCCGCGCCGGGTGGCGTGATCGCCCATGTCGGGCTGGGCGAGGATACCGGCGGACTGGATATCCGCCGGATGACGCTGCAGGAGATCACGTTCATCGGCACCTACACCTACACCGCGCAGGATTTCCGCGATACCGCACAGGCGATCTTCGACGGCCGCTTGGGGCCGCTCGACTGGACCGAACAGCGCCCGCTGGCCGAGGGGTCTGCGGCCTTCCGCGATCTCAGGGCTGGCACTGTCGCCGCGCCCAAGATCATCCTGTTGCCGCAGACCTAGCTGGACCCGACCGCGAAAGGACTCCGACCATGTACAAGAACATCCTCGTCCCGATGGCGCTGGACCACGGCATTTCCCCGCAGACGCTGGCCGTCGCCCGGGTGCTGGCGGGCAGCGACGGCCGGATCACGGCGATCCATGTCTACGAAACCCCGCAAGGCACCGCCGCCGCCTATATCGACCAGAGCATGGTCGAGAAACGCTTTGACGAAGCCCGGCAGATGATCCGGGAAAAGACCCGCGACATCGCCGGAATCAAGACCGATGTCGTCAGCGGCCACACCTATCGCTCGATCGTCGATTACGCCGCCGAGCACGGCATCGACTGCATCGTCATCGGCTCGCACAAGCCCGGGCTCAGCGATTACCTGCTGGGCTCGACCGCTGCGCGGGTGGTGCGCCACGCGCCCTGCGCGGTGCATGTCTGCCGCACGTCCTGACAGAACCCAACAGCGCCACAACGAAAGGCAGAACGCCATGAACATAGACAAGAAGATCGCGGACGATCTGGTGGCGAACGGGGTTTCCTTCGTCACCACGGTGCCGTGCAAGCAGCTGGCCGGGGTGATCGACGAAGTCGACAAGCGCGACGACATCTTTCACATCCCGTCCAACAAGGAAGACGAAGGCATGGGCCTCTGCGCCGGTGCCTGGATGGGCGGCAAGCGGCCCTGCATCATCATGCAGAACACCGCCATCGGCGTGACGATCAACACGTTGGCGACGCTGATCCAGTATTACCGGATGCCGTTGCCGATGCTGATCTCGTATCGCGGCGAACTGCGCGAACCCGTCGCCTGCCAGGTGGAAATGGCGGTGCACACCAAGGCGTTGCTGGCGCAGATGCACATCCCCACCTACCACTTCCACTGGCAAAAGGATGTCGAGGAATTCGACAACATCCTGAAATACACCTTCATGTGCAACAAGCCCGTGGCGATCCTGACCGACGCCAATTTCTGGGGAGGCTATGGCGACCAATGATCCGTTCCGAAATTCTCAAGGACATCGCCCCGATCCTCAAGGACCAGCTGATCGTCTGCAACATCGGCATTCCCAGCCAGGAACTGCACGCGATCATGGACCAGCCGAGCAATTTCTACATGCTGGGAACGATGGGGCTGGCCTCGTCCATCGGGCTGGGGCTGGCGCTGGCGCAGCCCAAGACGGTAATCGCCATCGACGGTGACGGCTCGGTCCTGACCAATCTCGGCACCCTGCCGACCATCGGCAACAACTGCCCGCCGAACTACATCCTGATGATCATCGACAACGGCTCCTACGGCTCGACCGGCGACCAGCCCACCTATACCGGGCGCAAGACCGACCTGGCGGGCATGGCCCGCGCCGCGGGCTGCGACAACGTGGTCGAGGTAAGGGACGTCGACACCGGCAAGGCGCTGCAGGCGGCCATCGACGCGCAGGTCGGCACGGTGATGATCGTGAAATGCGACAGTGGCAACGCCAAGATGCCGGTCATCACCATGGACCCGGTGGTCATCCGAGACCGCTTCATGAAGGCCGTCGCCTCCTGATGGGGCGCGCCGCGCGCATCCATTCTGCCGAAACCGCCCGGCAGATCGCGCGGCGCCGCCTTCCCTGGATGGTCTTCGACTATATCGACGGCGCGGCGGGCAACGAGGCCGGCGCGCGCCGCAACCGGCAGGCGCTGGACGACATCTGCCTGGCACCCCGCATCCTGAAAGATGTCAGCGACCGCGACCTGGGCACCACGCTGTTCGGCCAGCGCACCGGGCGGCCCTTCGGCATCGCGCCGATGGGCATGTGCAACCTGTCCGGCCCGGGCGCCGACCTGATGCTGGCGCGAATGGCGGCCCGCCACGCGGTGCCGCTGGGTGTGTCCACCGTCGCCTCGACACCGCTGGAAACGCTGATCGACGCCGCACAGGGCCATGCCTGGTTCCAGCTGTATTTCAGCGGCGACGGATCGGGCACGATCAAGCTGGCCAACCGCGCGCAGGATGCCGGCTATGACGTGCTGGTCCTCACCGTCGATGTCCCCGAGGTCGGCCGGCGCCCGCGCGAACTGGTGCACGGCTTCACCATGCCGTTCCGGATCGGGCCGCGGCAGTTCCTCGACTTCGCGCTGCACCCTTTCTGGTCGCTGTCGACGCTGGCCGCCGGACGCCCGCAGATGGCCAATACGCTGATGCCGGGTTACGAATTCGACCGCACCGAAAGCCGGGCGCGCGCCGACTGGGCGACGCTGGCGCGGCTGCGCGCGATGTGGAAGGGCAAGCTGGTGGTCAAGGGCGTGCTGGATGCCGATGACGCCAAGCGCCTCAAGGCCGAGGGCGTCGACGCCGTTCAGGTGTCGAACCACGGCGCGCGGCAGTTGGAAAGCGCGCCGTCGCCGATCGAGGTATTGCCCGCGATCCGCGAGGCGGTGGGCGCCGAATACCCGCTGTTTCTGGACAGCGGGTTGCGCTCGGGCGAAGACGTGCTCAAGGCGCTGAGCCGCGGCGCGGATTTCTGTTTCTTCGGCCGGGTCTGGCAATTCGCCATCGCCGCGGCGGGCGAAGAGGGGCTGAACCGGATGTTCGATGTGCTGAGCAGCGAGCTGAGCATCGCCATGGCCCAGACCGGGCTGACCCGTGTCATGGATGCCCGGGCCTGACGCTCAGGTCTTTTCGTGAAAGAACGCGTAGATCCGTTCGGCCAGGGCCGCGCTGACCCCGTCCACCGCCCTGAGATCGGCCAGGTTCGCGCGGCTCACCGCCTTGGCCGAACCGAAATGCGCCAACAGCGCCCGCTTGCGCGCCGCGCCCACCCCCGGCACATCGTCCAGAGGCGTCGCGCCCACGGCCTTGGCGCGCTTGGCGCGGTGCGCACCGATGGCAAAGCGATGCGCCTCGTCCCGCAGGCGCTGGATGAAATACAGCACCGGGTCGTTCATCCGCAGCGCAAAGGGGCGCTGGCCGGGGCGATGGAATTCCTCCTTGCCGGCATCGCGGTCGATGCCCTTGGCGACACCCACCATCGCGATATCCTCGACCCCGTGTTCGGCCATGATCTGCGCCACCGCGCTGACCTGCCCGGCCCCGCCATCGATCAGCAGCAGATCCGGCCACATCCCCTTTTCGCGATCGGGGTCTTCCTTGAGCAGGCGGGCGAAGCGACGGGTCAGCACCTCTTTCATCATCCCGAAATCGTCGCCCGGCGTCAGATCCTCGCCGCGGATGTTGAACTTGCGGTACTGCCCCTTCTCCAGCCCGTCCGGTCCCGCCACGATCATCGCGCCGACGGCGTTGGTCCCCTGGATGTGGCTGTTGTCGTAAACCTCGATCCGTTTCGGCGGCGCATCCAGGTCGAACGCCTCGGCCAGACCGCGCAGCAGTTTTCCCTGCGTCGCCGTCTCGGCCATCTTGCGCGCCAGGCTTTCGCGGGCGTTGCGCGCGGCACCGTCGACCAGCTCGGCCTTTTCGCCCCGCCGCGGCACGGCAATCTCGACCTTGCGGCCCAGCTTGCCCGACAGCGCGTCGACCATCAGGTCTTCGTTCTCGATCCCGTGGCTCAGCAGGATCAGCCGCGGCGGTTCCTTCTGGTCATAGAATTGACCCAGGAAGGCCTCGAGCACCTCGGCCTCGGACACGTCCTCGCCGACGCGCGGATAGAAATCGCGGTTGCCCCAGTTCTGGTTTGCCCGGATGAAGAAGACCTGCACGCAGGCCTGCCCGCCCTCCATATGCAGCGCGATCACATCCGCCTCGGTCACGCCGCGCGGGTTGATCCCTTGCGCGGTCTGCACGGATGTCAGCGCGCGGATACGGTCACGCAGGGCGGCGGCGCGCTCGAATTCCATGGCCTCGGACGCTTCGGCCATCTGCGCCGCCAGCGTTTCCTGCACACGGGTCGACTTGCCCTCGAGAAAACGCTGCGCGTCGGCCACGTCGGCGGCGTAGTCGGCTTCGGAGATCTTGCCCACGCAGGGCGCACTGCAGCGCTTGATCTGATACAGCAGGCAGGGTCGCGTGCGGCTGTCGAACATGGAATCCGAACAATTGCGCAGCAGGAATGCCTTTTGCAGCTGGTTCAGCGTGCGGTTCACCGCGCCGGCGCTGGCGAAGGGGCCGTAATAGCTGCCCTTGTCCGCCTTGGCGCCGCGATGCTTGCGGATCTGCGGATAGGCGTGCCCGGTCACCAGGATGTTGGGAAAGCTCTTGTCGTCGCGCAGCAGCACGTTGTAGCGCGGCTTGAGCTGCTTGATGAGGTTCTGCTCGAGCAGCAGCGCCTCGGTCTCGGTGCGGGTGGTCAGCACCATCATCGACGCGGTTTCCGCGATCATCCGGGCGATGCGCCGCGAATGCCCCGAAGGTCGCGCATAGTTCGACACGCGGGCCTTCAGATTGCGCGCCTTGCCGACATACAGAACCCGCGCCTGGGCATCGAGCATCCGGTAGACGCCGGGGCTGCCGTCCAGCGTCTTGACGAAGGCCTGGATGACTTCGGCCCCGGTCGCGACCGGGCTTTCTGGGCTGTTGGAACGTTTGGTCATGGGCTCTCGTCCGGCTTGGCTGACATGTTCCCGATTCCCATGCTGCGCTGCAATGCCAAGCGCTTTGGATCAAGCGGTTTTCCATCCACGGCATCTGTGGACAAGTCTGAGGGCTAAATCCGGTGAGACCGAAATTTTCCTTGTTTTCGGCTGACTTCGCAAGTTTGCCTAATTTTTGGGCAGTATCGCAACGCTTTGATTTTACGAAGAAATTATTTTGACGCTCGTCAAACCGTTGAGTTTCTTGGCCTTTTCGTAACGGTTTCGTAACACCCGTTAAGCCGGTGCAAAACTTGACGCTGCGGCACATCATTCGACGCCCAGCACGTCCGGCGTCTCCCAGGCCAGGTGCTGGCCGCCATCGATGCACAGCAGCTGTCCCGTGACGCCCGGCGCGTCCAGGAAATAGCCCAGGGCGGCGGTGATGTCGGCGGGATTGGCGCCGCGGCCGAGCACGGTCGCCGCGCGCTGCCGGGCAAAGTGATCCTCGCTCTGGCGACCGCCCCGCAGCGTCGGCCCCGGGCCGATGGCGTTCACCCGGATGCGCGGCGCCAGGGCCTGAGCGGTGGTCCGCGTCATCGCCCAAAGCCCCATCTTGGCAATGGTGTAGGTCATGAATTCCGGCGTCAGCTTGCGCACCCGCTGGTCGATCATGTTGACGATCAGCCCCTGCGCGACGGGCTCTCCGGCTGCATCCGCCACCGGTTCCGGGCATTGTCCGGCCAGCGCCTGGGTCAGCACGAACGGCGCGCGCAGGTTGCTTTCCAGATGCCGGTCCCAGCTTTCGCGGGTCGCGCTCGCCACGGTGTCGTATTCGAAGATCGACGCGTTGTTGACCAGCACGGTCAGCGGCCCGCCGAGGGCGTTCACCGCATCGGGCATCAGCCCCTGAACCTGCGCCTCGTCCAGCAGGTCGGCCTGCACCGCCGCGGCGCGGCGGCCCATCGCCTCGATCTCGGCCACCACCGCCTGCGCCGCATCGCCGGAACTGCTGAAATGCACCGCCACGTCGAAGCCGCGTTCGGCCAGAAACAACGCCATCGCGCGGCCCAGCCGCTTGCCTGCGCCCGTCACCAGCGCCCGTTTCACCATGTCCGCCATTCCCGCCTCCGTCAGCTCAGCACGACGGCAACATAGCCCAGATACAGCGCAGACAAGATCACGCCCCAGACCCGGTTCAGATCCTGCCGCAGGAAGACGAAGGGCAGCATCAGCAGCGACGCCGCCAGCATGACCCAAAGATCGAATTCCAGAAAGGACGACGCCACCGGCATCGGCGCGATCAGCGACGCGACCCCGATGATGGCCAGCAGGTTGAACATGTTCGACCCGATCACGTTGCCCAGGGCCACGTCGGCCTGACGCCGGATCGCCGCCATGACCGTCGTGGCCAGTTCCGGCAGCGACGTGCCGAGCGCCACCAGCGTCAGCCCGATCACCTCGTCCGACACGCCATACATGCGGGCGATCTCGCTGGCGCTGTCGACCAGCAGGTCGGCGCCCAACGGCAAACCGATCAGTCCCAACGCAAGGTAAAGCGCGATCTTCCAGGTCGCCATGTCCGGGTCGGCGCCCTCGGGGTCTTCCAGGTCTTCTTCCAGGTCGCCCGCCCGCTTGTGGGCCAGCGCATCGCGCAGGTTGTCACCCAGGATCAGGCCAAGCGTCACAAGCAGGACAATGCCCGCGATCCAGTCGAACACGCCGCGAAAGGCCAGCGCGATGAACAGCACCGAGGCCGCCAGCATCACCACATAGCTCTTGCGGCTGTCGCAATGGCTGGTGTGCATCACCGCGATCAGCGCCGGGATGCCCAAGACAAGCAGCACGTTGGCGGTGTTCGACCCCACCACGTTGCCCACCGCGATCCCCGGCACGCCTTCCAGCGCGGCCTGGATCGAGATCAGCAGTTCCGGCGCCGAAGTGCCGAAGGCGACGATGGTCAGGCTCACGATCAGCGCCGGGATGCCCACCCGCAGCGCCAGGTTGACCGCGCCCTTGACCAGCGCATCGCCGGCCAGCAGCAGGATCACCAGGCCCAGGGCAGCATAGGCAAAGACCATCGCTCAGGCCTTCCCATCGCAATCGCACGGGCCCTTGCCGATGCGGAACCGGCCGCATTTGGGACAGCGCGTGCCGACATGCCGGGCGTTTTTCGGCAGCAGCAACCGCAGCTTGCCGAACATGGCCAGCACCGCGATGAAGACCAGAAACAGAGCGACGATCTTGCTCAGCACGTCACAGCCCGAACCGCGCGTATTCCGCGCGTTCCTCGATTTCGGCCAACCCGTCGCGCACCAGCGCCGCACCGATCCGCGGCAGCCAGGGTCGGCGCTGGTCGTAGCGGCGCAGCCTCACCTTGTCGCCGAAGCGGTCCTTCAGCACCGCGTCGATCTGGCCGATCCCGTCCGCCAATCCGACCTCGACCGCCGATTGCCCGATCCACACCTCGCCGGTGAACAGGTCCGGATCGTCGGCCAGCCTGGGGCCGCGGCGCGCCTTGATCTGGGCGATGAAATTTTCGTGCAACTGTCCCAGCAAGCGGTTCAGCCGCGCCACGTCTTCTTCCTTTTCGGGACGGAACGGGTCGAGCATCGACTTGGATTTTCCGGCGGTGTGCACCCGCCGCTCGATTCCCTGGCGCTGCAGGAAGACATGCGCGCCGAACCCGGCCGAGATCACGCCGATCGAGCCCAGGATCGAACTGGCATCGGCGAAAACCTCGTCCGCGCTGGACGCCAGCCAGTACCCGCCCGAAGCCGCCACATCCTCGACGAAAGCCAGCACCGGCACGCCGGTTTCCTCGGACAGACGGCGTATCCGCCCCCCGATGAGCGAGGATTGCACCGGCGATCCGCCGGGCGAATTGATCTCCAGCGCCACGGCCTTCGGCTTGCCCTTGCGGAACGCCCGCTCAAGCAGAGGCGCCACGCTGCGGTCGCTCAGACCGCCCCGGCCCGCCATGCCGATGGCCCCCTGCAGGCGCACGACCGACACGACCGGACCGGCCGACAAGAAGGGGATCCATCGTTTCATGCTGCGCCATGTAGAATGTGCGCCCGCGACAAACAAGGCGTGCCCGGAAAGAACCGGCCCCTGTGCCATTCCCACCGCATCGCTTCGCCTGGCCCGGAATATCCCGGAAGAGGTCCGGGCAGGGCCGGTCCACCCCGGTCTGCGCGAGCGCAGAAAGGGATGATGCGCGCCGCAGGCGCTCCGCCGCGGCGACACGGCACGGTCAAAAGAAACTCTGCGGGTCTATGTCGATGGCCAGCCGCAGATCGCCCTTCAGGCGCAGCGGCGCAACCCATTCGGCCAGCGCCGGCTGCAGCGCCACGCCCCGGGGGGCCTTGACCAGCAGCCGCACCCGGTGCCGACCGCGCACCCGCGCCACCGGCGCCGCGGCAGGGCCGAAGACCTGCGCGCCGGCCCGCCGCAGCGCGCCGTCGTTGCGCGCCAGCGTATTGCCCAGGTCGAACACCTGCCCGACATCGCCGCCCGACAAGATGATCCCCGCCAGCCGGCCATAGGGCGGCATGCCCGCCGCCAGCCGCTCTCCCGCCTCGGCGCGCCAGAACGCCTCCTCGTCGCCCGACAGGATAGCCCGGATCACCGGGTGTTCGGGCTGGTAGGTCTGCAACAGCGCCAGCCCGGGCTTTTCGGCCCGGCCCGCGCGCCCCGCCACCTGCCGCATCAGCTGGAACGTCCGCTCTGCGGCGCGCAGGTCCGATCCCTGCAACCCCAGATCCGCGTCGATCACCCCCACCAGGGTCAGCAATGGAAAGTTGTGCCCCTTGGCCACCAGCTGCGTACCGATCACGATATCCGCGCCGCCCGCCGCGATCGCCTCGATCTCGGCCTTCAATTGCCGCGCGGTGCCGTACATGTCCGACGACAGCACCGCGATTCGCGCCTCAGGAAACAACGCGCGCGCCTCCTCGGCCAGGCGTTCCACGCCCGGGCCCACGGCGGCCAGCCGGTCTTCGGCGTCGCAGGCGGGGCAGCGCTCGGGGATGGGCTTGCTCTCGCCGCACTGGTGGCAGACCAGGCGCTTCAGGAACCGGTGCTCGACCATCCGTGCATCGCATTGGTCGCAGCCCACCTGGTGCCCGCAGGCCCGGCACAGCGTCACCGGCGCATAGCCGCGGCGGTTGAGGAACAGCAGCGCCTGTTCGCCCGCCGCGATCCGCGTCTCGACCGCGCGGGCCAGCGTGGCCGAGATCCAGCGATCCGACGGCAGATCCTCGCCGCGCATGTCCAGGCTGCGCATCTCGGGCATCACCGCCGGTCCGAACCGCGCGGTCAGGTCCAGCCGCTCGTACTTGCCCGCGTCGGCATTGGCCCAGCTCTCCAGCGACGGCGTGGCCGAAGCCAGCACCACCCGCGCCCCGTTCAGCGAGGCCCGCAGCACCGCCATGTCGCGGGCGTTGTACAAGACCCCGTCCTCCTGCTTGTAGGACGGGTCGTGTTCCTCGTCGACGACGATCAGCCCCAGCCGCTGGAACGGCAGGAACAGCGCCGAACGCGCGCCGACGACCAGCTGCGCCTGACCTTCGGCCACCATTTTCCAGGTCCGCCGCCGCTCGGTCATGGTGACGCCGGAATGCCATTCCGCCGGCCGCGCGCCAAAGCGCGCCTCGACCCGGGTCAGGAATTCCGCGGTCAGAGCGATTTCGGGCAGCAGCACCAGCGCCTGCCGGCCCATCCGCAACGCCTCGGCCACCGCCTCCAGATAAACCTCGGTCTTGCCCGAGCCGGTCACCCCCTTCAGCAGGACAGTGCCGTAATCCCCGCTGCGGCTGCCCGCGCGCAACCGCGCCGCCGCCGCCGCCTGGTCGTCGGTCAGCGCCTTGCCGGGCAGGTCGGGGTCAAGACGCGGAAAGGCCGTGTCGCGGGGGCTGTCCTCCTCGCGGATGGCGCCGGTCTTGACCAACCCCTTCACGACCGACGGCGTCACCCCCGCCGCCTCGGCCAGCTCGCCCAGGGTCAGCGCCAGCCCGCCCATCTCGCGCGCCGCGTCCAGCACCCGGGTCCGCGCCTCGGTCATCCGCAGCGGCTGGCCCTCGCCCAGCCGGTAGACCTTGCGCATCGACGGCGGATCGCCCAGCCCCGGGACACGGGTCGCCAGCCGCAGCATCGCCGGCATCGGCGTCAGCGTATAGGCCCCGGCGCGCTCCAGGAACGCGCGCATCTCCGGTGTCATCGGCGGCGCATCCAGCACCCGGATCACCGGGCGCAGCCGGGCGGCGTCGAAATCGCCTTCGCCCGGCCCCCAGACCACACCGGTCACCTTGCGCGGACCCAGAGGCACCTCGACGAAGGCGCCAAGTCGGCAGCCGCCCTCGGGCGCGCGGTAATCCAGCACCCGGCCCAACGGCTGCGTGGTCAGCACGCCGACCCGCGCGTCCTCCTCGAAGAACTCCTGCATCGTCCCCTTTGGTGTTAGCGCAAACTGAACGGGGCTTCCGGCGCCCTGCCTTCTGGGGTATGACACCCGCAACCGATAGCCAAGCCGGGAGCGCGTGAGCCCATGAAATTCTTCGTAGACACCGCAGAAATCGACGCCATCGCCGAGTTGAACGCCCTCGGCATGGTCGATGGCGTCACCACCAACCCCTCGCTGATCAAGAAATCCGGCCGCGACATCCTCGAGGTCACGAAAGAGATCTGCGACCTCGTCGACGGCCCGGTCTCTGCCGAGGTCGTCGCGCTCGACGCCGACGCGATGATCGCCGAGGGCCGCAAACTGGCCGCCATCGCCGAGAACATCGCCGTCAAGGTGCCGCTGACCTGGGACGGGCTGAAGGCCTGCAAGGTTCTGTCCGGCGAAGGCAAGATGGTCAATGTCACGCTGTGCTTCACCGCCAACCAGGCCCTGCTGGCGGCCAAGGCCGGCGCCACCTTCATCTCGCCCTTCATCGGGCGACTGGACGATCTGAACATGGACGGGCTCGACCTGATCGCCGATATCCGCCAGATCTATGACAATTACGGCTTCGAAACCCAGGTGCTGGCCGCCTCGATCCGGTCGGCCAACCACATGTCGGAATGCGCCAAGATCGGCGCCGACGTGGCCACCGCGCCGCCGGGTGTCATCAAGGCGATGGCCAACCACGTGCTGACCGACAAGGGCCTCGCGCAATTCGTCGAGGACGCCAAGGCCGCCGGCATCAAGATCGTCTGAGAGGTCTGCGAGGGGCCAGCCCCTCGCGCTCCCCGGCGTATTGGGAAAAGAGAAGAACAGGGGTCTTGGCGCGCCGCCGTGTCCCTTCTTCTCTTTGAAAAATACGCCTGCGACCCACCTGTCGGACCGCGCTTCGCTGGTCAGGCGCGCGATTGTAGGGCGGGGTTTACCCCGCCATCCCGTCACACGTTCGGTTCGCCCTGCAATCCCATCAGCTTGCGGAACCCGGTCCAGATCGCCGGCAGGCGCGGCGGCTCCTGCATTCCGGCGAGCGCCTCGTCGGCCCAACGCGGCATGGCGCGCGTCGCGAAATCGCGGCCCCAGTCCAGGTAGTCCGCCGCGAATTCCGGCCGCAGCCGGCAGGCCGACCCCACCAGGCCCACCAGCGTTTCGGGCGCCGAATACCATTCGTCCTGGATCGCCGTCACGCGCCACCGGATCAGCGGCCCGACCAGCCGCATCAGCCGCTTGTCCGAGAACTGCAGCAGCATCCGGCCCATTTCATCGCGCGAATAGTGGATCAGCGGCGGAAAGGTGTCGAAGAACACCGCGCGGCCATCGACGATGGCGAAGTTGCGGATCGACGGGTGAAAGCCGATGCGCGTCTCGATCCGGTCGGCATGGTTCCAGAAGGTGGCGATCACCTCGCCCGCGGCCTGCATCATCGCCAGCGTCTCGTCGCGGGTCCCGCGTTGCATCAACGGTCGCATCAGCGCCGTCTCGGGCAGCGCCTGCTGCACGATCACCGGCACGCGCCCGCCCGCCCGCGGCAAGAGCACGAATTCGGTCTGGGGCAGCGGCACGCCGGTGCGGCGCAGGGCGTCGGCATAATCGTCGTGGCAGCGCGCCAGCCGGTCCAGCGCCGCGCCGTCGGGCAGGCCGCGATAGACCTTGATCACCTTGTCGGCGAAAGGGCCGTCGGTGGGCCGGAACGGCGCGCAGAAATACCCCAGGCGCGACACCGGTTCGCCGGTATGGGATTCGATGGTTTCGGCTAGTGCCGTCAGATCGGTCATGCCCCGCTTTACCGCGTCGACAGGACCGCCGCCACCTCTGCCGTGAGGGCATCGATCTCGGCACGGGCCGGGCTCTTGGGCCCTTCCGCCGCGCTTTGCCCATGCCCCAGCGCCTCGGCATAGCGCACGCGGTTGGCGAATTGCGCCTCGGCCACCCGGGCGCTCAGCTTGGCCGCCGCCTGCGCCACATCCGCGGCCAGCCGCGTGCCGGCACGGGCGCGGTTCAGCACCACCAGCGCCTCCTTGTCCTCGCGCCGGGCCAGGTCCAGCACGCCTTCGGTGGCCCAGAGATCGACATGGCTCATCGACACCGGAACCAGCACCAGGTCGGCCACCCGCAACGCCGGGCGCAAGTCGCTGTCGGCCTTGGGCGGCGTGTCGATGATGACGATGTCGTGGCTGGCGGTGTATTTGCGGCACTCGAACGGGATGCCCCAGGCCGAGGACGTGGTGAAATCCAGCCCCTCGACCGGGCCGGATTCCTCGTCCACGCGGGTCATGAACCAGCGCCCGAGGCTGCCCTGCGGGTCGATATCGACCAGCGCCACGCTTTTGCCCTGCCGCAGAAAACCCACGGCCAGGTTGGCCGTCAGCGTCGTCTTGCCGCTGCCGCCCTTCTGCTGCGCCACCGTGATGATGTGCCCGGCCATGTCGCGAATCCCGTTCCTGCCACGCGTCACTTTGCACCTGCAGCATCGCGGTGTCACCCCGCCAAAGCGGGACTTAACCGCGCATTAACCATCTCGCCCGAGGATTCCGGCGGAAAGGAGCGCAGATGCGCCTGCTGCTGGTGATCGTCGCCTGGATGTTCTGCGCCGCCGAGCTTTGGGCCGGCGCCTGGCCGCAGCCTGCCGGCAGCGGCTTTTCCAGCACTTCGGTCGAACTCGGCTGGCCCCGCGACCGCGCGGCGCGCGACCCGGCCCGGCCGAACGGCCGTTACACCAGCCTGTTCTTCGAATACGGCGTGACCGACCGGCTGACGCTGGGCCTCGACCTGGGCCGCGACCTGGCGGGCCGGACCAAGGCCGTGGCTTTCGCGCGGCTTCCGCTGCGCCGGGCCGATACCGGGCCGCGCGTCGCTGTCGAAATGGGGCTCGGCAAGGTCGGTGACGATGCGGTGCTGCGCACTGGGCTGTCGCTGGGCTACGGGTTGGCGAACGGCTGGCTGGCCGCCGACCTGCTGGCCGATATCGGCCGCAACGGGTTGGGCAGCGAGGCCAAGCTCGACCTGACCTGGGGCCGCAACCTGGCGCATGACCGCAAGCTGATGCTGCAGTTGCACGCCGCGAAACCGGCCCTTGGCGATGCCACGCTGCGCGTCGCGCCGTCACTGGTCACGCCGCTTGGCGGGTCGCTGATGCTGCAGACCGGTCTGGTCTACGGGCTGTCGGGCGACGAGACCGCCGGGATCCGGCTGGGGATCTGGGCAAAGTTCTAGTGGCCCGCGCGCGAACCGGCTATGACCGCGCCATGCCTTCGCCGATCCGCCCCACCGATGACGACGCCCGCTCGCTGGCCCGCGCCCTGATCGCCGAGGCCCGCTTTGCCGCGCTCGGCGTCACCGACCCCGCGACCGGAATGCCGCTGGTCAGCCGAATCGCCTGCGTTCCCGGCCCCGACGGGTTGCCGCTGGCGCTGGTGTCGGATCTCAGCGCGCACACCGCCGCGCTCAAGGCCGATCCGGCCTGCTGCCTGTTGCTGGGCGAACCGGGGCCCAGGGGCGATCCGCTGACCCATCCCCGTCTCAGCCTGCAGGGCCGCGCGCGCTTTGTCCGGCATGGCGATGCCGACCATCCCGGGCTGGCCGCGCATTACCTGGCGCGCCAACCCAAGGCCAAGCTGTATATCGGCTTCGGGGATTTCGCGCTGATGCGGATCGACCCGACCGGCGCGCATCTCAACGGCGGCTTCGGCAAGGCGTTTGTCCTCGCGCCCGACGATCTGCGGGCATGAAAAAACCGGCCCCGCAGGGCCGGCTTGCGCGTGATCGAGGCCGCTCAGCCGTCCATCCGCACCTTCAACGTGACATCGCCCAGCATGTCTTCGGGCCAGATCACGTGCACCCGGTCCTGGTTCGATCCCTTGCCGGTCTCGACATAGGGCATGGCGTTGTTCGTGGTGTTGTTCGACCGCCGCGGCCGCGACCGCGTGACCAGGCTTTCCACCTCGATCGTGCGGCCGTTGAACGGCAGCCGGTTGTCGGTGTCGATGTCCCAGATCTGGCTGTGGGTGTTCTGCGAATGCTTGATCAGCAGCGGGTTCTCGGCGCCGCTTTCGATGTTGTGATAGGTGTTGCCGGTGAAGAACACGTCGCGCATCCGCCCCAGGTCCAGCGGCGCGAACGAGGTGTCGACGCGGTCCACCCGGTCGATCACGCCGCCCACCATGCGGAAGGTGTTGCCCGACACGTTCATCCCGTTGATGAAATGCCCGGTGCCATAAGGCTTGATGACGATAAAGCCGAACCAGGGCGCGACATAGGATGCCAGGCACACGTTGTTGGTGATCGACAATCCGGCAAAGCCGAAGCCGCCGGTATAGTCCGGCTCGGGTTCGCGTTCGTTGGTCCACTCGATATGGCAATTGTCGATGTAGTTGCCGCTGATCTGCGTGTTGCAGGCCCGCGACGTGATGACGATGCCGGCGCTGCGGATGCCGTTGGCATTGTCGTCGCCCTGAAAGAAATGGTTGCCGATGATCATCGACTGCCCACCGGACACCACCGCGAAATGCCGGAACTGCGAGGCCCGGTTGTTGCGGATCTTGGCGTCGTTGGCATTGGTGTTCAGCGCCACCGACACCCGGTTCTGGGTCAGGATGCCACCCTCGCGGCTGAGGAACTGGTTGTCGTCGATGAAGATGCCCTGGCAACCATCCCCGCAGGAACTGATGCCGCGGTGACCGGGCCGGTTGAACACGCAATGGCGCACCACGTTCACCGTGCCCAGCGGCGCCAGCATGATGCCGCTGGCGCGGTCGTTGCACTGGAACTCCACATCCTCGATCTCGAACTTGTCCAGCCGCGAGAAGCCCGAGAAATCCAGCAGGTACTTGAACCGGGTAAAGGTGTAGGTCTGCGTGCCCACCGCGTCCGACAGCGGCTGCGACAGCGTCACTTCCTGGGCGTTGACGTTGACCGCCCGGACATAGACCTCGCGGCCGACGCCCGCGCCTTCGACCAGGCTGCCCAGCTTGATATTGGCGATGTTGGCCACGTTGGTCAGCCGCCACTGGTTGCTGGCGCTGTAGGTCGCCAGGCTGGTCACCTGCTCGGGGTCCCAGTTGCCGCTGTCCTCGGCGCGCAGCTGGCCGTTGCGCAGCACCCGTCGCTGGGCATAGCTCTGGCGGTTCGGCACCGCGGCCTGCACGTCCACCGGCGTGCCGATCGACACCCGCCGCCCGGACAGGTCCAGGCTTTCATGGTCGGCGTTGTTCATCAGCGATTGCAGCGCCTTGCGCAATGCCAACTCCTCGTCGCCGCCGAAGGCATCGATATAGGTCGCCAGTTCGAAATCCTTGGTGGGCGACAGGATCGCGTCGACCGGCATGCTGACCGTGCCCTCGAACAGCACGCGGTTCTCGAAGGTCACCGACGAGCCCAGGTAATAGCTGCCCTTCGACACCAGCACCCGGCGGCCGTTGGCGGCGGCATCGGCGGCCTCGAACGCGGCGCTGTCATCGGTGCTGCCGTCGCCCACGGCGCCGAAATCGCGCACGTCGACCCAGTTCATCATGTCGCGGTGGAAGGCGGCGGTGACATCGGTGATGCGGATGTCGTCGATGCGCACGACGCCGCCATTGGGGCCGGTCAGGTCCAGACCGAAATGGCCATAGACGGGCTCGGTGCCCCAGACCATGTCGACGCCGCCGCGCTGGCCGGTGCCGACGATGGCGCTGATCTCGACCACGCTGCCATAGCCGGTCAAGGCGACGCTGGTCCCGGTGGTGGTCAGCCCGCTCACCGCGCTGCCATTGGCGCGTCCCGCCCAGCCGGCGATGCGCACGCTGGGCAGCGCGCCCGCCACCGCCTTGATGCGCGCGGTGATCTGCAGATAACAGCCCGGCAGGATCGGCGTCTGACCCATGTAGCGCAGCTTTTGCGTGCCGTCGGTCTTCTGGATTTCCAGGCAGCCGCCGAAATCCTGGTCCGCCGGCACGAAGGCCGCGGTGGCAAGACCGGCATAGGTGCCCGACCCCGGTATGCCGTCGCCGCGGGACCATTGCCCCAGGTTCCCGGCCGCGAAGGCCGGGGGCATGAAGACCACGCCGTCGGTGATTGCCTTGTTCATCGCCATCCCTTTCCTGATGCTGGGGCCTGCGCCCGATCGCGAAAGGAATAAGAGACGGCCTGTTAACGAGGCCCGAGACCAGCGTTCGCTGGGTGTTGCGCGCGGCTCAGGCCGACACGTCCGGCTGCGGCAGGATCTGGACCCCGGAAATCCGCCAGTCGCCGCCTTGCATGACCATCCGGTAATCCAGCACGTGGGTCTCGCCGTCGGCATCCACCACGATGACCTTCTGCCACAGCGCCCCGCCGATCTCGCGCAGGTCGCCGAACCGCACGTCGCCGGGCCGCCAGACCATCGGATAGCCCTGCCGCACCATCGCCCCGAACCGCTCGGGCGAACCGAACAGCATCTGGATCGACGGGCTGGCAAAGGTGAAGGCGGTGGCGAAATCGTCCTTCAGGAAGGCGTCGATCTGGCTCTGGATCGTCGCTTCGATCCCCGGCTCGGGCGGCAGCGCCTGTTGCGCGTGGGCCGCCTGCATCCAGACCGCGCCGCCCAGCAGCAGCGCCATCGTCATTCCCAGAAATCCTTGCCGCATGGCCGGTCCTCCTCTGACACCGATCAAAGGTAAGACACGCACGCACCGCGTCAAAGGTTTCACCGGCCTGCGCGGCGGCGCTCAGCCTTCCGCCGCCAGGTCGCCCGCCAGCCCCTTGCGGATCAGCGCCGCGGTCTCGGGCACGCCGTAAAGCGCGATGAAGCCGCCAAAGCGCGGGCCCTGGCTCTGGCCCAGCAGCACTTCGTACAGCGCCTTGAACCAGTCGCGCAGCGGCTCGAAGCCATGCGCCTTGCCGACCGCGAAGACCAGCGATTGCAGCGTCTCGTCGTCGGTGGCGCCCTTGTGGCCTTCCAGCTGCGCCGCCAGGTCCTCCAGCGCCGCGCGCTCCTTTTCGTCCGGCGCGCGGAAGGTCTTGGTGGGCCGCACGAAATCCTCGTAATACTTCACCGCGAACCCCGCCGCCGCATCCAGGTCGGGATGGGTCTCAGGCGAGGCGTCGGGCGCGTAACGCCGGATGAAACCCCACATCGCCGCCTTGTCCTCGGCATGGGCGGCGCTGGCCAGGTTCAGCAGCATCGAGAACGGCACCACCATCCGGCTTTCCGGCACCGCGCCGTCATGGATATGCCAGACCGGGTTGTTCACCTGCGCCGCCAGGTCCTGCCCGGAATAGGCGCGCAGCTGCTGGTGGTATTCGTCCATCATCTTGGGGATGACGTCGAAATACAGCCTCTTGGCGGTCTTGGGTTTCAGGAACATGAAATACGACAGGCTTTCGGTGCTGGCATAGGCCAGCCATTCGTCGATCGAGATGCCGTTGCCCGACGACTTGGAAATCTTCTGCCCCTGGTCGTCCAGGAACAGCTCGTAGGTGAAATGCTCGGGCGGGCGCACGCCCAGCGTCCGGCAGATGCCGTCATAGATCGGCGTGTTGGTGCTGTGATCCTTGCCGTACATCTCGAAATCGACGCCCAGGGCCGCCCAGCGGGCGCCGAAATCGGGCTTCCACTGCAGCTTCACCTGCCCGCCGGTCACCGGCAGCGTCCATTCCCGCCCGTCCTCGTCGTCAAAGGTGATCTCGCCCTTCGCGGCGTCGACGTTCTTCATCGGCACGTACAGCACGCGCCCCGTCTCGGGATGGATCGGCAGAAAGATCGAATAGGTCTGCTGGCGTTCGTCGCGCAGCGATTTCAGCATGATCGCCATCAGGTCGTCATACTTCTCGGCCGCGCGCAGCAGGATCTCGTCGAACTGGCCGGACTTGTAGAATTCCGTGGCGCTGATGAACTCGTACTCGAAGCCGAACGTGTCCAGGAACCGCCGCAGCATGGCGTTGTTGTGATGGCCGAAGCTTTCGAATTCGCCGAACGGGTCGGGCACCGCGGTCAGCGGCTTTTGCAGGTGGTCGCGCAGCATGTCGCGGTTGGGCACGTTGCCCGGCACCTTGCGCATCCCGTCCATGTCGTCGGAAAAGCAGATCAGCCGCGTCGGGATGTCGCTGATCGTCTCGAAGGCGCGGCGGATCATCGTGGTGCGCAACACCTCGCCGAACGTGCCGATATGCGGCAGGCCCGACGGGCCATAACCGGTCTCGAACAGCACGTAACCCTTGTCCGGCGGCGCATTTTCATAGCGTTTCAGGATCCGGCGCGCCTCTTCAAAGGGCCAGGCCTTGGCGGTCATCGCCGCGTCGCGCAGTTCGGACATGATCTCGGGTCTCCTGAAGGGATCGCGCCGCTTCCTATTGTGCGCCGTCGGGGGCGTCAATAAATTGCTCGGTAAATCCCCGGTTTCCAAAGGATCTCCGCCATGTCGCAGCCCGAACCGCATCCGCTCAACCCGCAGGACTGCCTGGTGGCCCTGATGATCGCCGTTTCGGTGTCCGACGAAAACGTCCGCACCGTCGAACTGGTCAAGATCGAATCGGCGGTGAACAACCTGCCGGTCTTCGCCGATTACGATGCCGACCGCGTGCGGGTGATGTCCTCGCTGGTCTTCGACCTGTTCGAGCAGGAAGACGGGCTGGATGCGCTGTTCGGCCTGATCCGCGACAACCTGCCCGAACGGCTGTTCGAAACCGCCTATGCGCTGGCCTGCGACGTCGCCGCCGCCGACGGCACGCTGCAGGAAACCGAACTGCGCCTGCTCGAGGAAATCCGCTACGAGCTCGATATCGACCGGCTGCACGCCGCCGCCATCGAACGTGGCGCCCGCGCCCGGCACCTGCGCGCCTGACCAAAGGTCAGGTATCCCGGACTGACGCGCCGCCCCCGGATCGTTCAGAACAATCGACAGGCATTTTCCGCCAGATTGTTTCAGAAAACCTTTTCCGGGATCACGACATGAACCGCCTCACATTCACCGCCCTGGGCGTGGCGCTGCTGTGCCTGCTACCCATTCTGGCCGCCGCGACGCTTCCGGCCGCCCGGGGCGACGCGGGCACGCCGCCCGTGACCGGCACCGGCAAGGCTCAGCCCGGCCATCGCTGACCGGGCATGACGCCGCACCGGGGCCGCGCCCGGCGATCGCCGCTGGCCGTGTCGCGGCACTCAGGTGCTATGCACCACGCCCCAGCGTTCGATCAGCGCCTGTTGCAGGGTTTTCGCTCGGCGGTTCCACGCCGCCGCACCGGGCGGCCGCTCGGCATCCTCGCGCGCGATCCGGCTGCGCTGTTCGAGGTCGGCGGCGAAGATCGCAAAGACCACCTCGCGCCCGTCCGGCAGATCGGCAAAGCCGGCCAGCCCGCTGACGAAGTTCAGCGTGCCGGTCTTGGCCCGGACGGTGATCGGGTGGCCCTCGACCGGGCGGCCCTTTTCGTCGCGCAGCGCGATGGTCTTGAGCAGCGGCTTCAGCCCCTGGCGCTGCCGCAGCGCCGCCAGCGCCCGCACCATGTCCGCGGCGCCGATGCGGCTGGCATCGCCCAGCCCGGAATGATCCACCAGCGCGCAGCGGGTCAGACCCAGTTCGCGCACCGCCCACAGGTTCATCGCCGTCGCGGATCCGCGCAGGTCCACGGCAAAACCCAGCCGCGCGCGGCTGGCCGTCATGCCGACGACCTCGGCGGTCAGGTTGGTCGAATAGCGCAGCATGTCGCGCAGGATCACCCGCAGGGGCGGGCTCTCGTGCCGCGCCAGTTCAACGCCTTCGGACGGCGTGCGGTCGATCCGCGGCGCCGGCACGCGCAGCCCCGCCGCCGCCGCCAGCGCCTGGAACACCTCGCCGGCATAAAGCTCGGGCTTGCGCACCGGCAGCCAGCGCGCCCCACCATTGCCCAGCGCGCCGCGCGCCACCGTCCAGTTGTCGCGCTCATCCGCGTCGCGATAGGTGTAGACCGGCGCCTTGCGGCTCTCGAGCCGCATCCGTGCCATCCGCACCGCCGGCCGCAGCGTTTCCGACCGCGCGTCCATGGTGACAGAGTAGTCCTGGCCGTTGCGCCGCCATTCGAAATGCACGCGGTTGAAGTTCAGGTTCAGCCCCGACAGCGCCGGGTTATAGCCGACATGGTCGGGCTGGTCGGAATCGATCACGCCGGCAAAGGGCAACGCCCCGCCCCAGACCCGCAAGTCCCCGGAAATGCCGGTGATCCCGGCATCCCGCAACTGTCCGACCAGACCGTTCAGCGCGTCGGTGTCCAGTACCGGATCGCCGCCGCCGGCCAGGATCAGATCGCCCTGCAGCACCCCGTCCTCGACCGGCCCCGTCCCCAACACCCGGGTGACGAAATGATGCCCCGGCCCCAGCACGTCCAGCGCGTAGGCCGCGGTCAGCGCCTTGGCGACGCTGGCCGGCGGCATCCCCGCCGCGTCGTTGCCGCGTTCCAGGATCGTGCCGTCGGCGGTGTCCGCCACCGCAAAACCGACCGACCCCGACAGCCCCGATCGCGCGATCAGATCGTCCGCGCTCGGCTGGACGCGCTTGACGAAATCGCTGGCGCGCCCGACCGGCCGAAGCGACGTCGCCGGCGCCTCGGCCAGCGCGGGTGCGGCGCCGAACGCGGCAAGGGCGGTCAGGACATGGCGGCGGGACAAGAGCATCGTCATGCCCCTGATTTATCCGCGTCGCGGGCCGCTGGGCAAGCGGATCGGCGCCCGCCCACCATCACGTTTTCGCTGCGGGCGCGTCCGGCGCGTCGGCGCGCGGCCATTGCCCGGCATCGCGCAGCGCGGTCGAGCTGATGTCGCGCATCGGCACGTTGACATAGCACCAGGCCGGCGGCGCCGCCAAAGGCAGCAGCCGCGATGCCCGGCCCGACAGGCGTGCGGCGCGGAACACCCGCGACGCGACCGAGGCGCGCGCCGCGATGCGCTGGCCGGGCCGGGCCAGAACGCCGATCGGGGTGGTCGCCAGGATGTCGCGCCAGCGTTCCCAGCGGTGAAACTGCGCCAGGTTGTCGGCACCCATCAGCCAGACAAAGCGCACCCCGGGATGCGCCCGGTGCAACGCCTCCAGCGTCTCGGCGGTGTACAGCGTGCCGCTGCGGGCCTCGAAATCGCTGGCCGCCATGCGCGGATGACCCGCCAGCAGCGCGCGCGCCGCCTCGAGCCGCCGCGCCAGCGGTGCGGGCGGGCGCGGTTTCAGCGGATTGCCCGGCGAGACCAGCCAGATCACCCGGTCCAGGCCGAACCGGATCAGCGCATGGCGGCTGATATGCACATGCCCGGCATGCGGCGGATCGAACGACCCGCCCAGCAGGCCGATCGTCTGCCCCGGCCGCAGGCTTCCGCCTGCTTCGATCCGCGTCATGTGGCTGTCCATCCTCCGTTTGCGCAGGACAAAGCCGCATTTCCGGCGGGGGCGCAAGCATGCAGGCGCCTGTCCCTTGGCCGCTCGGCGCCGCCGGCAATGATGCGAACGTGATTGGCGCGCGAGCGGCGCCGC
The DNA here is from genome assembly GCF_019104745.1 of Thalassococcus arenae. Lineage (NCBI taxonomy): Bacteria > Pseudomonadati > Pseudomonadota > Alphaproteobacteria > Rhodobacterales > Roseobacteraceae > Thalassococcus > Thalassococcus arenae. The sequence continues at coordinate 661,861 of NZ_JAHRWL010000001.1, forward strand.
AGCCTAGGACTCGGGAACAGGCCCGCGTCGGGACGGCGCCCGCACGACACCTGGATACCGCATCGCCGCACAGGAAAGGCCACGCCATGCCGCTTTTTCCCCGCAACCCGGCGCGCAAGGCCCTGGCGCATGTCGCGCTTGCCCTGACGCTTGTGCTGACCCTGCCCGGCATGTCCGCCGCGCAATCCGTGAAACCGCTGCCCGACTACGTGGTCGCGCAATTCGGCCAGCCGCCCGCCGTGCCGTCCGGGCCGCTGGCCGACGATCTCGCCGCCGCGCTCGAACGCGCCTTCGTCGCGGGCATGAAACAACCCGCCTGGGCCGAAGCCCAGGCCTCGGCGCTGGCCATGATGATCGACGCGCGGGATCCGCGCCTGGCCTGGATCCTCGGCGACCTTCTGCGCTTCGCCGCCGGGCGCGATCTCAGCGCGCTGCTCGCCGACGCCGCCTCGGACCTTCTGGGCAAGGACATGCGCGGCCCGAACGCCTGGGGCACCCTCACCGATCACCTGATCGCCTGGGACATCCCCGCGCCGCCGGGCTATCTCGACATCAAGCGCGGCATCTTCACCGGCATCGTGCCGGGCTGGGACCGCATCTTTGTCCCCGGCGATATCGACTGGCGGCTGGTGTCCTGGGGCGGCGTGCTGATCGACGACCGCGCCTACGACACCACCGACCAGCCCTGCAACTGCATCCCCGCCGCCGACAACCCGCCGGTCACCAGCGCGCAGGACGCCACCTGGCTGTCCGACGACGCCATCGTCTTCGGGATCGAGATCAACGGCGAGGCCCGCGCCTATCCGCGCCGCATCATGGAGGTGCGCGAGATGGTCAACGACACGCTGGGCGGTCGCGATCTGGGCATCCCCTATTGCACGCTTTGCGGCTCGGCCCAGGCCTGGTTCACCGACGACCTGCCCGACGGCGTCGCGCGGCCGGTGCTGCGCACCTCGGGCCTGCTGATCCGCTCGAACAAGGTGATGTACGACCTGACCAGCTGGTCGGTCTTCGACACCTTCCTCGGCAAGGCGGTGACCGGGCCGCTGGCCGAAAAGGGCGTCCAGCTGAAACAGGCCACCGTCATCACCTCCGACTGGGGAAGCTGGAAGGCGGCGCATCCCGACACCACCGTGCTTGTCGAGACGCTCGCGCTTGGCCGTGATCCCGATTTCCGCAACGGCCGCGACGCCAACGGCCCGATCTTTCCGGTGGGCGATGTCGATCCGCGCCTGCCGGTGCACGAGGACGTCATCGGCGTGCTGACCGCCTCGGGCAAACCGGTCGCCTTCCAGCGCAGCGCCGCCTTCGTCGCCCTGCAAGCCGGACAGCAGGTCGGCTACGACGATGTCCGCCTGCATCTCGACGGCGGCGGCATCCGCGCCATGGGGGCGGACGGCACCGATCTGGGCAGCCACCAGGCCTTCTGGTTCGCCTGGTCGCAATTCCACCCTGGCACAGCGCTCTGGCCGAAATAACGCGCGCCGGCTTGGCTCGCATTCCGGCGACAGGCGGTTCGTTGAACCGGCGGTCACGCTGGCCTAATGTGCCGCGAAAATCCCGCTGCAAGCCCGGGATATCCGCAAGGGAACACGCGGCATGATCGCCTATGTCACCGTCGGCGCCGACGACCTCGCCCGGGCGAAACGGTTCTATTCGGCGTTCCTGCCGGCGCTCGGCTACGACCTCGAAGAGGGCCCCGAGGGCCTGAGCTACGTCATGCCCGCACAACCCGGCCAGCCCGTCGCCCCGCCCGATTTCTACGTCAAACCGCCCCATGACGGACGCCCGGCCTCGGCCGGAAACGGCAGCATGGTCGCGTTCGAGGCCCGCAGTCAGCAACAGGTCCGCGACCTTCACGCCGCGGCGCTTGCCGCGGGCGGCACCGACGAGGGCCGGCCGGGGTTCCGCGACGCCTACGGGGCGCATTTCTATGTCGGCTACCTGCGCGACCCCCAGGGCAACAAGATCGCGCTGTTCTCCTGCGATCCGAACGAACCCGGACGCGACGGATAGACCGCGCCGGGCGGCGGACGGCCGCGCATGGACGCGGATCGGGCGCCCGCCGCATGGCGCGCCAAGGGCGCCCACCACCCCCATTGCCCCGCCCCGCGCGCTCCCCTAGAACCTCTGCACCAGCGACAAGGGGGTCCCATGGCCAGCTACCAGTATGTCTACCACATGGACGGCGTCTCCAAGACCTATCCGGGCGGCAAGAAATGCTTTGAAAACATCCGCCTGAGCTTCCTGCCCGGCGTCAAGATCGGCGTCGTCGGCGTCAACGGCGCCGGCAAATCGACGCTGATGCGGATCATGGCCGGCATCGACAAGGATTTCTCGGGCGAGGCCTGGGCCGCCGAAGGCGTGCGCGTCGGGTATCTCCCGCAGGAACCGCAACTCGACGAAACCCTCAATGTCCGCGAAAACGTCATGCTGGGCGTCGCCGAGAAAAAGGCCAAGCTCGACAAGTACAACGACCTGGCGATGAACTATTCCGACGAGACCGCCGACGAGATGGCGCGCCTCCAGGACGAGATCGACAGCGCCAACCTGTGGGATCTCGACAGCCAGATCGACGTCGCGATGGAGGCGCTGCGCTGCCCGCCCGACGACGCCGATGTCTCGACCCTGTCGGGTGGCGAAAAGCGCCGCGTCGCGCTGTGCAAGCTGCTGCTCGAAGCGCCCGAGATGCTGCTTCTGGACGAACCCACCAACCATCTCGACGCCGAAACCATCGCCTGGCTGCAGAACCACCTGATCGAATACAAGGGCACGATCCTGATCATCACCCACGACCGCTATTTCCTCGACGACATCACCGGCTGGATTCTCGAACTCGACCGCGGCCGCGGCATCCCCTACGAGGGCAACTATTCCGCCTGGCTGGAACAGAAGGCCAAGCGCCTGGAACAGGAAGCGCGCGAGGACAAGGCCAAGCAGAAGACGCTGGAACGCGAACTGGAATGGATGCGGCAGGGCGCCAAGGCGCGGCAGGCGAAATCCAAGGCCCGCATCCAGGCCTATAACGAGATGGCGGGCCAGTCCGAACGCGAAAAGATCGGCCGCGCCCAGATCATCATCCCCTCGGGCCCGCGGCTCGGCGCCAAGGTGATCGAGGTCGACGGCCTGAAAAAGGCGATGGGCGACAAGCTGCTGATCGAGGACCTGACCTTTTCCCTGCCGCCCGGCGGCATCGTCGGCGTGATCGGCCCCAACGGCGCCGGCAAGTCGACACTGTTCAAGATGCTGACCGGGCAGGAAAAACCCGACGCCGGCAGCATCGAGTTCGGCGACACCGTGCAACTGGCCTATGTCGACCAGTCCCGCGACGACCTGGCCGCCAACGACACCGTGTGGGAGGCGATCTCGGGCGGTGCCGAGGTGATCAAGCTGGGCGATGCCGAAATGAATTCCCGCGCCTATTGCGGCGCCTTCAACTTCAAGGGCGGCGACCAGCAGAAAAAGGTCGGCCAGCTTTCGGGCGGCGAACGCAACCGCGTGCACATGGCGCGGCTGCTGAAATCCGGCGGCAACGTGATCCTGCTGGACGAACCGACCAACGATCTCGACGTCGAAACCCTGCGCGCGCTCGAAGACGCGCTCGTGGATTTCGCCGGCTGCGCCGTCGTCATCTCGCACGACCGCTTCTTTCTGGACCGCATCTGCACCCACATCCTCGCCTTCGAGGGCGAGGCGCATGTGGAATGGTTCGAAGGCGGCTTCACCGATTACGAGGAAGACAAGAAGCGGAGGCTTGGCCCGGACGCGGTGGAGCCGAAGCGCGTGAAGTTCAAGAAATTCGTGCGGTAGGGCGGGGTTCACCCCGCCGCGCCTCGAACCAAATCGCGGTCCGATTGGCCGACCGGACGGCGGGGTAAACCCCGCCCTACGCGGCCCATCGGCCTTCTCGGATATCCCGGTGAATGGACGAAAACGGCCATTTTTCGGGATCATCTACCAATCCGTGCTTCACCGGGTTGGTCAGGCAATACCGAACATGCGCGCCATTATCCGCCTGATCGCGAATATGGTGCTCCCAAAACCGCTCTTGCCAAATTCCGACCTGACCCTTCCGTAGGGCGGGGTTCACCCCGCCATCCACGCCAAGCGCGGGGACATCCGGCGCCCGTCCCGCCAACCGCACGCATTTCGAAAACCGCGCCTTGATCGCGCCCCACCGGTCGGAATAATTCGGATCGTCCTCCGGCAGGGTCCACACCGCATGCATGTGGTCCGGCAAAACGACCCAGGCATCAATGTGAAACGGCCGCCGCTTGCGCGTGACCAGCACCGCCTCGCGCAGGATGTCGATCTCGTCGACCAGCAGGCGGCTGGTCCGGTCAGCCAGGCAAACGGTGAAGAATACGGTCGCGGGACAGGGTTTGGGGCGTCGATAATTCGGCATGACGCATCATGGCCGATCATCGGTTAACCAAGGGTGAGGCGGGGGTGAACCCCGCCCGACGCCCCGCCCCCCTCGCCTTTCCCCTTGCCCTCGCGCCGTCAACCTGTCATACGCACCCTCGCTACGTTACCACTATCGCCTACCTGTCTCCCTAACCGGCTACAGCGCTTCGATTTTGCTCTGACTATGCCGGGCCGCAGCACTTCCGCGTGCGGCGACATTCTAGGAGACACACGATGGCCACTGGCACCGTGAAATGGTTCAACACCACCAAAGGCTTCGGCTTCATCCAGCCCGACTCGGGCGGCAAGGACGTGTTCGTGCACATCTCTGCTGTCGAGCGCGCCGGCCTGACCGGCCTCGCCGACAACCAGAAGATCAAGTTCGACCTGCAGTCCGGCCGTGACGGCCGCGAAAGCGCCGACAACCTCGAACTGGTCTGAGCCACGGCTCAGAGGGTCAGCGCCGCGGCATACATGCCCAGGCCAAAGACCGTATGGGCGACAAGCCCCAAGAAGCGCCCCTTTGCGGGCGCTTCCGTTTTTGACAGGGCCCAGCCCAGTCCCATGCCGGGATGCAGCAGGAACCAGCCGCCGGCGATCACCACCAGCGCAAAGATCCACACCGGCAGAAAACTCGGCGCGGCGAACCAGCCCGGCCCGGCGATCAGCGCAAAGATCACGCCATAGACCGCGCCCACCGCATAGTGGAACACCCAGCCCAGGGCCGTTTCGCCCGAAACCGGCGCCACCGCGCCGATATCGGTGTGAAACACCCGGCCCCGCGGCAGTTGCGCCACCCAGCGCCCGACCCGGCCCCAGTTCGGCATCGGCACGCCGGCCAGCCGCGCCAGCAGCCAGGCCCAAAGATCCATCGCCACCGTTCCGCCGATGCCGATGACCAGCCCCGCCCCGATCAAACCCATCGTGCCCTCCGTTTCGCGCCAGCCTGACCCGGACCGGCGCGCAGAGCAAGATCGCGCTGCGACCCGTGCCCCCTGCGGCAAACCCGCCCGATTAACCCTTTTGTCCCGGCGTGCCACACGCCCCCGGCCACGCGGCACCGATCCGTCCCGAAACCGCGCCGAATCGGACGGATCGGTCCGGCGCGCCGCCTCGGCCGCCCGCACCCCGCCCGGCAATCCGTCCCGAATCCGGGTGGAATCGGACGGATCGCTCAGCCGGCAAGACCCTGCCGATGGCGGTTGATGTTCCGCGCGCCGCGTTCGTCTCGCGGCAATTTTTCTTGCTCCGACTCACGCGTCATGGCATATCGCGGCCTGCTTGAGTTACCACTATCGCCTACCCTGTCTGCCTCTTCCGGCGACAGAGCAACCGATACTGCTCTGACCGGCGCCGGGCCGTTGCACACCGCACACGGCATTGAAAAGACAGGAGAAAACGGATGGCCACTGGCACCGTCAAATGGTTCAACACCACCAAAGGCTACGGCTTCATCGCGCCCGATGGCGGCGGCAAGGACATCTTCGTCCACATTTCCGCCGTGGAACGTTCGGGCCTGACCGGCCTCAAGGACAACCAGAAAGTCACGTTCGAGCTGCAGGCCGGCCGTGACGGCCGCGAAAGCGCCGTGGACATCAAGCTCGCCTAAGCGCAAGTCTCTGATCTGGAACGAAAAAATGGCCGGGGTCGCAGCAGCGCCCCGGCCGTTTGCGTTTTGGAAAGCCTAGTCTGCGAGAACGAAGGTCACCTTCAGATTGACCCGGTACTCGACGACCTTGCCATTCTCCACCAACACCTTCTGATCCTGCACCCAGGCGCCCTGGACGTTCTTCAGCGTCTGGCAGGCCCGGTCGACGCCGGTTGCCACGGCATCTTCAAAGCTTGTCGCGGACGAGGCGATGATTTCTGTCACACGGGCGACGGTCATGGTTTTCTCCTTTTCGGACGGGGTTCAGGGCAGTCAGGCCACCAGCCTACACCATCCGCGCCGATCCCGCATGGGTGCGCACAGATCCGCCGGGTGTCGCAGCGGGGAATGCGATACGCCGTCCCGCGCCCATCCGGCCACGGCGCGCCGACAGGCTGCGCAAGCGCTGACCCTACCGACCGTTTCGCGTACCGGCCCTCAGCCGCATTTGGAATGACCGCAGGATGCGCAGGTCATGCAACCCTCGACCATGCGCATCTCGTACTGGCCGCAGGACGGACAGGGCCTGCCACGCGGCAGGTCCAGGTTCACCACCTGCGCCTGCGGGTCTGATTTCAGCCCCATCCCCTCGCCTTCGAGGAACCCGATCGCCACCATGTGCCGCTCGATCACGCCGCCGATCGCGGCCAGGATCGACGGGATGTACTTGCCCTTGACCCAGGCGCCGCCGCGCGGATCGAACACCGCCTTCAGTTCCTCGACGACAAAGGACACGTCGCCGCCGCGCCGGAACACCGCCGAGATCATCCGCGTCAGCGCCACCGTCCAGGCGTAGTGCTCCATGTTCTTCGAGTTGATGAAAACCTCGAAGGGCCGCCGATGCCCACCCACGATAATATCGTTGATCGTCAGATAGATGGCATGCTCGCTGTCGGGCCATTTCAGCTTGTAGGTCTGCCCCTCCAGCGCCTGCGGCCGGTCCAGCGGTTCGGACATGTAGACCACTTCGGCACCTTCGCCGTCGCCGCCCCGGACCTGCTCGGGGGCCTCGGCCGGGGGCTTCTCCTCCGCCACGCTCAGCACCGATCCCGTTACGTCGTTCGGCCGGTAGGTGGTGCAGCCCTTGCAGCCCGACTCGTAGGCCGCCATGTAGACGTCCTTGAACGCTTCGAACCCGATATCCTCGGGGCAGTTGATGGTCTTGGAAATCGACGAATCCACCCATTCCTGCGCGGCGGCCTGCATCCGCACATGGTCCAGCGGAGCCAGCGTCTGGGCGTTGACGAAATGGTCGGGCAGCGGCGCATCGCCCTTCAGGTCGCGCCACATCTGCACGGCGTAATCGACCACTTCTTCCTCGGTCCGTGTGCCGTCCTTTTGCAGCACCTTGCGGGTATAGGCATAGGCGAAAACCGGCTCGATCCCCGAAGACACGTTCCCGGCATAGAGCGAGATCGTTCCCGTCGGCGCGATCGAGGTCAGCAGCGCGTTGCGGATGCCATGCTTGCGGATCGCGGCGCGCACGTCCTCATCCATCCGCATCATCGCGCCGCTGGCCAGGAACCTGTCGGCGTCGAAAAGCGGAAAGGCGCCTTTCTCGGTGGCCAGTTGCACCGACGCCATGTACGCGGCGCGGGCGATCCGCCTCAACCAGTCCGAGGTCTGTCGCGCCGCCTCCTGGGATCCATAGCGCAGACCCACCATCAGCAGCGCATCGGCCAGCCCGGTCACCCCCAGCCCGATCCGGCGCTTGTTGCGCGCTTCCTCAAGCTGTTGAGGCAACGGGAATTTCGACGAATCCACCACGTTGTCCATCATCCGCACTGCGGTCGCGACCAGGTCGTCCAACGCGTCGCTGTCGATGTCCGCACCGTCCTCGAAAGGCCGCGTCACCAGCCGCGCCAGGTTGATCGAGCCCAGCAGGCAGGCGCCGTAGGGCGGCAGGGGCTGTTCGCCGCAGGGATTGGTGGCGCTGATCGTCTCGCAATAGCTCAGGTTGTTCTCGGCATTGATCCGATCGATGAAGATCACGCCCGGCTCGGCGTAGTCGTAGGTCGCGCGCATGATCTTGTTCCACAGATCGCGCGCCTGCACGGTGTGATAGACCCGATCGCCGAAGGTCAGTTCCCACGGCCCGTCGGCCTTGACCGCCTCCATGAAGGCATCGGTGACCAGCACCGACAGGTTGAACATCCGCAACCGCGCGCTGTCGGACTTGGCGGCGATGAAGGCCTCGATATCGGGGTGATCGCAGCGCATCGTCGCCATCATCGCACCCCGGCGCGACCCCGCCGACATGATCGTCCGGCACATCGCATCCCAGACATCCATGAAGGACAGCGGCCCCGACGCATCCGCCGCGACGCCGGCCACCGGCGCACCCTTGGGCCGGATGGTGCTGAAATCGTAACCGATCCCGCCGCCCTGCTGCATGGTCAGCGCGGCCTCTTTCAGCATGTCGAAGATGCCGCCCATGTCGTCGGGGATCGTGCCCATGACGAAACAGTTGAACAGCGTCACCGCCCGCCCGGTGCCGGCGCCCGCGGTGATCCGTCCGGCGGGCAGGTACTTGAAATCCTCCAGCGCCGCATAGAACCGGTCTTCCCACAGCTTGGGATCGTCCTCGACCGCGGCCAGCGACCGGGCAATCCGCCGCCAGGTGTCTTCGACGGTCAGATCGATGGCCGTGCCCCCGGCATCCTTGAGTCGATACTTCATGTCCCATATCTGTTCGGCGATGGGGGCGGCAAAGCGGGTCATGGCAAGCGATTCTCCAAGGCAGGCAGACGAGAAAGCTACATCTAAACCGCAACAGGTTGAAGACGAGACGTAAAGCTATACCATATTCTGCGTGTCCTGGGGAAGAATCTGTGGATAAGTTCACCCATCTCATCAAGCTCAGCGTCGGCAGCGACAGCGTGGAAAGCCTGGGGGCGTGGTATGCCAGCCGGGCCGCCAAGGGGCCGGACGGCCTGCCGCGCCACGTCACCCGCATGTGGCCCCGGCGCGAGGCCGAACTGCTGAACGGCGGATCGATCTTCTGGGTCATCAAGGGTCTGGTGCAGTGCCGGATGCGGGTGCTGCGATTGGACCGTGTCACCGGCCATGACGGGATCGAACGTTGCGCCATCGTTCTGGACCCCGAGATCGTCCGCACCGCCACCGCACCGAAACGCCCGTTTCAGGGCTGGCGCTATCTGGCCCCGTCGGACGCTCCGCCGGACCTGCCCGAACATCGCCAGGACGAAGATGCGCTGCCCGCCGACCTTGCCGGCCGGTTGGCCGAGATCGGCGTGCTCTGAGGCATGTGCCGTGCGGCGGAACTGTCGTGAAAGCGGGACTGCTCGAACCGCTTCGGTGCGCCCGGACCGGACGCACCGTTGTTGCACGGGATCGTCAGAACCCGACGCCGCCCAGCAGTCCGCTCAGCGCGCTGCGCTCGCCGTTGAGCACCGAACTCGACACCGTGTGGCCCGGCGTACGCTTGCGCCGTGCATCGCCCAGCAAGAGCGTCGCGCCGATGGACAGCCGTTCGCCTTCCAGCCCGGTCACCAGGTCATCGCCCGAAACCTTGGCGTATTCGCCGCTGAACACGACCGGTCGCGAGCCGACGGTAGCGGTGTAGGACAGGCCGAACCCGGTTGTGTCGAGCGAGATATCGGCGTCGTCCACCGATGACTGCCGGTAGCTGACAAAGCCGCTGACCGTGTCGGTAAAGGCGAAATCGGCACCGACCCCAAAGCTCGACGCATGAAGGCTGTCGCCGCCGGCTTCGAAGGTGGACCTTACGCCGCTGCCCCAGAGGCTGGCCTGGTCGCCCAGATCCGCGCGGACCCGGAACCCAAGATCGGTCACGTCGACGATGCCGGACAGCTCGTCAAGATCGGTCTGTCCGACGAACAGGTTGCCTTCGAACACCGCGTTGCGGAACGTCGCCTCGATGCCGTAGCTGTCCAGGTTGACGATATCCCCGACGTCGGCATCGATCGAGTCGCGCGCGACGTAGACACCCAGACCGATCGTGTCGGTGACCCAATACCGGGGCGCCAGCGCCATCGAGAAATTGCGCAATTCGGCGCCATCATCTTTCAGGGTGTCGAAACCAAGATCGAAATCCGCAGAGAACTGGCCGAACCGCAGTTCGGTTTCGCTGAACAGCGAAATCCCGTCCGCATTTTCGCCCTCGGCGTTGAATGACGTGTAGGAAAGACCGACAGCCGTCGAATAGTCGAGATTTTGTGCCAAGGCCGGTGTTGCCACGGCAATACCCGCCACAAGGGCGACCGCATGTTTGCTCATAACTGCCTCGTAAACAGAGTTTTTATTGTGGTTCACTTGTCGCACCTTGGCGTCAGGCCCGCAATAGGGATTTCGTCGCGAAGCCGGGAATTCGGGGTGACGACACCGCCGGACATGGGTCCGTTCCACCGACGACGACCTGCGCTGGCAATCCCCGGCAAGACCGCTAGGGTGAACCGGACAAGCAAGAGGATGCCGCCATGCCCCAAGAATACGTGCCGCCCAAAGTCTGGAAATGGGAAACCGAAAGCGGCGGCACCTTTGCCAGCATCAACCGGCCCATCGCCGGACCGACCCATGACAAGACACTGCCGGTCGGAAAACACCCATTGCAGCTGTATTCGATGGGCACGCCGAACGGCGTCAAGGTGACCATCCTGTTGGAAGAGCTTCTGGCGCTCGGGCACGCCGGTGCGGAATACGACGCCTGGCTGATCAAGATCGGCGACGGCGATCAGTTCGGATCGGGTTTCGTCGAGATCAACCCCAATTCCAAGATCCCCGCCATGGTCGACCGATCCGGCGACAAACCGGTGCGCATCTTCGAATCCGGCGCGATCCTGCTTTACCTGGCCGAAAAGTTCGGTGCGTTTCTCGGCCAGCCGCAGGACCGGCCCGAGATGCTGTCCTGGCTGTTCTGGCAGATGGGCAGCGCACCTTATCTTGGCGGCGGCTTTGGCCATTTCTACGCCTACGCGCCCTACAAGATGGAATATCCGATCAACCGCTTCGCGATGGAGGTCAAGCGCCAGCTGGACGTGCTGGACCGGCACCTGGCCGATCACCGGTTCATGACCGGCGATGACTATACCATCGCCGATATCGCGATCTGGCCCTGGTATGGCCGCACCGTGCATGGCGAAAGCTATGATGCGGGCGAATTCCTCGATGTCGGGATCTACAAGAACGTGATCCGATGGGCCGACGAGATCCTGGCGCGACCCGCCGTGCAACGCGGGCGAATGGTCAACCGCACTTCGGGCGAGCCGCACGAACAGCTGCGCGAACGCCACGATGCATCGGATTTCGAGACACGGACACAGGACAAGATCGGCTGACACTGGTCGCGGCCCGGGCCCCCGCTAGATCGCGGGTCATGAGCAAGATCTACCAAGCCCGCGGCCTGTCCGTTCCCGCCGGCCGTCTGTCGCGCGCGGCGCGGATGGGCGGACTGACGACGTCCGTTCTTGGATCGATGGCGGTGAACGGCACCCGCGCGTTGGCCAGCGGCCAGCGCCCCCGCGCGCGCGATCTGCTGCTGACGCCCGGCAACGCCCACCGCATCACCGAACAGCTGGCGCAGATGCGCGGCGCGGCGATGAAACTGGGACAACTGCTGTCGATGGAGGCGGGCGATTTCCTGCCCGAGGAACTGGCCCGCGTTCTGGCCCATCTGCGCGCCGACGCCCACTACATGCCGCCCGCGCAGCTCAAGCAGGTGCTGATCCGTAACTATGGGCCGGATTTCCTCAAGCGGTTCAAGCGCTTCGACGTGCGTCCCGTGGCCGCCGCTTCGATCGGGCAGGTCCACCGGGCGGTGGCGCAGGACGGTCGGGAGCTGGCGCTGAAGATCCAGTATCCCGGTGTCCGGGCCGCGATCGACTCCGACATCCGCAACGTCGGCACGCTGTTGCGCCTGTCCGGCCTGTTGCCGCGCGATATCGATCTCGCCCCGCTGCTGGACGAAGCGCGGCGGCAATTGCACGAAGAGGCCGACTACCGCCGCGAGGCGCGTCAACTGGCATTCTTCGCTGAACAGCTCAAAGGTTCGACGGACTTCATCGTGCCGCGTCCGCATGACGACCTATCGACCGATGACATCCTGGCGATGGACTTCGTCGAAAGCACGCCCATCGACACACTCGAAACCGCTCCACAGGATGACCGCGATAGAACCATGTCGCGCCTGGTGGCGCTGTTCCTGCAAGAGCTGTTCGGCTGGCGCCGGGTCCAGACCGATCCGAATTTCGCGAATTACCGATACCAGTCGGAAACCGGGCGGATCGTCTTGCTGGATTTCGGCGCAACACGCGACATTCCCGAACCTCTGGTCGCGCGGTTCCATGACCTTCTGACCGCTGCGCTGGCCGGCGACCGCGACCGCCTACGCGCGGGCTTGATCGCCATCGGCTATTTCTCGGAGGCCACCCCGCCGCGACAGCAGGACATCATCATGGCGATGACCGACCTCGCGCAGCCGGTGCTGGCCGAAAGCGGACATGACTTCGGCGATACCTCGGTGCTTGCGGCCTTGCGGCGCGAAGGCATGCGGCTGGGCACGGACGAGGCATTCCGCGAAATCCCGCCTTTCGACGCGATCTACCTTCAGCGCAAGATCGCGGGGCTGGTCCTGCTGGCCACGCGGTTGCGCGCCCGGGTGCCGGTGCGCGATCTGGTGACCGCGCGCATTCGCTGACGCTCAGACGGCCAGCCGGGTCGTCAGTTCGGCCATGGTCATGCGGTCCTGGTCGGTCATCGCGGCACTGCGGCTGCGGAACAAGGTCGCCTGACTGCGCAGCACCGGTTCTTCGGACAGAATCTTGAGATGATTGGCGCGCAGCGTCTCGCCGGTCGAGGTGATGTCGGCGATCGCCTCGGCAGTGCGGTTTCGGATGGTGCCTTCTGTCGCGCCCTGGCTGTCGACAAGCTGGTAATCCGCCACGCCCCCCCGGCGCAGATAGGCGCGCACAAGCCGGTGATACTTGGTGGCTATGCGCATCCGAAAGCCGTGCCTGGCGCGAAAGGCCGCCGCCGCTGCGTCAAGATCGTCCAGCGTGTCGACATCGACCCAGGCGCTTGGCACTGCAACGATGAGGTCGGCAAAACCGAAGCCGAGTTCGGCCAGCGGTTCGACCTTCTGATCCCACTGCACCAGCTTTTCCTGAACCAGGTCTGTGCCGGTCACGCCAAGGTGGATCCGCCCCGCGGCCAGTTCGCGCGGGATCTCGCCCGCCGACAAAAGCACCAGCGCCATGTTGTCGATGCCATTGACCGCGCCCGAGTATTCGCGCTCCGACCCGGTGCGTTCCAGCGTGATACCGCGCTCGGCAAACCAGTCGAAGGTCTTCTCCATCAACCGCCCCTTGGACGGCACGCCCAGTTTCACACTCATGCCGCGCCTCGCAATGTCAGGACCAGGCCAGGCCGGATGACGCCGCCCACCGCCGGGATCGCGGCACCGTTGCCCAACCGCAGGGTCAGCGCGTCGTAGCGCCCGCCGGTCGCGACCGGCGGCAGGTCCGGTCTGTCGGGGCTGACGAAGCCAAAGACGAACCCGTCGTAATATTCCATCGACGTGCGGCCATAGCTGGCCTCGAAATCGAGACGGTCCACGGCAACGCCGCGCGCTGCCATCGCCTCGCATCGCCGCGCAAGCCGGTCGACCGCGGCTCCCACCGATGGCATGTCGACGGCAATGTCGCGCAGGTGTTCCAAAGCATAGGGGCAGGTTTCGGCCACCTTCAGCAGTGCCTCGATCAGAACGACCTCTTCGCGCGATAGCGGCGGTTGCGCGGCATCGTCGCGCAGCACTTCGATCCGCGCCGCGATCTCGGCCCGGCTGCGCAGCCCGATCACCGGACCTGCCTTGGCCATCGGGTCGGGATCGTCCAGCAGCGCGGCCCGTGTCGGCGGCACCGGGGTCTTGCCCGAGAACCGGTCGAGCAATGCCCGAAAACGCCGTGGTCGCCAGATGTGGCGCAGCAGTGCCGCGCGGCGCGCCTCGGTCGTCCGCAACCCCTCGACCGCCGCGGTCAGGATGCCGATATCGCCGGTCACCGGGCGCAGGCCCAGCCCGTCCAGCGTGTCGGCGAACAGCGCGAAGACCTCGGCATCGGCGGCCTCGGGATCGGTGCGGTCGAACACCTCATAGCCGACCTGCACGAATTCCGAATCCCGCTCCGGAAAGGAATCCTGCCGGCGGAACACCGTGCCGGAATAGGTGTAGCGCGCGGGCTCGGCGCCATTGTGCATGTGTTCCTGCACCACGGGCACGGTGAAATCCGGGCGCAGCATGACTTCGCCGCGGGCCGGGTCGGCGGTTATGTAGGCGCGTCCGCGGATATCCTCGCCATAGAGGTCCAGTAGCGTCTCGGCCGGTTGCAGAACCGCGCATTCCACCGGCTGCGCGCCCGCAGCCTGAAATGCGGCGCGCAGACGCGCAGCCTCGGCGCGTTCGGCGGCCAGGCTCATCCCTGGCTGTCCAGCATCGCGCGCACCTGCGCCACCAGGTCGGCACGGGGCACCTCGATCTGGCTGGGGCGCTCCTTCCATTCCTCGAGGCTGGCGTTCTCGGCGATCTGCGCGCCCAGGATCAGGTCCTTGATCTGCACGACGCCGTTGGCCTTTTCGTCCGCTCCCTCGATCACCGCGACCGGCGATTGCCGCTTGTCGGCGTATTTCAACTGGTTGCCGAAGTTCTTGGGATTGCCCAGGTAGACCTCGGCGCGGATGCCGGCCGAACGCAATTCGGCCACCATGGTCTGGTAATCCGCCATCCGGTCGCGGTCCATCACGGTCACGACGACCGGGCCCCGGCTTTCGCTGCCGATCCGGCCCTTTTCGCGCAAGGCCGCCAGCAGACGGTCGACGCCGATGGATACGCCGGTCGCGGGCACCGCCTGGCCGGTAAAGCGCTTGACCAGGTCGTCATAGCGCCCGCCGCCGGCGACGCTGCCGAACTGCCGCTTGCGCCCCTTGTCGTCGAGAATCTCGAAGGTCAGCTCGGCCTCGAAGACCGGGCCGGTGTAATAGCCCAACCCGCGCACGACCGAGGGATCGATCTCGATCCGGTCGGGGCCATAGCCCTGCGCATCGAGAAGCGCCGCGATCTGCTCCAGTTCGGCCACGCCCTCGGCGCCGATGGCAGAGCCGCCGATGGCAGCGCGCAGGTTGGCGAGAGTGTCGGCAGAGGTCGCGCCCTTGGAGGTCAGGAAGGCGACGACCGGTCCGGCCTGCGCATCGCTCAGACCCACCCCTTCGATAAAGGCGCCTGACGCATCCAGCCGTCCCTTGCCCAGCAATTCGCGCACGCCCGTCTCGCCCACCTTGTCGAACTTGTCGATGGTGCGCAGCACGGCGGCGCGCTGCTCGTCGTCCTTCAGGCCCATGACCTCGAGCACGCCGTTCAGCACCTTGCGGTTGTTGACCCGCACCACGTAATCGCCGCGCGGAATGCCCACGACCTCGAGGCAATCGGCCAGCAGGGCGCAGATCTCGGCATCCGCGGCGACCGACACCGCGCCCACGGTATCCGCGTCGCATTGATAGAACTGCCGGAACCGCCCCGGGCCGGGCTTTTCGTTGCGCCAGACCGGACCCATCGCATAGCGGCGATACGGCAGCGGCAGGTCGTTGCGGTGCTGGGCGTAAACGCGCGCCAGCGGCGCCGTCAGGTCATAACGCAAGGCCAGCCAGCCCTCGTCGTCATCCTCCCAGGCAAAGACGCCCTCGTTCGGGCGATCCACATCGGGCAGGAACTTTCCCAGGGCTTCGACCGTCTCGACCGCGGCGCTTTCCAAGGCGTCGAAACCATAGGCGTGATAAACCCCGGCGATCTGGCGCAGCATTTCGCTGCGCTCGGTCACCTCGGCGCCGAAATAATCGCGGAAACCCTTGGGCGTCTGGGCCTTGGGGCGCGGGGTCTTCTTGTCTTTGGCCATCGGTCCGCCTCGGCTGCAAATCCGCGGCCCGTTTATCGGCTTCGCCGCGGCGGGGCAAGCGACCGACTTGCAGCTTCACCTAGCTGGAAATATCCTCGGGGGGCTTGCCGCAGGCAAGCGGGGGCAGAAAGCCCCCTCCACCTCTGCAATCGAACTCTCCGCCGCCGTGACCGACCGCCAGACCCAGCTCGAAGAACGCCTCGCCGACCTGCTGCGGATCGTCGACGACCTGTCCTCGGTCGTCGCCCGCCAGGACCGCGAGATCGACCGCCTGACGGCGCGGGTCAGGATGCTGTTGGAGCGCGAAGCCGCGCGCGAGGCCGAAGCCACCGGCGGTGTGGTGATGGGCGACGAACGGCCACCGCATTACTGATCACTTGGACTTGATGTCCAGCGCCGCGACCTTGCCGTCGTGCAGCAGGATGTTCTTCCAGCGCACGTTGTCGCCGAACCGCTCGTATACGCTCAGGAAAGCCGTGTCGCGGGCCAGCGTCGACATGCGCGCGCCGCAGGGTCTGCCCTCGCCAACGCGGCAGACGCGCGACTTGATCGTCTCGTAGGCGGCATCGGTCTCGGAAACCGGAAGGGTCTTGGACGGCGCGCCGTAGCGCAGCTGTTCGTGCATTTCGGGCGATCCGAACAGCGCCAGAGCCGCGGTGAACTGGCGCGCGCAGCCATCGTCGAACCCGGTCACGAAAAAGGTGTGCGGAGCGGTACTGCCCGGAGCCGTGTCGTAAAGAACATAGCCGCGCCCGCGTTCGGGATAACGACCCACCTCGCGTCCCAGCCGGTTGACCGGCGTGCCGCAAAGCCGCGCGATCTGGCCGTAGGGCAGCGTCACGCCGGGGCCGACCTGCTCGTAGTCGGGCGCGCCGGGCGGCGGGGCGCCACGCGTCGGCGTCGTGCTGTCGGCTGCCGTGTTTCCACCGCGCAACGCGGCAAACAGGCCGCCGCGGCGTGGTTCCGTTGCAGCGGGAACGGCCGGTTCGGCGTCGGGGGCGGGTTCAGCCATCGCGGACCCTGCCGGTGCCACGTCTTGCGGAACCGCTGCGTCGTCCTGCTGCACGGGCGATTGCGCGGCGTCGGCGCGGGCACGCAGAAAGCCCAACAGCCCGCGGCGCGGTTTCTCGTCTTCGGCGATGGCCGGCGCAGGCGCATCGGCTATCGCGGTTTCGTCACCGGCGGGCGCTGCCAGCGCTTCGGCCTGAGCCGCGTTTTCGGGCACGTCGAGATCGGCCAGTTTCGGCACGTCGTCCAGCGCATCGCCGCAGCCCGCGGCAAGGCTCAGCACCAGCAATCCGATCGCTATCCCGCGCATCATCCCCTCTCCGTCGCCCCGAACCGGTTTACCTGCTACGCCACAAGCCGTCCAGCGAGCGGCGCTCAGAACTCCTCGACGGCCATCACCCCGGGCAGCGACTTGATGGCACCGCGGATCTCGGGCGTCACAGGGAATTCCTGGTGCAGGTCGATCTCGACCTCGCCGGGCAGGCCGGCATCGCTCAGGCACAGCCGCACCGGTCCGCGCGCCGTCCGGGGCATCTGCTCGGCCGCCCGGCCCAGCACCGAAGCCAGATTCGGAACGGCCTCGGGCGTCTCGACGAAAATGCGCAGGCCCGCGACACCGGCGCCAGCCGCCACGGTGTCGACCGGTTGCACCGCGCGGCCCAGCAGCTTGAGCTGGTCGGCCTCCATCGTCGCCTCGACCGTGACCACGACCTTGGCACCCGTTTCGAGGTGGTCGCGCGCCTCTTCCAGCGTGTCCGAGAACAGCGTGACCTCGTAGGCGCCGGTGGTGTCGGAAAGCTGGCAAAAGGCAAAGCGGTTGCCGCGCGCCGATTTGCGTTCCTGCCGGCCGGCGACGACACCGGCCAGCTTGGCCACCAGCGGCGCCGCCTCTGCCTTGGCCGTCACTTCGTCCAGCGTCAGCACGCCGGCGCGTTTCAACGGCGCCATGTAATCGTCCAGCGGATGGCCGGACAGGTAAAAGCCGATCGCCTTGAATTCCTCGCTCAGCCGTTCGGCGGGCAGCCAGTCAGCCACCGGCGACAGGCGCGGTTCGGGCAGGTCATCGCCGGCCTCGCCGAACAGGGACACCTGGTTCGACGATTTCTGGTCGTGGATCGCCGCGGAATAGGCCACCAAGGCATCCAGGCTGTCGAACACCCGACGCCGGTTCGCGTCAAGCACGTCGAAGGCACCGGCCCGCGCCATCATCTCGAGCGGCCGCTTGCCGATCCGTTTCAGATCGACCCTTCGGGCAAAGTCGAACAGCGTGGCAAAGGGCTTGTCGCCGTTTTCGCCCTGCGCGCCTTCGGCGCGACGCCCCTCGACCACCAGGCGCATCGCCTCGACCCCGACATTCTTGAGCGCGCCCAGGGCATAGACCAGGTGCCCGTCATGCACATCGAAGGTCGCCTGGCTGCGGTTCACGCAGGGCGGCACGTAAGGCAGGCCCAGGCCCTTCTTCACCTCTTCGAAATAGACCGCCAGCTTGTCGGTCAGGTGCAGGTCGCAGTTCATCACGCCGGCCATGAACTCGACCGGGTGATTGGCCTTGAGCCATGCGGTCTGGTAGCTGACCACTGCGTAAGCCGCGGCATGCGATTTGTTGAAGCCGTAATTCGCGAACTTGTCGAGAAGGTTCCAGACCTCCAGCGCCTTGTCCTTGTCGACGCCGTTCTTGGCGGCGCCATCCAGGAATTTCGGGCGTTCGGCGTCCATCGCCTCCTGGATCTTCTTGCCCATGGCGCGGCGCAGCAGGTCGGCCCCGCCAAGGCTGTAGCCGGCCATCTCCTGCGCGATCTGCATCACCTGTTCCTGGTAGACGATGATGCCCTGGGTTTCGTCCAGGATGTGATCGATCGTGGGATGCAGGCTGTCGCGTTCGCGCAGGCCGTTCTTGACCTCGCAATAGGTCGGGATGTTCTCCATCGGACCGGGCCGGTAAAGGGCAACCAGCGCAACGATGTCCTCGATGCAAGTGGGCTTCATGCGCTTGAGCGCATCCATCATGCCCGAGCTTTCCACCTGGAACACGGCGACCGTCCTGGCGGCCGCGTACAGCTTGTAGGATCGCTCGTCGTCCAGCGGGATGGCGTTGATCTGGTTCTCGGCCCCCGGGGCAGGGTCGTAAAGCTCGGTCCCGTCGGCGGCGATGTGCAGCGCGCGGCCGGTCTTCAGGATCAGATCGACGGCATTCTGGATCACTGTCAGGGTCTTCAGACCCAGAAAGTCGAACTTGACCAGCCCCGCCGCCTCGACCCATTTCATGTTGAACTGGGTGGCCGGCATTTCCGAACGTGGATCGCGGTAGAGCGGTACGAGCTCGTCCAGCGGACGGTCGCCGATCACAACGCCGGCGGCATGGGTCGACGCGTTGCGCAACAGCCCTTCGACCTGCTGGCCGTAGGTCAGCAACCGGTCCACCACCTCTTCGGCCCTGGCCTCTTCGCGCAGACGCGGCTCGTCGGCCAGCGCCTTTTCGATGCTGACGGGCTTGACCCCTTCGACCGGGATCATCTTGGACAACCGGTCGACCTGGCCATAGGGCATCTGCAAGACGCGGCCCACATCACGCACCGCCGCCTTGGACAGCAGCGCGCCGAAGGTGATGATCTGCGCCACCCGGTCGTGGCCGTATTTCTGCTGGACATAGCCGATCACCTCTTCGCGGCGGTCCATGCAGAAGTCGATGTCGAAATCGGGCATGCTGACCCGCTCGGGATTCAGGAAGCGCTCGAACAGCAGGGAATAGCGCAGCGGGTCCAGGTCGGTGATGGTCAGCGCATAGGCCACCAGGCTGCCGGCGCCCGACCCCCGCCCCGGCCCAACCGGGATGTCCTGATCCTTGGCCCATTTGATGAAGTCGGCGACGATCAGGAAATAGCCGGGAAAGCCCATCCCCACGATGATGCCCAGCTCGAATTCCAGCCGCTTTTCGTATTCTTCGACCGGCGCCGCGTGCGGGATCACCGCCAGACGTTCCGCCAGCCCTTCCTTCGCCTGGCGGCGCAGTTCCTCGACCTCGTTCTCGGCAAAGCGCGGCAGGATCGGATCGCGCTTGTAGGCCATGAAGGCGCAGCGCCGCGCGATCTCGACGGTGTTCTCCAGCGCCTCTGGCAGGTCGGCGAACAGCACCGCCATTTCCTGCGGGCTCTTGAAATAGTGCTGAGGCGTCAGGCGGCGGCGCGGTTCCTGCTGGTCGACATAGGCACCCTCGGCGATGCAGATCAGCGCGTCATGCGCCTCGTACATGTCGGATTTCGGGAAATAGACATCGTTGGTGGCGACCAGCGGCAGCCCCATCTCATAGGCCATCTCGACAAAGCCGCGTTCGGTCAGACGTTCGGCCTCGGGCGCGCTGCCATCCTCGCCCGGGTGGCGCTGCAGTTCGACATAGAGCCGGTCGTGGTAGATGCCGTGCAGCCGGGTCAGCAAGGTCTGCGCCGCGGCGGCCTGCCCCTGCTGCAACAACATGCCCACCGGCCCCTCGGGCCCGCCGCTGAGACAGATCAGCCCGTCGCCATGCCGTTGCAATTCGTCCAGCGTCACATGCGGCAACGCGCCGTCCCGCCGCAGGTACAGGCACGAATTCAGCTTCATCAGATTCTCGTAGCCGGTCTCGTTCTGGGCCAGCAGGACGACCGGCGCGGGGTCGCGCGGCCGCTGACCCGGTTCGGGCTCGACATGGCGCAGGTCGATCTGGCAGCCGATGATCGGCTGTACGCCCGCGCCGCTGGAGGCGACGGAAAACTCCAGCGCCGCGAACAGGTTGTTGGTGTCGGTCACCGCCACCGCCGGCATATCTGCTTTCCGGCACAGGTCGGGCAGCGACTTGAGCCGGACCGCGCCTTCCAACAGCGAATACTCGGTGTGGACGCGAAGGTGGATGAATCGGGGATCGCTGCTCATGCCCCGAGGCTAGCCCAGCCCGCGGCGGGGCAAAAGGCGTGATGCTCAGGGATGCAGCGAATAACCCGTGACGGTTCCGCGCCAATACAGTTCGTGGCTGTCCGCCGTGCCGTAACCGACCTCGCCGCGCAGGGGAATGCGCCGCCCGCCGATCCGGTCGTAATCCCAGAACCGGCCATACCAGGGGCGCGCAATGACGGTGCCGTCCGGAGAGGTGGCGGGACGGTCCGGCGCCTCGACGAAGGCGATGTCGCCAGCGGAATCGAACGTGAAGGTGACGGCTGCGACCTCGGCACCGACAGCCAGGGAAACCGACACCTGGTCGGGGCCGATCTGCCGCCAGACCAGGTCGGGATTGTGCAGAATCGCGTCGGGCACCCAGGGCAACTCGGCAAGATAACGCATCGCCTCGGACCGGTCCAAGACGCCGCTCTGCATGTCGGCGACCGGAACCGATCCGAACAACCGCGCCGCCAGACGCCCCTCGCCACCGGTATAGGCGTCGATCACCACCACCCTTGCAAAAGGCCCGACGCCCGCCAGGTCGGCGCGCCACAGAAATCCCGCCGTTCCCAGGCCGATCCATTGCTGCGCATTCATCGGCTGCCAGTCGGGCCGCGGCGCCAGGATCATCTCGGCCTCCTGGGTCAGGTGGACATAGCGCTGGCCACTGCCGCCCCCGCCATTGCGTTCCGCGAAGGCGGCGACGATCGGCGGCAGGTCGGCACGGGTCGCGGTGGCGACCGGACCACCGGTGATCGCCCGGACCAAACCGTTCTGCAGCCGTGCCAGCCGCCACATGCCCAAGAGCTGGGCCATGGCCAGCGCGGCAAGAAGAACCAGAACGATCAGAAGTGCGAGTCGCATGACCCGATCTTGGTCTCTGGCTACTGCGCGAACCTTGATCTGGCGCATGCCGCCTTCGATCCGGTCGACCGAATAACCGGCAACAACCGCGCAAGGCCCGACGCGATCCCAGTTTCCGCTTGCGTCGGCGCGGCGCCCGCTCCTAGGCTTGCGGCGAAAAACGCAACCACGCGCGTCTTCTACGCCGCATCGAGGGCGCGCAACCCGATCTTCGGGGGCACTTGGTAAGGCGGCAGGTTTATCGACATGGACATCACCTTTCTTCTCAACGGAGAGAGCGTGACGCTGCAACATCCGGAACCGACCGCAACCCTGCTGGATTGGCTTCGTGACACGCGCGGGCTGACCGGGACAAAGGAAGGCTGCAACGAAGGCGATTGCGGCGCCTGCACCGTGATGGTCACGGACGGCGACGGCGCACGACCGTTCAACGCCTGCATCCTGTTCCTGCCGCAATTGCACGGCAAGGCTGTGCGCACCGTCGAAGGCATCTCCGGCCCGGATGGCAGCCTGCACCCGGTGCAGCGCGCGATGATCGACCACCATGGCAGCCAATGCGGCTTTTGCACGCCCGGCTTCGTGGTCTCGATGGCCACCGCGCATCTGAACGCGGAAACCGATTACGACGACGCGCTGGCAGGCAATCTGTGCCGCTGTACCGGTTACGCACCGATCATCCGCGCCGCGCAATCCGCAGCCGGGCACCCCGCCCCGGACTGGATGCGGGACGACCTGCCCTTCTCTGGTTCCGAAATATCCTCAGGGGGGCTCGGCCTTGCCGAGCGGGGGGCAGACAGCCCCCCTGCGCCGTTCCACGCGCCCGAAACGGCGGACGATCTTGCCGAGCTTTACGCCCGGCACGCGGGCGCCACGCTGGTCGCGGGCGCCACGGATGTCGGTCTTTGGGTGACCAAGCAGATGCGCGATCCGGGCGAGGTGATCTTTCTGGGCCGCTGCGCCGATCTGCAAGGGATCGAGGAAACCGCTGCCGGGCTGCGGATCGGCGCCGGGGTGACGATGGATCGCGTGCTGCGCGCGGTTCAGACACGCCACCCGTCCTACGCGCAGATGCTGCGGCGCTACGGTTCGGTCCAGGTTCGTGCGGCGGCGACGATCGGCGGCAACATCGCCAACGGCTCGCCCATCGGGGACAATCCGCCGCCGCTGATCGCGCTCGGCGCGACGCTGCATTTGCGATTCCGCGATACCCGGCGCGAGCTGCCTCTGGAGGAATTCTTTCTCGATTACGGCAAGCAGGACCGCCACCCCGGAGAATTCGTCGAGGCGGTGACGATCCCCGTCCAGGCCGACCGGCTGCGGGTCTACAAGCTGTCGAAACGCTTCGACCAGGATATCTCGGCGGTCTGCGGCGCATTCAACATCGCCGTTTCCGACGGTGTGGTGCAATCGGCGCGGATCGCCTTCGGCGGGATGGCGGGCATCCCGAAACGCGCCAGCGCGGTCGAGGCCGCACTAACCGGTCAACCCTGGAACGAAGACGGCGTCGCCGCCACCTGGGATGCGTGGGAAGACGATTTCGCACCCCTGTCCGACATGCGCGCCAGCGCGTCCTACAGACTGACCACGGCGCGCAACATGCTGTCGCGCTTCCTGCTCGAGGATCTGGGTGCCGAAACCGATGTCCGGAGGGTTTCGCCATGAGCGTCTCGAACCCGCTGCCCCATGACGCAGCCCGGCTGCATGTCACCGGAACCGCGCGGTATGTCGACGATATCCCGACACCGCGCGGCTGCCTTTACCTGGCCTTCGGGCTGAGCACGGTGGCGGCGGGCCGGATCACCGCGCTCGATCTCGACGCGGTGCGCGCTGCGCCCGGCGTCGTCGGCGTCTGGGAGGCCGCGGACCTGCCGTCGGATTGCGATTGCTCGCCTTCGGCGCATGACGAACCCTTGTTGTCGGGCAACAGCATCCGCTATTGCGGCCAACCGGTCTTTCTGGTCGCCGCCACCAGCCATCACACCGCCCGCCGCGCGGCGCGACTGGCCAGGATCGAGGTACAGGAGCGCGATGCGGTCCTGAACGTCGAAGATGCGCTGGACACCGACAGCCGGTTCGAGGACGGGCCGCTGGTCTGGGAACGCGGCGATGCGGGCGAGGCGATCGACGATGCGCCGCACCGCGTCGAAGGCCAGATCGCCATCGGCGGGCAGGAGCATTTCTATCTCGAAGGCCAATGCGCGCTGGCCCTGCCGCAGGAAGACGGCGACATGCTGGTGCATGCCTCGACCCAGCACCCGACCGAGATCCAGCACAAGGTGGCCCATGCGCTTGGCCTGCCGATGCACGCGGTGCGGGTGGAAACCCGACGCATGGGCGGCGGGTTCGGCGGCAAGGAAAGCCAGGGCAACGCCCTGGCCGTGGCCTGCGCCGTGGTCGCTGCCGCCACCGGCCGGCCGGCCAAGATGCGGTACGACCGCGACGACGATTTCATGATCACCGGCAAGCGTCACGATTTCCGCATCGAATACAGTGCCGGGTTCGACGATGACGGCCGGCTGCGTGGTGTGGAATTTGTCCACCTGGTGCGCTGCGGATGGGCGCAGGACCTGTCGCTGCCGGTGGCCGACCGCGCCATGCTGCATGCCGACAACGCCTATGACCTGCCCGCGGTGCGGATCGAGTCGCACCGTCTGAAAACCAACACGCAAAGCGCCACCGCCTTTCGCGGCTTCGGCGGCCCGCAGGGGATGCTGGGGATCGAACGGGTGATGGACCACGTCGCCCATGTGCTGGGACGTGATCCGTTGGAGGTGCGGCGGGTGAACTACTATCCCGGCGTGGGAGGGGGGCTGTCTGCCCCCCGCTCGGCAAAGCCGAGCCCCCCCGAGGATATTTCCGAACCAGAGAAGCAGGGGATCACCCCGTATGGCCAGCCGGTCGAGGATTTCATCCTGCACGAGATGACCGAACGGTTGGCTCGGACCAGCGACTACGCGGCGCGGCGGGCGGCGGTGGCGGACTGGAACGACAGCCATCCGGTGCTGAAGCGCGGCATCGCGCTGACCCCGGTGAAGTTCGGTATTTCCTTCACGCTGACCCATCTCAACCAGGCCGGCGCGCTTGTTCATGTCTACCAGGACGGCTCGGTCGCGATGAACCATGGCGGGACCGAGATGGGCCAGGGTCTGTTCCAGAAGGTGGCGCAGGTGGCAGCCGACCGTTTCGGCCTGCCGCCGGAGGCGATCCGCATTACCGCCACCGATACGGCCAAGGTGCCCAACACGTCGGCTACGGCGGCCTCGTCGGGGTCGGATCTGAACGGCATGGCGGTGCGCGCGGCCTGCGACACGATCCGCGACCGGATGGCGGCCTACCTTGCGACGTTGCACCAGAGCACGGCCGACAGGGTGACCTTTACCGATGGGCAAGTCGACGTCGCCGGGCGGTCCATGTCGTTCGCCGACGCCGCACGGCTTTGCTACGAAGGCCGCGTCAGCCTGTCATCGACGGGCTTCTACAAGACGCCCAAGCTCAGTTGGGATCGGAAAAAGGGTGAAGGCCGGCCGTTTTTCTACTTTGCCTACGGCGCGGCCTGCACCGAGGTGGCGATCGACACGCTGACCGGGGAATACCGCATCCTGCGCGCGGATATCCTGCATGATTGCGGACGGTCGCTGAACCCGGCGATCGATACCGGCCAGATCGAGGGCGGCTATGTGCAGGGCGCCGGCTGGCTGACCACCGAGGAGCTGGTCTGGGACGAGACCGGACGGCTGCGCACGCATGCGCCGTCGACCTACAAGATCCCCGCCTGTTCGGACCGGCCGGCAGTGTTCAACGTCGCGCTGTGGGATGGCGAGAACCGCGAGAACACGATCTATCGTTCCAAGGCCGTGGGCGAACCGCCCTTCATGCTGGGCATCTCGGCCTTCCTGGCGCTGTCCGACGCGGTGGCGGCCTGCGGACCGGGCTACCCCGCGCTGAACGCGCCCGCCACCACCGAAGAGGTGCTGAACGCGGTGGGGAGAGCGCGCGATGGCGCTTGATCTCGATGCCTTGCGCGATGCGGTGGCCGCCCACGGCCGGGTGGCACGGGTCGTCGTGGCCGAGGTGCGCGGCTCGGCCCCGCGCGAGGTGGGTGCGGCGATGCTGGTCTGGTCGGAATGCGACGGTTTCGGGCAGTCGGGCACGATCGGCGGCGGCGCGCTTGAATACGAAGCGGTGGCACGGGCCTTCGCGCGGCAGGGGCTTTCGCGGCACCCTCTCGGGCCGTCCCTGGGGCAATGCTGCGGCGGTGCGGTGGCGCTCTGGACCGAGCATTTCGACGCGGCCGCATTGGACGCCCTGCAAGGCGAAACCGTCTTTGCGCGCGGACCGGGCGCAATGCCGTTGGGCGTGGCGCGTATTCTGGATCGTGCCCGAGCGCGCGGCGAAGCACCGGTGGCGCAACTGGTGCAAGGCTGGATGGTAGAGGCCATCGCCGCGCAGCGCATGCCGCTCTGGATCTGGGGCGCGGGCCATGTCGGGCGGGCCATCGTCGACGTGGTCGCGCCGCTGCATCGACACGACATCACCTGGGTGGATACCGGCCCGGGACGGTTTCCGCAGGACATCCCCGCCGGTGTGACCGCCCTGCCCGCCACGGACCCGGTGCTGTTGATGCCGCGCGCGCCCGACGACGCGGCCCACCTGGTGCTGACCTACAGCCACGAACTGGACCTGCGCCTGTGCGATGCCCTGCTGCGCCACAGGTTCGGATGGGCCGGGCTGATCGGGTCGGACACCAAAAAGGCGCGCTTTGCCAGCCGGCTGCGCGCGCTTGGCCACGCCGATGCAACCATCGCGCGCATCGCCTGCCCGATCGGCGACAAATCCCTGGGCAAGCAGCCCCAGGCCATTGCCATCGGGGTCGCCGCGCAGCTACTGAAGATGGGGACAGGGAAGAACACGGCTTGGACGACATCCTCCTCAGCATCGACGGCCTGACCAAGGCCTATCCCGGCGTGATCGCCAATGACGGCGTGTCCTTCGCCATCCGGCGCAGCGAGATTCACGCGTTGCTGGGCGAAAACGGCGCGGGCAAGTCCACACTGGTCAAGATGATCTTCGGACTGGTCGCGCCGGACAGCGGTTCGATGACCTACGATGGCGCCCCCTATGCGCCGGCCGAACCCAGCGAAGCCCGGCGCGCCGGGGTGGCGATGGTGTTTCAGCATTTCTCGCTTTTCGACGCGCTCAGCGTGGCCGAGAACGTGGCCCTGGGGATGGAAAAGCCGCCCGGCCTTCGCGACCTGGCCCGGCAGATACGCGCGGTATCGGAAACCTACGGCCTGCCGCTCGATCCCGGCCGCATCGTCGGCACCTTGTCGGCGGGCGAACGCCAGCGGGTCGAGATCATCCGCTGCCTGCTGCAGAATCCGCGCCTGCTGATCATGGATGAGCCGACCAGCGTTCTGACGCCGCAGGAAGTCGACATCCTGTTCCAGACCCTGCGCAAGCTGAAGGCCGAGGGCACATCGATCCTCTACATCTCGCACAAGCTGGAAGAAATCCGCGCGCTGTGCGACCACGCCACGATCTTGCGGCTGGGCAAGGTGGTAGGCACCTGCACACCGGCCGAGACGACGGCACGCGCGATGGCGGAAATGATGGTCGGGGCGAGCTTTTCCGCTCCGCAGGCCCGCGGCACGACACCGGGCGAGGTGATGCTGGAGGTCAGGGGGCTGAGCCTGCCGGCGCCCGGCGCCTTCGGCACGCCGTTGCGCGATGTCGGTTTCGCAGTGCGCACAGGCGAAATCCTGGGGATCGGCGGCGTGGCGGGCAACGGGCAGGATGAATTGCTGGCGGCGTTGTCGGGGGAACGCGCGGCACCCGCCGGGTCGATCTGGCTGGAAGGGACCGATGTCAGCCGGGCCGGCCCGGTGGCACGGCGGGGAATGGGGTGTTTGTCGGGCCCCGAAGAACGGCTGGGCCACGCCGCGGCACCCAACATGACGTTGACGGAAAACGGCATCCTGACGGCGGCTTTGCGTGAACGGCTGGTGCACCGAGGTTTCATCCGCTGGCCGCAGGCGCGCGCTTTCGCGCAACGCGTGATCGACCGGTTCGACGTGCGCACCCCGGGCACCGAGGTGGCGGCACGGGCGCTGTCGGGCGGCAACCTGCAGAAATACGTGGTCGGCCGGGAAATCGTGCAGAATCCCCGCGTGCTTGTCATCAACCAGCCGACCTGGGGCGTCGACGCCGCCGCCGCAGCGGCGATCCGGCAGGCGCTGCTGGACCTGGCGGCGGACGGTGCCGCGATCGTTGTCATCAGTCAGGATCTGGACGAACTGATGGAAATCGCCGACCGTTTCGCGGCGTTGAACGAAGGTCGGCTGTCGCCCGCCCGGGCGGTGTCAGACCTGGACATCGAGCAGATCGGGCTGATGATGGGCGGCGCGCATGACATGGAAGTCGCCCATGTCGGTTCGGCGGGGGCTGCATGATCGCGCTCGAAAAACGCCCCCAGCCTTCGCGGCTGTGGTCGGTCACGACCCCGATCGTGGCTGTGGTGCTGACGATGCTCTCGGGCGGGTTGATGTTCGCGGCGCTCGGCATCGACCCGGCGGCCGCCATCCGCACGATCTTTTGGGATCCGCTGTTCAACGAACAATTCGCCGGCTTCACCCGGCCTCAGTTGCTGGTCAAGGCCGGGCCGCTGATCCTGATCGCAATCGGCCTATCGGTTGGGTTCCGTGCCGGTATCTGGAACATCGGCGCCGAGGGACAATACATCATGGGCGCGATCTGTGGCGCGGGTGCGGGGCTGGCGCTGTACCCGTCGGACAGCGCGCTGATCTACCCGGTCATGCTTGTCGCCGGGGCGCTTGGCGGTTGGGCCTGGGCGATGATCCCGGCGATTCTGAAAACCCGTTTCGGCACCAACGAAATCCTCGTCTCGCTGATGCTGGTCTACGTGGCCGAGAACGTACTTGCAGCCGCCGCATCCGGGTTCCTGCGCAATCCCGAAGGCCGCGGCTTTCCGGGCAGCCGCAATTTCCGCGACTGGCCCAATGCCTACAACCCCGAACTGATCGACGGCACCGGCATGCATTTCGGCGTCGTGGCGGCCTTTGTCGCCGTGATCGGCGCCTATGTTCTGATGACGCGCCACATTCAAGGCTATCACATCCGGCTGGCCGGCGAGGCGCCACGGGCCGCGCGCTTCGCGGGGGTCAGCGCCACCCGTATGGTGCTGTTCTGCCTGGGCATGTCGGGCCTGCTGGCCGGCCTCGCGGGGTTGTTCGAGGTGACCGGACCGGCCGGTCAGCTGAACATCGACTTCAACTCGGGCTACGGGTTCACCGCGATCATCGTCGCCTTTCTGGGGCGATTGCACCCGGTCGGTATCCTTCTGGCGGGGTTGCTGATGGCGTTGACCTATATCGGCGGCGAACTGGCCCAGCTGATGCTGGGCGTACCGGGCGCGTCGATCCAGTTGTTCCAAGGGATGCTGCTGTTTTTCCTGCTTGGTGTCGACATGTTGACGAATTTCCGCATCCGCATCGGCAAGCGCGAGGTGGCTTGATGGATCTCGGCTCGATTTCCCCCACCCTTCTGATCGCCTCGATCATGATTTCGGCCACGCCGATCCTGCTGGCCGCGATCGGCGAGATGGTGGTTGAGAAATCCGGCGTGTTGAACCTCGGGGTCGAGGGCATGATGATCACCGGCGCGGTGGTGGGTTTTGCCGTTGCGGTGAGCACCGGCTCGCCCGGGCTCGGGTTTCTGGCGGCCGCCGCAGCCGCGGCGATGCTGAGCCTGTCCTTCGGCATCCTGACCCAGTTCTTTTTGTCGAACCAGGTGGCGACGGGGCTGGGGCTGACCCTGGTGGGACTGGGCCTGTCGGCATTGATCGGCAAGCCCTACGAGGGCATGAAATCGCCCACCCTGCCCAAGCTGGACCTCGGGCCGCTATCCGATTTGCCGGTGTTGGGGCGGATGCTGTTTTCGCACGACCTCATGGTCTACTGCAGCCTGGCGATGGTCGCCGCGGTTTGGGCATTTCTGAAATACACCCGTGCCGGGCTGATCCTGCGCGCTGTCGGCGAAAGCCATGACAGCGCCCATGCGCTTGGCTACCGGGTCGTGCGCATCCGACTTCTGGCGATCTTCTTCGGCGGCGCCTGTGCGGGGCTGGGCGGCGCCTATCTGAGCCTGGTGCGGGTGCCGCAATGGACCGAGGGCATGACCGCGGGCGCGGGCTGGATCGCCCTGGCCATCGTGGTTTTTGCATCGTGGCGTGCAGGCCGGGTGCTGGTGGGAGCCTATTTGTTCGGCGGCGTCACCGTCCTGCAACTCAACCTCCAGGCCGCGGGGGCCAATGTGCCCGTCGCGCTCTTGTCCGCTTCGCCCTATCTGATAACCATTCTGGTGCTGGTCATCATCTCGGCCCGAGGCGCGCATGGCGCACCGGCATCGCTTGGCCGGGCCTTTCATGCCTCGAACTGAGGCCACTCTAAAAAAACCACCACAGGGGAAACACCATGAGACTCAAAACACTTCTTGCCGCGGTCACGGCGGCGACGCTCGGCACCGGAGTGCTGGCCCAAGACCCGATTACCGCCGGTTTCATCTATGTCGGCCCGATCGGTGACGGCGGCTGGACCTTCGAACACAACGAAGGCCGCCTGGCGGTCGAGGAGCATTTCGGCGACAAGGTCAAAACCGTCTTCCAGGAAAGCGTGCCCGAAGGCGCCGATGCGGAACGCGCGATCACCCAGATGGCACTGTCCGGGGCGGACATCATCTTTACCACCTCCTTCGGTTACATGGATGCGACGCTGGCGGTGGCCGAAAAGTTCCCTGACGTGAAGTTCGAACACGCCACCGGATTCAAGGTCGCGCCCAACGTGTCGACCTATTCGGCGCGGTTCTACGAAGGTCGTGCCGTACAGGGCCACATCGCCGGCAAGATGACCAAGACCAACAAGATCGGCTATATCGCGTCCTATCCGATCCCCGAAGTGATCCGCGGCATCAACGCGTCCTATCTACACGCGAAAAAGGCCAACCCGGATGTCGAGTTCTCGGTCGTCTGGGTCTTTACCTGGTTCGACCCCGCCAAGGAGGCCGACGCAGCCCGCGCGCTGATCGAGAACGGCGTGGACGTGGTGCTGCAGCACACCGACTCGACCGCGCCGCAGGCGGCCGCGCAAGAGGCCGGCGGCGTCATCACGTTCGGCCAGGCTTCGGACATGATCGAATACGCACCGCTGCCCCGCGTCAGCTCCATCATCGACAATTGGGCGCCCTACTACATCGACCGCGTGCAGGCCGTGATGGACGGCACCTGGGAAAGCGTACAGACCTGGGACGGCATTCCCACGGGAATGGTCAAGATCGGCGAGATCACCGATGCGGTGCCGGCGGATGTGAAGGCCGAGGCCGAGGCGATGATCGAGGCGATCCGCGCGGGCGAATATCACCCCTTCACCGGCCCGATCAACAAGCAGGACGGTTCGGTCTGGCTGGCCGAGGGCGAGGTGGCCGGCGATGGCGACCTTTTGGGCATGAACTTCTACGTCGAAGGTCTGACGGGCGACATCCCGAACTGATCCCGACACCTGACAGCATGAAGGCCCCGTCAATGGCGGGGCCTTTTTCAGTTACCCCGACAAAGGCCGAATGGCCGGCCGGTGCCGTCTACTCCTGAATGGACTGAAGGTAGTAGACGACCGCCAGGATTCGTCCTTGCGTGATATGCGCCGCGTCATCGGGGGTCACTCCCCGATCCACGAGCGAGTCGGCAATGAAGTATTCGCCCCAGATCGGCATCTGCGAATCCCCGTGGCCGGCCTTGTCCATACCTTCGGCGATGTTCCTGTAAGTCTCGCTGAACGGGAATGCTCCACCTGCGCGTTTTGACAGCCCGGTCAAGTCGGCAGGCGCGACCGAGAACAGCCCGGCGATCTCACCGCCGCCCTTGCCGTCATCGCCGTGACAGATCGCACAGCGCGCCGAGAAGGTCGATTTGCCGAGAACCAATGCCGAATCCTGCGCATGAACGGCGCCCGAACCGAGAACCAACGCTGCCGAAGCCAATGTTTTCAAAAAAGTCATGGTTTCCTCCCGCTTTCCTGCGATTTCGAAATGACACCCGTCCGTTTCGCGCGACGCGCGTTTCCCCCTTCAGATCAGGTCTCCGTCGCGCAACGGGTACCGACCCATCTTCCACGCCCTGCAACTCTTGCTTGCGTTGCCCGGATGCGGTTCCAAGTGCCCGACCACGTACGCCGTCGGCCGTTGCGGATTTCGTGCCCCGAAAACGCCGGTCCAGACGGTTCACGCCAGGCGTCGAACGTGATTCGACACAACGCTATCACCCCGTCGTTCCGCCCCTTTGCGCGGAATCAAAGCGCCTCTCGAAGCACCGTGCTAATCGTTCCATGGACTGCATCTGAGGGCCGACGCATGCGGACGAACCCGACATCCCCGACCATCGCCAGTCGAACACTCGCGCTGTTCCTGTTGATCGCCTTTGGCCTGGCCTGGGGCATCTTCGTGCTGTTCGCGCTGTTTCCACAGCCGCTGGAGCGGCTGTTCGGCCCACCCAGCGGCAGTCATCCGCTGTTCGTTCTGGCTGTTTATGCGCCGGCCATCGCCGGCCTGTCCCTGGTCGTGCTGTTCGGCGGGTTTGGTGGCCTGAAGCGCTTTCTGTCACGGCTGCTACTTTGGCGTATCCCGTTGGCGTGGCTGGCATTTCTGGTGATTGCGATCCCGGCGATCTTTTTTCTTGGCGCGGCGCTCAAGGGTGGTATGGCGGACCACGCCCTGCCCTTCGACGGTCTTGGCGCAGCGCTGACGGCCATCGCGTTCATGCTGGTCCTCGGCCCGATGGAGGAATTCGGCTGGCGCGGCTATGCGTTGCCGATCCTGCAACGCCACATGGTTCCAGCCCTGGCAGGTGCCGTGCTGGGGCTGATCTGGGGCGTCTGGCACCTTCCCGCCTTCTTGCTTTCGGGCACGCCGCAAAGTGCCTGGGACTTCACGCCGTTTCTTGTAGGGTCGGTGGCGGTCAGCGTGATCCTGACCCCGCTGTTCAACGCCAGCAGAGGATCGATCCTGATCGCTGCGCTGTTCCACTTCCAGCTCAACAACCCGCTTTGGCCCGACGGTCAGCCATACGACATGTGGATCTTCGCCATCACGGCCCTGGTGGTGGTCTGGTTGAATCGCGGTACGATGTTCGTCAGGGGCGGCGTGACCGAGATCATTCCGCTCAGCGCAGGCGGGTCGCCGGCGCGGCCAGGCCCAGAACGGCGCAACCCAGCGTGACGCGCAACGCCGAGACCAGCTCGTCGACCGTTTCGGCACTGACATAGAGCCCACCTGTCCGATCGGCGAGACAGCGCGCAACGGCGGTAGCGCGGGTGTAATCCGTCTCGCCCTGCGAGGCCCATCCGAAATGTTCGCCGCGCACCTTGAAGCCGATGACATGCACGGTCAGGTCGGCACCATCGGCGGCCAGTTCCGCGGCCAGTTGGCAAGGCGCGCCGCCACAGGTTTCCTTGCCATCGGTGACCAGGACGATGGCACCGGGCCGTGCCCGGTAATCCAGCACCCGGGCGGCTTCGAACACGGCTTCGGTCAGCGGCGTGTCGCCGGCCGGTTCCAACGCATCGACGGCGCCGATAATTCGCGACGCGGCATCCGGTTCCGGGCCGAACAGCAGATCGACGCTTTGGCACGCCTCGCCGGGCCCGTAGACGATCAGCCCCAACCGGCGCGCCGACGCGATTCCGGGCAAGGCGCGTCGCATGGCCGCACGGGCCTCGAAGATGCGTGCCTCGCCGATCTGGTTGAACCCGGTCTCGGCCATAGACCCCGACCCGTCGAAGACGATCATCGCGTCCTCGGTGCAGGATTCGCTGGCAGGCAGGGGCGCGGCGACCAGATGCGCCGCCAGCAGAATGCCCAGTGTCTTTTGCCGGTCCGCCATGCGTCACGCTCGCATCCCGGGGCGGGTCCTGTCAAAAGTTCCGCCGTGCCGCGTGGGGATTTCTTTTGCCAAGCCGCGGCGCACATGGCACCAAGCGCGCATGAGACCCGACCTGAAAACACTGTCCGGCGCATCCGCGGGCCGCTTCGCTTTCGGCACGATGCAATTCGGTGGCAAGGCCGACGCGTCGGCCAGCCGCGCTCTGTATGACGCCTGCCGCGCCGCCGGGATCGTCCATTTCGACACGGCCTACGTCTATACCGACGGCGCGTCCGAAACCTTGCTGGGCGAATTCGCGGCGGCTGAACGCGAGGCGCTCTTCGTTGCGACCAAGGCCAGCTATACCGGCGGCGCGTCGCGCAAGAACATCCTGACCACCTTCGACGAAAGCCGCAAACGGCTGCGGATGGACGTGGTCGATCTGCTGTACATGCATCGCTGGGATGACGACACACCGCTGGAAGAAACCTTCGAGACCTTGGCCGGGTTGATGCAGGCGGGGACGATCCGGCATATCGGCGTGTCGAATTACGCCGCCTGGCAGGTGATGAAGGCGCAGGCGGTGGCGGCGGGTTTCGGCGTGCGGATCGACGTGATCCAGCCGATGTACAACCTGGTCAAGCGCCAGGCCGAGGTCGAGATCCTGCCGATGTGCGCCAGCGAAGGCATCGTACCGGTGCCCTATTCGCCTCTGGGCGGCGGGTTGCTGACCGGAAAATATGCGCGCGGCGATGCCGGGCGGCTGGTCGAAGACGATCGCTACAAGGCGCGCTATGGCCGCCCCGAAATGCACGCCGCCGCCGCCGAACTGAGCGCCATCGCGGCGGAACTGGGCACCGATCCCGCGACGCTGGCGGTGGCCTGGGTCGCTGCCCATGCCGCGCAACCGGTGCCGATCCTGTCGGCGCGGTCGGCCGAACAGTTGCGCCCGTCGCTGGCGGGGATGGATTTCGCCATGGACACCGCGCTCTATGACCGGCTGGCGGGCCTTGTGACGGCGCCGCCACCAGCGACGGACCGGCTGGAAGAAGCCTGAGCCTTCAGCGCCACTCGACGGTTTCGGTCAGCGGCGCGCGGGTCGTCCGAAAACCGTTGGCGGGGTGGTCCGGATCGGCATAGCCGCAGGCGATACCGCACAGCAGGTCGCGATCCGCGGCGATCCCGAACCACGCGCGCAGGAACGGCGCATAGCCCGCGACCGACGCCATGGCTGTCGACGCGATGCCGCGCGCCTGCAAGGCCAGCAGCGCCGCCGTGACGAAGGCGCCGCAATCGAGCACACCGTAGGGGCCAAGCGCCTTGGGCGTGGTGACCAGCATCACGTGCGGGGCGCCGAAAAA
The DNA here is from genome assembly GCF_019104745.1 of Thalassococcus arenae. NCBI lineage: Bacteria > Pseudomonadati > Pseudomonadota > Alphaproteobacteria > Rhodobacterales > Roseobacteraceae > Thalassococcus > Thalassococcus arenae. The sequence goes on from NZ_JAHRWL010000001.1 coordinate 696,901, forward strand.
GCGGAAGTTCTGCATCATCTGCCGCGCCGATCCCGCGCGGTCACCCTTTTCGATGCCAACCGCCTCATAGAGCTGCCATCCGCATTCCGACCGCCTTTGCTTGTAGACGCCTTCATAGGCCGCGGGAAAGGGAATGTCCGGGGCATGGTCTGCCGTCTGGACATGGGCAAACAGCGCCTCGCGCAGACGGTCTGTCTCGGGCGCCGAGCAGGCAAGGACCTGCCAGGGTTGGGAATTGCACCACGACGGCACGTGCTGCGCAGTCTCGAGAGCCGCTTCGATCTCGGCGCGCGGAACCGGATCGGGTCTGTAGCCGCGGCAGGTGAAGCGGGACTTGATCAAATCCTCGAAAGCAGCGGGGTCGGTCACAGCAGGCCCTCTTTCTTGAGTTCGTTCAGGATCAAGGGCCCGTGTTCGCCGCGTCCGGGGATCGGGCCGGACCGTGCGATCGTGCCGTCAAAGCGCGGCGCCGGCGCGGGCGCACCGTCGCACCAGATACCACGCGCGGCGATATGCGCATCGGCCTGCGCCTCGGCGGGGCTGAGAACCGGACCGACGCAGGCATCGGTGCCGGAGAAAAGCGCAGTCCAGTGGTCGCGGGACTGCGCTGCAAAGAGCGTGGCGAGCGCCCGTGTCTGTGCCGGCCATTGGCCGGGATCGAATTGGTCGACGAAGAGAGGATCACCGGTGAGGCCGAGACGGTCGAGGAACAGCGCGTAGAATTTCGGCTCGAGGCATTGCACGGCGACGTGACGCCCGTCGGCGCAGGCATAGCACCGCGACCAGTGCGGCCCGTCCAGCAGCGAGGCGCCGCGCGCCGTGGTCGAGAATTGCGCGCCCATCGACAGCAGCAGTGCCATCATGTGGCTGGCCCCGTCGACGATGGCGGCGTCGATGACCGTGCCGCGGCCGGTCCGCTGTGCGTTCAGCAAGCCCGCCAGCATCCCCACCGCCAGATAGAGCGCACCGCCGCCGATATCGCCCAGAAGCGTCGGCGGCACGCCGGGCACATCCCCCGGCAGGCCGGCGTAGAACAACGCGCCGGACAGGCCGAGGTAGTTGAGGTCGTGACCGGCCTGCGCCGCGCGCGGCCCGGACTGACCCCAGCCGGTCATGCGGCCGTAGACAAGCCGCGGATTGAGCTCGTGCGCCGTGTCCGGACCAAGCTCCAGGCGCTCCATCACGCCCGGACGCAGGCCTTCGATCAGACCGTCCGAGCGGGCGATCAGCGCACGGGCGACGGCGATGTCCGCGGGTGCCTTGAGGTCGAGCGAGATGGACCGCTTGCCCCGATCGAGCAGGTTGGCGGCCTGCTTGCCGGGTATGTCCGACGCGCCCTTGCGATGAACCACCGTAACCTCGGCGCCCAGATCGGCCATCAGCATGGCAGCGAAGGGTGCAGGCCCCAGGGCCTCGAATTCGACGATGCGGATGCCGTGCAGCATGTCTGTCCTCCCGCCCGGACGGTGGCGCAGATGGCAGGCGATGAAAAGGGGCCTTGCCCCTCTGCCGCGCAGGCGCGGCATTCACCCCAGGATATTCGGAAATCGGAGAAGGACAGGGTGTTTCGCTTTTGTTCGCGCCGGGTTATCTGAGGGTCATGACGGAGTTGCCGGTTTCCCTGAAACGCTGGTTCAGCAAGCGCGGCTGGACGCTGCACCCGCATCAGCGCGCGATGCTGGACCGGACAGGTGAAGCGGCGCTGTTGCTGATCGCACCGACCGGCGGCGGCAAGACACTGGCGGGATTTCTACCAACCCTGGCCGAGTTGGGTGCGGCGCCGGGGCCGGGTCTGCACACGCTCTATGTCAGCCCGCTCAAGGCCCTCGCAGCGGATATCAAGCGCAATCTGCGCACGCCGATCGACGAGGCGGGGCTGGCGATCCGGGTCGAGGACCGCACCGGCGACACGCCTTCAAGCCGCAAGAAGCGCCAGCGCGCCGACCCGCCGCACATCCTGCTGACAACGCCGGAAAGTCTGGCGCTGCTGACCAGCTACGAGGATGCCCCACGGATGTTCGCGGGACTGCAGCGGGTGATCGTCGACGAGATCCACGCCCTGGCGGAAAGCAAGAGAGGCGACCAACTGATGCTGGCTCTGGCGCGCCTGCAGGGGATGTGCCCGGGGCTGCGCCGGGTGGGGCTGTCGGCGACGGTAGAGGACCCGCAGGCGATTGCCCGGCTGCTGGCCCGTCATCCCGATCCCTGCGACATTTTGCTGGCCGATCCGGGCCCGGACCCGGATATCTCGATGCTGGTGACGGACGAGGCGCCGCCCTGGTCCGGCGGAGGCGCGAAATACGCCATCCCGGCGGTGCTGGAACAGGTCAGGCGCCACAGGACGACGCTGATCTTTCACAACACCCGCGCGCAGGCCGAGATCTTTTTCCACAACCTGTGGCTGGCCAACGACGACGGTCTGCCGATCGGCATCCACCACGGCTCGCTCGACCGTCAGCAGCGCGAAAAGGTCGAGGCGGCGATGGTGGCGGGTCAGTTGCGGGCCATCGTCTGCACCGGTTCGCTGGATCTGGGCATCGACTGGGGCGACGTGGACCTGGTGATCCAGGTCGGTGCGCCGAAGAACGTCAAGCGGCTGGTGCAGCGGATCGGGCGGGCCAATCACCGCTACAACGCGCCGTCCAAGGCGATCCTGGTGCCCGCCAACCGCTTTGAGGTGGTGGAATGCGTGGCGGCGCTCGAAGCGGCGCGCGCGCATCAGCTGGACGGCGATCCGCGTGGGCCGGGGCCGCGCGACGTGTTGTGCCAGCACATCCTGATCGCGGCCTGTTCGGGACCGTTCGAGACCGATGCGCTATACGCTGAGATGACCAGCGCGGGCGCCTACGCCAATCTGAGCCGGGACCAGTTCGACGCCTGCCTGGAATTCTGCGCCACCGGCGGCTACGCGTTGCGCGCCTACGACCAGTGGCAGCGGTTGCAGCAATTGCCCGACGGGCGGTGGCAATTGCGCGATCCGCGCGCGGCGCAGCGCATCCGGCAGAACATCGGCACGATCCAGGACACCGACACGCTCAAGGTGCGCTGGCGCGGGCGCGGCGGGGCGCCTTTGGGCGAGATCGAGGAAGGCTTTGCCGCCTCGCTGACCAAGGGCGACACCTTTCTGATCGGCGGGCAGATCGTACGCTACGAAGGGCTTCGCGAAATGACGGTGGAGGTCACGCGCGACCCGGGCCGCAAGCCCAAGATCGCCACCTTCATGGGCACCAAGTTTTCGACGTCGACGCAATTGAGCCATCGCATCCTGCGCATGTTCCGGCAGGACAACTGGCCCGACTTGCCGCCCCATACGGCACAATGGCTGGCGTTGCAGCGCAAGGTGTCCCGACTGCCCGAACCGGGGAGGCTGCTGGTCGAGACGTTTCCCCGTGACGGGCGGCAGCAGCTGGTGGCCTACGGCTTTGCCGGACGCAATGCGCAGCAGACGCTGGGGCTCTTGCTGACCAAGCGGATGGAGGAGATGGGCCTGGCGCCGATGGGATTCGTGTCTACCGACTACGCGACGCTGATCTGGGGGCTGGACGCGGTGACGGACCCGGCGCCGCTGTTCGACATCGCCGCGCTCGAGGCCGGGGTCGACCAATGGCTGGCAGGCAACGCGGTGATGAAACGCACCTTTCGCGCCAGCGCCACGATCGCCGGGCTGATCGAGCGCAATATCGGTGGGCAGCGCAAGACCGGGCGGCAGGCGACGATGTCGTCCGACATCCTGTACGACACGCTGCTGAAATACGACCCCGACCACCTGCTGATGCAGATCACCCGCGAAGAGGCGATGCGCGGGCTGGTGGATTTCGCCCGCATCCGCGAGATGGCCGAGCGGGTGGGCGACCGGATCGACCACGTGGTGCTGGACCGGGTAACGCCACTGGCGGCGCCGCTGTTCCTTGAAGCCGGGCGCGTGCCGGTCAACGGTCTGGCGGACGAAAGGCTGCTGGAGGAAGAGGTGACGCGGCTTCTGAACGACAGCGGACTGGCGCAGATCGAAGTCAAACCGCGCTGGCGCGTGCCCTATTGACTTGCGCGGCCAACGCGGGTGCGGCAAGAACCAAGCATGAACAAATTCACGTTCTCCTTCGCCGGTTCTGAACTGTCGGCCCTGGCTTCGGGTGGGCTGTTCTGGCCCGCGCAAGACCTGCTGGTCGTGTCGGATCTGCACTTCGGCAAGGCGGCCCGGTTTTCGGCGGTGGGCGGGTCGGCGCTGCCGCCCTACGAGACGCGCGAAACGCTGACGCGGCTGGAAAAGGATCTGTCCGAAACCGGGGCGCGGCAGGTGATCTGCCTCGGCGACAGCTTTGACGCACCGGGGATCGAGACCGCCTTGCCCGAGGACGATTTGTTGTGGATCAGCCGCTTGATGGCCGGGCGACGCTGGACCTGGATCGCCGGCAATCACGATCCTGCACCGCTTGGCCTGGCGGGATCGCATCGGTCGGAAATGTCCGTCGGTCCGCTGGTCTTCCGGCATATCGCAAAGGCCGGGGCCACCGGCGAAGTGTCTGGCCATTACCACCCCAAGGCGCGCATCACAGCACGGGGACGCGCGATTTCACGTCCTTGTTTCCTGATCGACGAGGCCCGTTTGATATTGCCGGCCTACGGTCATTTCACCGGTGGGTTGTGGTCGGACAGCACGGTCCTGTGCGCGCTGATGGCGCCAGAGGCCCGCGCGATCCTGACGGGTAAGACGCTTTTCGAGATCCCGATGCCACGCCGCGCGATGGCCTAGATCAGGCGTTGGCGCCAGAGCACCAGACCAGCCACCGCCATCGCGCCCAGAGAGGCATACCGCGCTTCACCCGACGCGGCGGCCAGACCGTCGGCCGCCAGGCCTGCACCCAGAGGCGCCAGCACGACGAGGCTCAGGCAGACGGCGGAAGCGAAGAATTGCCCCCTTGCCCAAAGCGGTGCCGTGTCGCGGTGGTGCAGGGTGTTGGCCCACACGTAAATCATGGCCGACGCGAGCAGTGCGCCGGATCCGATCAGCATCTCCATCTGGGAAAGCTCCGGAGGGCTTTCGCGATCCCCCTGCCCCGCCATCGGGGCAAGCCATCCGGGACGCGGCCCTCACGCGGAGATTGGGATCGGGGCGGCCCCGTGCAAGAGAGGCTGGACGGAATATTTCGCGGCCACTAGCGTATCGGGATGTTCGACGCCGACCGCATCCGCCAGAGCTTTGCCCGCCAGGCATTCATGACCACGTTCGAGGCACGTTTGGACGAGATCGCCCAAGGCGCGGTGACGATCAGCGCACCGATCCTGCCCATCGCCGCGCAGCAGCAGGGCTATGCGCATGCCGGGCTGACCTTTGCCCTGGGTGACAGTGCGGCCGGCTATTCCGCGCTGTCGCTTTTGCCTGCCGATCAGGAGGTCGTGACGTCGGAAATGAAGATCAACCTGCTGGCTCCGGCAACGGGTGATCGGCTGGTGGCCCGTGGCCGCGTCGTCAAGCCGGGTCGGCGGTTGATCGTGGTCCTTTCAGAGGTGTTCTGCGGCGACCGGCAGGTGGCGCTGCTGACAGGGACGATGGTACCAGTGCCGGCGTGATCCTTGCCATTAATTAACGAATCTGTTAATTAACAAAAATGGCAAATATGGAGCAAACCTTTGCCGCGCTGGCGGACCCGACGCGGCTTGGCATCGTGATGCGCCTCGCCGAAACCGGCGAGATCGATGCAACCGACCTGGCAAGGCCGTTCGCAATCAGCGCGCCCGCCGTCTCGCGACACCTCAAGGTGCTGGAACAGGCAGGATGGGTAACGCGCCGACGGATCGGCACGCGGCGGCCGGTGCGGCTTGACCCCGCGCGGCTGGACGAGGTGCAGGTCTGGACGGGGCGGCTCCGGGCCGCTTTGGCAGCCAACTATGCCCGGCTCGATGCGCTACTGGACAGTGAAAAGGACAACCCATGAACAAGATGACCATGACCAAGGTCGGCGAAACCGACCTGCGCGTGATCCGCCGTTTCGACGCCCCGCCCGAGGCCGTCTACGACGCCCATGTCGATGAGGCCAAGATCAAGCGCTGGATGCTGGGCCCCGAAGGCTGGTCGATGCCCGACTGCGTGATCGACGCGCGACCCGGTGGGGCATTTTCCTATACCTGGGAGAACCAGGGCGGAGAGCGTTTCACCATTCGCGGCACCTTCGTATCGTTCGACCCGCCGCACCGGATCGTGCACGAGGAGACGATGGAGATGGGCGACGACACCCCGCCGATGAGCCGCGTCACCACCGAATTCGCCGCCGATGGCGACGGCACATTGATGACGATGGTGATCTCCTACGCCAGCGCCGAGGCGCGCGAAGGCGCCGTGGCCAGCGGCATGGAGGAAGGCATGGCCTTCAGCTATGACAACCTGGACCGGATGGTCACCGTCTAGACCGTCAGCCCCTGCGGTTCGGCCAGCCCGTTGGCGCGGCAGCAAGCGGTGACCGTGTTGGCCAGAAGGCAGGCGATGGTCATCGGCCCCACCCCGCCCGGAACCGGGGTGATCGCGCCGGCCACCGCGGCGCAACTGTCGAACTGGCAATCGCCCACCAGTCGCGTGCCGCCCTCGGGCTTGTCGACGCGGTTGATACCGACGTCGATCACCGTGGCACCGGGCTTGATCCAGTCGCCCGGCACCATTTCGGGCCGGCCCACCGCGGCGACGACGATGTCCGCGCGGCGCACGACACCGGCCAGGTCCTTGGTCCGGGAATGCGCGATCGTCACCGTGCAGCTGTCGCCCAGCAAGAGCTGCGCCATGGGCTTGCCGACGATGTTCGACCGCCCGATCACCACCGCGTCCATCCCTGACAGACTGCCGTGATGGTCGCGCAGCATCATCAGGCAGCCCAGCGGCGTGCAGGGCACCATCGACTTCTGCCCGGTGCCCAACAGGCCGACATTCGAGATGTGGAAGCCATCGACATCCTTGGCCGGATCGATGGAGTTGATCACGAGGTCTTCGTTCAGGTGCTTGGGCAGCGGCAGCTGCACCAGGATGCCGTGCACGTCGGGATCGTTGTTCAGTTGCCGGATCGTTTCGAGCAGCTCGGTTTCCGAAATATCGGCATCGAACCTGTGCTCGTAGGAATTCATGCCCACCTCGACGGTCTGCTTGCCCTTGGAACGGACGTAGACCTGGCTGGCGGGGTCTTCGCCGACCAGCACCACCGCAAGGCCGGGCGTGATGCCGTGTTCGCTTTTCAGACGCGCGACATGCTCGGCCACCTTGCCGCGAACTTTGGCCGCAAAGGCCTTGCCGTCAATCACCGTCGCCGTCATCGCGTCTTCCTTCCGCTTTCATCCGCCGGGCTGGCTTGGTCAGCCGTCGACACCCGCCTTGCCGATCACCCGCTCTTCGCGGGCGATCACTGTTTCGATCATGATCCGCCACATCGCCTGGGCCAGTTCGGGGTCGAGTCCGCTGGCCAAGGCCTTGTCGCGCACGTTGGCCAGCACCGCGTCGACCCTGCTGGGAGCCCGTGCCGCGATGCCCTCGCGCGCCTTCAGGTCGGGAGCGCGGTCGGTATAGCGTTCGCGCTCGGCCAGCAACGCGACCAACTCGCTGTCGATCTGGTCGATGCAGACCCGCAGGTCAGCCATCGAGCGGATGGTGTCGGGTGCAGGGCGTGTCATGTCGAAGTCCTTTCGCAACGCACCCTGCCCTATCCGGCATTCCGACCCGACGGACAACCCGCCGAATTGGCGCAGGTCAGGCCGATCTGCCGGTCAGAACAACCCTTCGATCTGGCCTGCGTCGTTCAGCCGGATCGCTTCGGCCGAAGGCACTCGGGGCAGGCCGGGCATGGTCATGATCTCGCCGCAGATCGCCACGACAAAACCGGCACCGGCTGACAGCCGAACCTCGCGCACCGGCACGGAATGGCCGGTGGGCGCACCGCGCAAGCTCGGGTCGGTCGAAAAGCTGTACTGCGTCTTGGCCATGCAGACCGGCAGGTTGCCATAACCCTGCGCTTCCCATTCCTTCAACTGAGTGCGGATCTTCTGGTCGGCCAATACTTCGTCGGCGCGGTAGATCCGCTTGGCAATCGTTTCGATCTTTTCGAACAGGCCCATCTCGTCGGGATAGAGCGGCGCGAATTGCGCTTCGCCCTTCTCGGCGATCTCGGCCACGCGGCGGGCCAGATCGGCCGAGCCCCTCGAGCCGTCGGCCCAGTGTTTGGACAGGATCGCCTCGGATCCCTGGCTGGCCACGTATTCCCGTACGGCATCGACCTCGGCCTCGGTGTCGCCGGCGAAGTGGTTGATCGCGACGACCACCGGCACGCCGAAGGATTTCACGTTCTCGATGTGACGGCCCAGGTTGGCGCAGCCCTTTTGCACCGCCTCGACGTTTTCCGCGCCCAGATCGGCCTTGGCGACGCCGCCGTTCATCTTCATCGCCCGCACCGTCGCCACCAGCACCACGCAATCGGGCGCCAGGCCGGCCTTGCGGCACTTGATGTTCATGAACTTCTCGGCACCCAGGTCGGCGCCGAATCCGGCTTCGGTCACCACGTAATCCGCCAGCTTGAGCGCAGTCGTCGTGGCGATCACCGAATTGCAGCCATGGGCGATGTTGGCGAACGGGCCGCCATGAACGAAGGCGGGATTGTTTTCCAGCGTCTGCACCAGGTTCGGCTGCATCGCGTCCTTGAGCAGCACCGTCATCGCGCCGTCGGCCTTGATGTCGCGGGCATAGACCGGGCTCTTGTCGCGGCGATAGGCGACGATCATGTCGCCCAGGCGCTTTTGCAGGTCGGCCAGATCGGTAGCGAGGCAGAGGATCGCCATGACTTCGGACGCGACGGTGATGTCGAAACCGGCCTGCCGCGGAAACCCGTTGGCCACGCCGCCCAGCGACGTCACCACGTCACGCAGCGCCCGGTCGTTCATGTCCAGAACCCGGCGCCAGGTCACGCGGCGGGTGTCGATATCCAGCTCGTTGCCCCAGTAGATGTGATTGTCGATCATCGCCGCCAGCAGGTTGTGCGCGCTGGTGATGGCGTGGAAATCGCCGGTGAAGTGCAGGTTCATTTCCTCCATCGGCACGACCTGGGCATAGCCGCCACCGGCGGCGCCACCCTTCATGCCGAAGTTCGGACCCAGCGAGGCTTCGCGGATGCAGACGCAGGCCTTCTTGCCGATCGCGTTCAGCCCGTCGCCGAGGCCCACGGTGGTGGTGGTCTTGCCCTCGCCCGCCGGGGTCGGGTTGATCGCGGTGACAAGGATCAACTTGCCGTTCGGGCGGTCCTTGACCGAGTTGATGAATTCCTGGCTCAGCTTGGCCTTGTCGTGGCCGTAGGGCAGCAGGTGCTCCGACCCGATGCCCAGCTTCGCACCGATCTCCTGGATCGGTTTCTTGTTCGCCTCGCGGGCAATTTCGATGTCGGACTTGAAGGCCATGGATGTCGTCCCTGTCGGCTTTGGTGGTCTGGTTGACACAGGGATAGCCGCGGCGAAATGCACGCAGCACTGCGAATCCGACATTTCCACCCCGTCTTGCGGCGCGGTTCACGAACATGCGTTGCGGATCGGAAACCTCGTCACGCTCGCAGAAACCCCGGATGGTTTCAGATGATGGGGGACGGCGCCCAGGGGCGCTGGTCGGGAACGTGCAGACGCAGGACATCGCCCAGGGCCAGGGCACCGGGGCGTTCGACCCAGGCCGTGACGCCGCGCCGCCCCTTCGCGGCTGCCTTGAACGCGTTGCCGTGACCGGCGGCATCCGCCTCGATCTCGCGCCCCGGCAGCACGCAGGGGCGGTTCTGCATGTCCACGACCATGGTCACACCATCAGCCCCCTGCAGGCGGGAAGACGGTGGCAGATGGCTGAAATCCGGCAGCCCCTCGACAACGACACTGGCCCCCAGCCAGACAGGATCCAGCGTCGTCAGCCCGATCTCGGTCGCGATCAGAGCCAGTTCCTCGGCCGAAACGATGGACAACTGGCGCACGTTGCGGATTTCCGTGCCCTTGGGGTGTTGACTGGTCACGCGGCTGCACGACGCGCGCGTCAGACCGGCGTGGCGCTCGTTTTCGGGCCCTTCCCAGCCCAACGTCAGATAGTCGACCGCCTGAGACCGGATCGCATCACCCGCGACCGGCACGCGACCCAGCCAGGTGATGCGGGCGGAATAGTCGGTCGGTAGCAATGCGGGCATGACGATGTCCTGAAATGGCGGTGGATCAAGGACGGCCGCGAGTGCCGCGAAAGTCAACCTGTGCATCGTGAATTCGCATTCACGAAAAGCGCGTTCTACCCGGGCGAAGGATGGGCCCTGGATCAAGCCATCGGGCGACCCCAGGCGGTGAAAGGTGGTGGTCTCGGCGTGCGGACCCCCGGCAAGGCACCCGTTGTGCGCATCCCGGCATGTTCGACCGATCCGTCAAAGAACGCCCCGGACCCTTGCACGGGCTCCGGGGCATCCGAACTGAAAAAACCCGTTTCGCGCGTCAGACCGACGGTTCGGGTTCCAAGTCGCCCGCCGGTTTGGCCTTGGGTTTGGTCTTGGGAATGGCGGTCAGGCTGGGCTTGTCGTCCTCGGCCGCGCCCGATCCGTCCACGTCGTCGGAATGAGGCGGTTCACCTCGCATGACACGTTTGATCTCGTCCCCGGTCAACGTTTCGTATTCCAGCAGACCTTGCGCCAACCGCTCCCACTCTTCCTTGCGCTCGGTCAGGATTTCAAAGGCACGGTCATAAGCGTCCTGGATGAACCGTTTGACTTCGTCCTCGATCAGCTCCTTGGTGTGCGCTGAAACGGACAGGCCCGCCGTATTGCCCTGGTACCCTTCGTGCGCCTCGGCATAGTCGATATTGCCGACCTTGTCGGACATGCCCCACCGCAGCACCATCGCCCGCGCCAGCGCGCTGGCCTGCTGGATGTCGCCCGCCGGGCCGTTCGAGACGTTTTCGGGGCCGTACTTGATGATCTCGGCAGCCTTCCCGGCCATCGTCATCGCCAGCTTTTCCTCGCACTCGGATTTGTGCCAGTTCAGCCGGTCGATCTCGGGCAGGCTGACCACCATGCCCAGTGCGCCGCCGCGGGGAATGATCGTCGCCTTGTAGACCGGGTCGCATTGCGGAAGCGCCAGCCCGACAACGGCGTGCCCGGCCTCGTGATAGGCGGTCTTTTCTTTCTGCTCGGCGGTCAGGACCATGCTGCGCCGCTCGGCGCCCATCATGACCTTGTCCTTGGCGTTCTCGAAATCCTCCATCGTGACGAAACGCCGGCCGACGCGCGCGGCCATCAGCGCCGCCTCGTTCACCAGGTTCGCCAGATCCGCGCCCGAGAAACCGGGCGTGCCGCGCGCGATGATGCGCAGGTCGACATCCGGGCCCAGCGGGGTCTTGCGGGCGTGCACGCCGAGGATCTTTTCGCGGCCCTTGATATCGGGGTTCGGCACCGTCACCTGCCGGTCGAACCGGCCGGGACGCAGCAGCGCCGGGTCGAGCACGTCGCGGCGGTTGGTCGCGGCGATGATGATGACGCCTTCGTTGGCCTCGAAGCCGTCCATTTCCACCAGCAGCTGGTTCAGCGTCTGCTCGCGCTCGTCGTTGCCGCCACCGTAGCCCTGACCACGGGCGCGACCGACGGCGTCGATTTCGTCGATGAAGACGATGCAGGGCGCGTTCTTCTTGGCCTGCTCGAACATGTCTCGCACGCGGGACGCACCCACGCCCACGAACATCTCGACGAAGTCTGAGCCCGAGATGGTGAAGAACGGCACGCCCGCCTCGCCGGCGATGGCGCGCGCCAGCAGCGTCTTACCGGTGCCCGGAGGGCCCACCAGCAGCGCGCCCTTGGGGATCTTGCCGCCAAGGCGGCTGAACTTCTGCGGGTTGCGCAGGAATTCCACGATCTCTTCCAGCTCTTCCTTGGCCTCGTCGATGCCGGCCACGTCATCAAATGTCACGCGGCCATGCTTCTCGGTCAGCAGCTTGGCCTTGGACTTGCCAAAGCCCATCGCCCCGCCTTTGCCGCCGCCCTGCATCCGGTTCATGAAGTAGATCCAGACACCGATCAGCAGCAGGAAGGGCAGCAGGCTGAGCAGGAATGCCTGGAAACCCGACTGCTCTTGCGATTTCGCGCTGACGGGCACGTTGTTCTCGATCAACAGGTCGGTCACCGCCGCGTCCTCGGGCTTGACCGCGACAAAGTCTTCGCCACCCGTCGTGCGGAAGCGGACCTGTTCTCCGTCGATCACCACCGAACTGACCGACTTGTCCTCGACCGCGCGGACGAATTCGGAATAGCTGGCCTCGCGGCTCTGCATCGTGGTGCCGTCGCCCGAGAACAGGCTGAACAGCGCCAGGATCAGAAAGAACAGAACGACCCAGAAGGCGAGATTGCGTGCGTTGCCCAAGGAAAATCCTCCGATCACGGGGGCGCGGAGGCGTCCCCACTCGTGTTGCCGCTTAACATAGCCATGGTTGACGCGTGTTCAATGCGAAACCCCGATCACTGCATCAGAAGAAACCGCGCGAACCGGACCGGTTCGGGGGCGTCCGAAGGCAGGACCGTGGTATTTCCCGGACCCAGCCCCATGGCGTCGCAGGCGACCAGCCGCGCGCCGTCCCACAGCGACGGTAGCGACAGGGCGATGCGGTGCGGCGGTGCGTCGTCGGGCCGGTCGGGCAACTGTTGCCAGCCGTCTTCACCCAAGGCCCGCACGATCAGACCCGAAGGCGCGGCGTCGGTGATCCTCCAACGCCCGTCCCAATGCATGTGTTGCCCGGCAACGGCGCGGGTCTGCGCCACGGCGGCGAATTCGCGAAACACCGTGGGCCGCCCGCCGACATGCTGCACCTCGCAGCCGTGCAGCGTACCGCCGCCGCCGCTGACAACGCGCTGGCGCAGGTCTTCCAGAGCTTCGGCGCGGGGGGCGTATTCTGCACCCGAAACGTATCGCAGCATCGCCGCCAGCAACCGCCGCTGGGTGCCAGGTTCGACCGGACCGTGCCAGTCGGGGTCCAGCGACAGCGTACCATGCCCCGCGCTGCCATAGGCGCGCCAGACATCCACGGCGCGGGCGATCAACGCGAACCGGTCCTCGCGCAGCCGCTTTGCGGTGGCCGCGAGCGTGGCGGCGCCGATCCCTTCGGCCCCCAGCAGAGCCAGCAGCCGCCGCATCCGGGCGCGGTCATAGGCCGGATCTTCGTTGGACGGATCTTCGACCCATCGGCCCCTGAGCGTGCGCAGGTAGTGGCGCAACTCGGCCCGGTCCATGTCCAGGCAGGGGCGCTTGATCCAGAACCGTTCGCCGGCGCTGCCCGGCGGGCAAGCGCCCGAGCATTCGGGCGGCAAAGCGTCGGGCACCGCACGCACCTGGCGGCTGGCCCGCATCGCCGACAGCCCGTCCAGCCCGGACCCGCGCGCCAACCGCATCAGGAAGGTTTCGGCCACGTCGTCGCGCGTATGAGCCATCAGCACGTGGTCGATGCCGCCGCGCCAGCGATCGATCAGTGACAGCCGGGCACGGCGGGCGGCGTCCATCACATTGCCGGCGCCGTCCCAGTGCCAGCGCAGCGTGGCGTGCGGCCAGCCCAGCGTTGCGCATTCCCCGGCGACCATAGCCGCCTCGGTGGCGCTTTCGGGGCGCAAGCCATGATCGACCGTCACCACCCACAGTTTCACGCCCCAGGCGCGGGTCCAGTTATGCGCGAGATACAGCATCGCCATGCTGTCGCCACCGCCCGAGACGGCCAGCGCGATTTCGGTGGGAAAGTTGGGGCCCAGCAATTGCCCCATCGCCGCGGCAAAGCGATCGTCCAGCGACGCGTTCACGGGCAGGTCAGGCGCCCCAGGCTGGCCTGCGATTCCGTCACGAACTGCGTCGCTTGCGGATACCGGCGGGCGACCTCCTGCAGGGTCACGCAGGCCTCGGCGGTGCTGCCCAGTGCGGCCAGCGCATCACCCAGTCGCCACAGGGCTTCTGGCGCGGGTTCACTGTCGGGGAAATCGGCATAGGCGCGCAGGTAGCGCCGGGCGGCTTCGCGCGTGTCGCCCAGACCGGCCAGCGCCTTGCCTTCGCCCAACAGGGCGGCGGATTCCAGCGGCCCTAGCGGATAGGTCTCGCGGAAGGCCGCAAAGAGGTCGACGGCGCCGCGAAAGTCACCATTGGCGAGCGCCTCCTGCGCCCGCCGGAAATCCGCCTCTTCGCTGACGGCCAGTTGCGCGCCGCCTGTCGGCAGCGGGGCTTGCGCCGCAGGCGCGGGTGCAGGTGCGGGTGCGAGCGCCGGGTTGGCCGCGGTCTGCGGTGCGACGCCACCCAGTTGCGGCGTGTCGCCCAGGGCGCCGATATCACAATTCGGTTCCAGCTCGCACAACCGGAATTCAAGATCTCCGACGCGGTTGGTCCCGTCCTGCACGACCTGGTTGATGCGGAATTCCAACTGTTCGGTCTTGGATGTGATCCGTGCCAGTTCGGCCTCGATGGCAACCAGCCGATCGTAGCTCGATCCACCCACCTGCACGCCGGTCGACCCGGTCGTGTTCAGTTCCTGCTTGAGGCGCTGGATTTCCACGTAGAGCACCGACAGGTCCTGTCGGATATCCGCCAGCGTGCCCGGCGCCTGCTGTGCCAGCGCCGGGACCGCTGCTGCGGTGCATAGGATCAGGGCCAGACCGAATTGCCGCATATCAGCTGAGCGCCCCGGCCGAGATGATCGTCACTGCACGGCGGTTCTTGGCATAGCACGCCTCTTCCGAGCACAGTTCGATGGGGCGTTCCTTGCCATAGCTGATGAACTTCAGCCGGCTTGCCGGGATGCCCTGCGAAATCAGGTATTCCATGACCGCGTTGGCGCGGCGGGCGCCCAGGGCAAGGTTGTATTCCCGCGTGCCCTGTTCGTCGGCATGGCCTTCGATCACCGCCAGGTAATCGGAATTGGTGGTCAGCCAGCGCGCCTGCGCGTCCAGCGTGGTGCGGGCTTCCGGCGACAGCGTCGACTGGTCGACGGCGAACAGCACGCGGTCTCCGATGGCCTGCTGGAAATGCGCGACCGAAGTCGGGTCATCGACGCTGCCCGGCACAATGGCCGGCGCCTGGGAAAAGCCGCCGCCCGCGTTGGCATCCGCGTCGGCACCCCCGGCACCGAACCGATTGGGATTGGTGCAGGCCGCCGCGGCTACCAGCGCGATCAGCATGGCCGTTGTTCTGAGTTGTTTCATGTCTCTGTCCTGCTCGTTGTCGCGCGCAGGCTAACACGGTCTGCGCGCAGGGGGAATCACGTCTATTGGAGCGGTCCCCAACTGGGGTCCGAGGCACCTTCGGGGGTGCGTACCCGTTTGAGGTTGCGGCCCGAGATATCGACCGAGTAGAGCGCCGAGGCGCCCTGTGCGCCCTGGGTTTCGCGGGCGAACATGATGACGCGACCGTTGGGCGCCCAGGTCGGCCCCTCGTCCAGGAAGGATGCGGTCAGCAACCGTTCCTCGGACCCGTCGGTTCGCATGACACCGATATGGAAACGCCCGGCATGCTGCTTGGTGAAGGCGATCAGGTCGCCGCGCGGCGACCAGACCGGGGTTCCGTAGCGCCCTTCGCCAAAGCTAATGCGGGTCGGCTCTCCGCCGCCGGCGGGCATGATGTATAGCTGCTGGTTGCCCGACCGGTCCGACTCGAACACGATCTGGCGGCCGTCCGGCGAATAGCTGGGCGCGGTTTCGATAGAAGGCGCGGTGGTCAGCTGACGCGGCACGCCGCCATTGATGTCCATCGCCCAGATATCGGTGTTGGATCCCTGCGTCAGCGAGTAGATCACGGTGTTTCCGTCCGGCGAGAACCGCGGCGCAAAACTCATCAGCGCATCCGAATTCGTCGGCAGGACACGGCTTTGCACCGCGCCCACGTCCAGCACGTGCACCCTTGGAAAACCGGTGGCATAGCTGGTGTACAGCACACGGTTGCCCTGCAAGGAAAAGCGCGGGGCCAGCACGATGGCCGAGCTGTCGGTCAGGAACTGCACGTTGGCGCCGTCGTAGTCCATGATCGCCAGGCGTTTGGCTCGCTGGTTCTTGGGTCCGGTTTCCGACACGAAGACGACACGGCTGTCGAAATAGGCCGCTTCGCCGGTGATGCGGGCATAGACCTGGTCGGCCACCTTGTGGGCCAACCGACGCCAGCCGTCGCTGCCGGCGGCGAACTGCATCCCCTCGCCCAGCTGCGCGTCCGAGAACACGTCCCAGACCCGAAACTTGACGGTCACGCGCCCGCTGCTGTCGGTGGCAACGGCGCCCGTCACCAATGCCTGGGCGTTTATCGCCTTCCAGTCCGCGAACTGTACCGGGCTTTGAAAACTGGTGATGCGCGAGATATGCGCCTCGGCCGGGATCTCGCGAAACAGACCGGTGCCGGTCAGGTCCTCGGCGACGACGCGGGTGATCTGATCGGCGAATTGCTGCGCCTCGGGGTTTTCGGCGACAAAGACCGGCACCGCGAAAGGCAGCGGCTCGACCACGCCTTCGGTGATTTCCAGCCGAAGCGGACCGTTTTGCGCCATCCCCGCCGCGGCAAACAGCGTCGCGACGGCAAATCCAGCCGCCAGACTCGTGAAAAACTGCCTCATTCCTCGAACTCCCTCGGTCGGGCACCGGCCATGCGCGAAGCCCCGCCAGCGGTTTTGCTCAATATACAAAGGTTTTCCGCGCCCGAGAACACCCCGAACGGCCTATCGCGGCAAGGATTCGCCATTCCGATCATCTCAGACGCATTTCCGCGGGGTTGAACGTGATCTCGATCTGCCGCCATTGGTCGTATTTGTCTTCCGGCAGTTTGTACCCATCCGGCCCCTGGCAGCGCAGGATCGCGCGGCGGGCGGATTGATAGGCGGCTTCGACCGCCGCGCCCGATCCGCCGGACGAGGCGATCATCCGCAAGCTGGATGTCACGACCTTGCCCGACCGCTCCATGTCCATCGCCACGGTCACGGTCACATTGGCGGCCTGGCTGCCGACATCGACGACCCAGCATTCCTGCACCGCGACGCGCAAGCCTTCGCGTTCGCCACGGGTCAGCGGCGGGCCCGCGGGCACGTCGGGCGACGGGTCGGCCGCGCCGCCCAACGCTTCGGCCAGCGCGGCATTGACGCCGCCGGTCTGGTCCGCCGGTGGTTGCGGCGCGGGTGTCTCGGCCGGCGGCGCGGCCGCGGTCGCGGTTGCCGGCCGCGTGCGCGGACGGACCGAGCTGACGGGCGCCGCCGCGGGCTGTTCCGCTTCGGTGACGATTTCGGTTGCGGCTTCCTCCGGCGCGGTGGCTTCCTGTTCGGCCTCGGCCGTGCGGTCGCTTTCGGTGTCGGGCTGCGCGGCCTCCTGCACCTCCGGCGCAACGGCGACATCCTCGGGCGGCGGCGCCACCGCTTCGGGGGCGACCCGCGGCGCCGGGCGCGGTTTGGGGCGGACCGCCGTCTGCGGCGCGAAGATCTGCGGCGCCGGCGGCGCCGGCGTCACCAGTTCGGGCGGTGTTTCCTGCACCTCCGCCTGTGGCGGCGCGGGCGGCGTCGGATCTGGCGTAGGCTGCGGTTCCGGCGCGGGCGGCTCGGGCGCGGGCGGCTGCGGCGCGGGTGCCGGCGGTTCGGGCGCGGGTTCGGGAGCCGGCGGTTGCGGCGCGGGTTCAGGTTCGGGCGCCACGGGCTGTGGATCGGGCTCGGTCACCGCCTCGGGCGCCGGGGCGTCCGGCACGGCGGGCTGGGTCAGCGCCGCGAACTCGGCTTCGGAGATGATCGACACGTCGGCAACAGACATCGGCGGCGGGGCCGAACGGAATACACCCCCGAACAGCACCCACAGGATCAGAAGGCCATGCAGCCCGGCCGATATCTGCATTCCCCGTGTCATGGCCGTCGTCAGCCGCCCGAGCCGTCAAGGGTCGGGCCGCCGATATCGGTGACCAGCCCGATCGACGAAAAACCGCCCGCGTTCAGTGCCCCCATGACCTCGGCGACGCTGGCATAGGGAACCGACCCATCCGCCCGCAGGAACACCCGGTCATCCGATCGTTCGGCCGCAATGGCACGCAATCGGGACACCAATTCCTCGCGCGCGACCTCGGTTGTCTGGATCAACACCGTGCCGTCGATGGCAACGGTCACCGTCAGCGGCTCTTCGGTTTCCGAAGGCAAGGCGCTCGCAGCGGTCTTGGGCAATTCGACGGGTACACCCACGGTCAACAGCGGCGCGGCGACCATGAAGATGATCAGCAGCACCAGCATCACGTCGACGAAGGGCGTGACGTTGATTTCCGACATCGGTGCGGAACGGCCGCGGCGGCCGCGGCGCCTGCGGCTGCCGCCCCCGCCGGATTTCATCACCCCGGCCCCCATCGCTCAGCTGTCCAACTGGCGGCTGAGGATGGTCGAGAACTCGTCGGCAAAGCTTTCGTAGCCCGCGACGATCCGGTCGCTGTCGGCCGAGAACTTGTTGTAGAAGACGACTGCGGGAATGGCGGCCAGCAGGCCCAGCCCGGTCGCCAGCAAGGCCTCGGCGATGCCCGGCGCCACAACGACCAGCGAGGTGTTCTGCTGCTCGGCGATCTCGATGAAGGAATTCATGATCCCGAAGACGGTGCCGAACAGGCCCACGAAAGGGGCGGTGGACCCGACGGTGGCCAGAACCGGCAAGCCTTTCTGCAGGGCTTCGGCCTCTTTCTGGATGGCGACATCCATCGACCGGTCGATCCGGGCATGGGCGCCGGCGATCAGGCCGCCGTCGTCGCGATGGCTGCGCTGCCATTCCACCATGCCGGCGGCAAAGATGCGTTCCGAGCGTCCGGCCGGCTCGGGGCCTATCTGGTCGAACAATTCATCAAGCGGCTCGCCCGACCAGAAGGCCCGGTCGAACCGGTCGGCTTCGCGCCGCGCGGTGCGGTAGGAGTAGAACTTTTCGAAGATGATGCCCCAGGCCCAGATCGACGCCACGATCAGCATCAGCATCACGATCTTGACCGTCAGGGTCGCGCGCGCGAACAGGCCCCACATCGAAAAATCGACCTCGCGCGCCAGTGCCAGCGTTTCTGCTTCCATGAACCTGCTCTTTCTCCGTGACCCCTGTCCCAGGGCCTTGGCGGGGGTTTACCCGATTTGACGGGGAAAGGCCAATGGAATAACGCGTCACGGCCCCGTGATGCGGGCGGGAATTCGCTGGTTCTGTTACATGCACCAGCGGGTGCGCAAGGTCAGTGAACCGGCTTGCGGATCACCGCCGGCAGGCGTGCGGGATGGCCATCGATGGTGACGCAAACAGCCGTGACCTCGGCCCGGAACAGCAGCGTGCCACCGCGCCAGACTTCCTGCCCCATGACCAGCCGGACCCCCGTCACGGCGGTGGTCACGGTGCGCACCTCAAGGTGGTCGTCGTATTTCGCGGGGGCCAGATAGTCGGCCTCGATCCGGCGCACGACAAAGACGATGCCGTCGCGTTCGCGCATGGCGTTCTGGTCCAGGCCCATTTCGCGGACCCAGTCCGACCGCGCGCGTTCGATATATTTCAGATAGTTGGCGTGGTAGACGATGCCCGCCATGTCGGTGTCTTCGTAGTAGACGCGGATCGGAAAAATATGGGTCATGTCCGGGCCCCTCAGGTTGCGCCGCACCGTATGAGGCCGTCTCGGCAGGCGCAAGCGACCAGCGCCGGGTCACCGCTTGCGCCGCCCTCCGGCGCTGCGGCTGTGGAAATCCGGTGGTCGGCGGGCGACCCAGCGGATGAAGGCGGCCATGCGGGGATGGGCGCGCAGGGCCTCGACCGTGTGATACTCACGCGCAAGCTCGGCCTCGGTGAAGGTCGCATGGATCTCGTTGTGGCAGATCTGGTGCATCAGCACGACGGGTCCGCCCTTGCCGCCCTTCAACCGCGGGATCAGGTGATGCAGGCTTTGCCGGGCATGGGCCGGGATCGGGCGGCGGCAAAGCGGACAGAGCGGTATTTCATCGAAATCACTCAGGGGTTCGGCCCTTGTGCTGACCATGGCGACGGGGCAAGAGTGTGACCCGAACGTTCACGGGATCAAGGGCTTCGGCATGAACTGGGATCTGTCGGCCCAGCCGGAAATCGTCCAGCGCCTCGCGGGCTATGCGACCCAGGGCTGGGACGTGGCCAAGACGTGGGTGCTGTCGCCCGCTGCCTGGTCGCAGTTCGGTCTGCTGGTACTGGCCTTTCTGCTGGCCTGGCTGATAACCCGCCGCCTTCGGCCCTACCTGACCCGCGTGCTGACCCCTGCGCCGGATGCGCGTGGCTTCATGCCGATGCTGCGCCGGTTCGCCCTGATCTTCCTGCCCCTGCTGCTGCCGCTGATCGCCTTCGCGCTGACCGCCGTCGGCGAACAGGTGACGCGGTCGATCTTCGGCTCGGGGGCGGTGATCGCCTTCGGGAAACGGGTGATCCTGTTCGTTGCCGCCCGCAGCCTCGTGCGCGAGATCATCGAGGACCCGCTGCTCAAGGTGCTGGGCCGGTTCATCCTGTTGCCGGTCATGGCGCTGTATGTGCTGGGTTTTCTCGACACCACGATCGACACGCTGAACAAGACCTTCATCAATCTCGGCAACATCTCGTTCTCGGTCATGTCGCTGGTGCGGTTCGTGATCGCCGGGTCGATCCTGTTCTGGCTGGGGCGCTGGTCGAACGACCAGACCGGCAACTACATCGAGAAGCAGGAGGAAATCCGCCCTGCCACGCGGCAACTGGCGGTCAAGGCGGCGGAACTGGCGATCTTCGGCGTCTGCTTCCTGCTGCTGATGAACATCGCGGGCATCCCGCTCAGCACGCTGGCGGTGCTGTCGGGTGCCATCGGCGTGGGCCTGGGCTTCGGCTTGCAGAAGATCGCGTCGAACTACATCTCGGGCGTCATCCTGCTGCTGGAGGGGCAGGCGACGGTGGGCGATTTCGTCGAGTTGGACAACGGCATGGCGGGCACCATCGTCAAGACGACCGCGCGGGCGATGATCCTGGAAACCTTCGACGGGCGCTGGATCGTGGTGCCGAACGAGGATTTCATCACCACCCGGGTCATCAACTATTCCGACCAGGGCTCGTCCAACCGCTTCGAGGTCGAGTTCTCGGTCAGCTACACCACCGACATCAACACGATACCCGACATCGTCGCGGCAGCGGTGCGCAAGCACCCGGCGGTGCTGGACAAACCCGAACCACCCGACGTGGAATTGCGCGGATTCGGCGACAGCGGGATCGACTTCGGGGTCGAGTTCTGGGTGAACGGCCTGGATGACGGCAAGAACAAGTACACCTCCGAAGTGCGGTTCCTGATCTGGAACGCCCTGCGCGACAACGGCATCGAGATTCCCTATCCGCGCCGCATCATCGAAATGCACGAGCCCGGCACGACATGAGTTTCGCGCTGGTCGTGGGCGGCGGCCCCGCCGGGCTGATGGCGGCCGAAGCGTTGTTGACGCGCGGAGTGCCGGTGGTGCTGGCCGAGGCCAAACCGTCGGTCGGCCGCAAGTTCCTGATGGCGGGCAAATCGGGGCTGAACCTGACCAAGATCGAACCGGCCGAGCGGTTTCACGCCGCCTATGGCTCCTCCGCCGAAGCGTTGCGTCCGATGCTGGACGCGTTCGGCCCGGAACAGGTCAAGGCCTGGACCGAGGCGTTGGGCCAGAAGACCTTTGCCGGCTCGACCGGGCGGCTGTTCCCGACCGCGATGAAGGCGTCGCCGCTGCTGCGGGCGTGGCTGGCGCGGTTGGACGCCGCCGGGCTGGATCGCAGGACGCGCTGGCGCTGGACCGGCTGGGACGGCGACGCCACGACCTTCGACACCGCCGACGGCGCCATGTCGCTGACCCCTGCGGTCACCGTTCTGGCACTTGGCGGGGCCAGCTGGGCGCGGCTTGGCTCGGACGGTCTGTGGGCCGGCATCCTGTCTGGCTCGGGCGTCGGTCTGGCACCGTTCCAGCCATCCAATGCCGGTCTGCGCGTGTCGTGGTCGGGGCATATGCATCCGCATTTCGGCACCCCGCTCAAGGCCATCGCACTGCGCGCCGGACCGCTTGCCAGCCGTGGCGAGGCGATGCTGTCGGCGCGCGGGCTGGAAGGCGGCGGGCTCTATCCCCTCACTCCTGCGTTGCGCGATGGCGCAGCGCTGGAAATCGACCTGCTTCCCGATCTGAGCCTCGACGAAGTCGCCCGCCGCCTGTCGAGGCCGCAAGGCAAGCAAAGCCTGACGGCGCATCTGCGCAAGACGCTGAAACTGACGCCGCCGGCGCTGGCGTTGTTGCAGGAATGCGCCCGCCCCCTGCCCCGCGACCCGGCCGCGTTGGCCGGCGTGATCAAGGCCCTTGCCGTGCCGCATGAAGGACCGCGCCCGATGGACGAGGCGATTTCGACCGCGGGTGGCGTGCCATTTGCCGAACTTGATGCGGGCCTGATGCTGCGGCGGAAACCGGGCGTGTTCTGCGGCGGCGAGATGCTGGATTGGGAGGCCCCGACGGGCGGCTATCTGCTGACGGCCTGCATGGCCACGGGATCATGGGCCGGGCGGCACGCCGCCGATCATTTCCATCGGAAGACCAGCCGGTCGCCGGAACCCTGATCGCCTGCGCCCGTCGTTTCGATCATCGCCGGATCGACACCGCGCGCGACCAGCGCATCGGCCACCGCCTCGGCCCGGCGGCGGCTGAGCTGCCTGTTCAGCGCGGGCAGCGACGATGACGCCGCCTGCCCCTCGATTTCCAGCACCAGACCGCGGAACGCAGTGCAGGCGCGGACCAGGCCGGCCAGCGAAGCCAGCGGCCACATCGTGCCGGGTTCCAAGACGAAACTGCCCGTGTCGAACCGGATCGCCGGCAGGGTGGCCAGCGCAGCCGTACAGCCCTCGACCTCGGGCACGGCGCCGAGATCTGGCAGCCAATAGCCGTCGGAGAAGATCTGCGGCACGTTCAGGTGAGCATGCTGTCGCCGCGTGCCCGAGGGCGGCGGCGGCGCGGTGGCCGCGTCCAGCGCGACACCGAGAGGCAAGGCGCGGCGCATCATCGGTTCCAGCCGGTCGATCGGCGCCCTGGGCGTCAACGTCACCGCGATCACGGTCGCGGAGGTGGTGGCATGCAGCCGAAGCGTTTCGACCTCGGCCAGGTACGGGCGCATCGCGGCAAGCGCGGCCAGTGCGGTATCGCCGTCGCCGCCCGGCGCCAGGCGCGGTGCACCGCGCATCGGCTCCACCCCGAGCGCTTCGGCCAGTGCCGCGACGGACAGACCGCGCATCAGCTTGCCCTCGACCTGCGCGCCGGTCGCCGCGTCGTAGGACACCGTGAAATCCGGCGGTGCGCCGTCATCGGCCACCGCCAGCACCACGTCCGCCCCCTGCATCGCCGCCTCGACGCGCGCCGCCGCGTCGGGGTTGGGTGCCACTCCGTCCAGCCGCGCGCCGGCCGCGTCAAGGATCAAGACGCCTTCGGACAGGGGCCCGAGCGCCGGGGCGCGGTCCAGAAGGGTCGTGCTCCAACCGTCCAGATCCGGATACGGTCCCCGGGTCACACCGGCGGCGTCCACCGGCAGTCCGATCGCCGCCGCCAGGGCCGCCAGATCGAAATCGGACGGCACGTGTCCGGTTGCGACGACACCGTCCGCAACGCGGTCAAGGCGCAAGGCCAGGTCCGGCCCCGGATCGGGTGGCACCAGCGAAAGGTTCAATGAAAAGCCCGGGGGCAAGGTGCCATGCAAAGCCTCGGCCTGCGCGGCGATGGCCGGATCGGCCAGCCCGCCGACCAGGGAAACGGTTCCCGGGCCCAAAGCCAGCTGACCTTCGGTGAGGTGCGCGAAAACCGGCAGAGACAAGGCCAGCGCGTCTTCGAAGCCCGGCTGTATCAACGGCAGCGGCGCATGGTCGATCGCGACACCGTGCAGCGGGCCCAGCGGCGCCAGGACCGCCAGATCGAAATCCGGCGGCACCTTGCCGGTCACCCGCTGTCCCATGCGCCGGTCGCGAGAGATGAGCAGGCTGTAGGGGCGGCCGTCATCCACGGCCTGAATGGAAAGCCGCACGAAATAGTGTTCGGGCAGCAATTCGAACCCCGCCCGAAGCGCTGCTGCGGTGCCCGGCAACAGCACCCTGCCTTCGATCTCGAGCACCCGGTCCCGCAAACGCATCCGCCCGTCTATCATCTGCGCCAATGCCTGCGCGCCGCGCAGCGCGACGCTACCCCAGGCGGCGTCGGGTGCACCGGAGGCCACCGGCAGCGACACGTCGGCCCGCAACGCGCGGCCCAACTCTTCGGCCAGGTCAACACCGCTTGCAAAGCCGGTGACCGCGACCGCGGACCCGTCCTTGATCGCCTCGACCACGAAGGGGCGCACGGCGTCCAGAAGGGCAAGACGGTTTTCGACCTGTGCAACGCCGTCGATGCCGGACAGCGCCTGAACCAGGCGCGCCATGTCGTCGGCGCTCTCGACGCTGCCTTCGACGGTGACGATCCGGTCGGCCACCGCGACCGAGAGCGGATGTTCGGATGCCGCCGCGATGCGCGCGGCCTCGGCCCTGATGCCGGCATTGATCAACGGCTCGTCGCTGGGAACGGTGAACACGCCAAACCCCACCACCGCGGCCACGATGACCAGGATGGCAAGGAAATCCCGCATCGTCCGTCCTCCGGCCGCGCGCCGTCAGACCGCGGCCTTGCGGCTTTCGTCCAGATAGATCTCGCGCAGCCGCGCCACGCGCTTGCCCGGTGTGCCATCGCCCAGGGCGACGCCGTCGATCTCGACCACCGGCATGACAAAGGCGCTGGCCGAGGTGATAAAGGCCTCGTCCGCAGCCTGCGCCTCGGCGATGGTGAAGTTGCGTTCCTCGACTTCCATCTGCGCCTCGCGCGCGAACCGCAGGACGGCGGCGCGGGTGATGCCGTGCAGGATGTCGTTCGACAGCGCGCGGGTGACGATCTTGTTGCCCTTGATGAAATAGGCGTTGTTGCTGGTGCCTTCGGTCACAAACCCGTCCTGTACCATCCAGGCATCGTCGGCACCGGCTTTCTTGGCCATCATCTTGCCCAGCGACGGATACAGCAGCTGCACCGTCTTGATGTCGCGACGGCCCCACCGCAGATCGTCGACCGAGATGATCTTCATCCCCGTTTTCGCCGCCGGGCTGTCGGCCAGGCCCGGCTTGTTCTGGGTGAACAGCACCACGGTCGGCGCGGTGTCTTCGGGCGGAAAGGCGAAATCGCGGTCACCCGGCGCGCCGCGGGTGATCTGCAGATAGACCAGCCCCTCGTCGATGTCGTTCAGGCGCACCAGTTCGCGGTGGATCTCGAGCAGATCGTCAAAGCAATCGGGCTTGCGCATGTCCAGTTCGTTCAGCGATCGCTCCAGCCGCTTGGCATGGCCGGCGAAATCGATCAGCTTGCCGTCCAGAACGCTGGTCACCTCGTAGACCCCGTCGGCCATCAGGAAGGCGCGGTCGAAGATCGACACCTTGGCCTCGGTCTCGGGCAGGTACTCTCCGTTCACGTACACGGTGCGGGTCATGGGCGCGGCTCCTTGGACTGTCGGTTCCTGTCTTGTGGCGTCGCGGCGGCGGCGTCAAGGCGCAGGCGCGGGCGATGCGCCCAGTCGCGTCATCCTGTCCGGGTGCAGACGCCCCCTGTCCATCAGGTGCCGCAACACCACCGCCACCATGCGCGCATCGCCCAGGGCGTCGTGGCCGCGCGCATCCGGCACGGTCAGTCCGAAATGATCCGGCAAGGTGTTGCTGCGCAGGCGGTGGATGTCATCCAGCGCGACACCCGCCGCATGCAGCAGCGCCGCGGCATTGCCGAAGCGCGCGGCGGGCAATGGCGGCGCGATGCCGGCAACGTAGCAACTGATGGCGATCATGTTGAATTCGTCCTTGCCCCAGGACCACAGCGCATCGTCGCCCGCAAAGACCGAGAACGACCCGAGTGCCCGGTCAAGCGGCAGGCCTTCGGCGGCGACCCGCGCATTGGTCACGCCGGTCAGTCGTTCAGCCAGCGGGTCGAGCGTTACCGGCGCACCGAAACGGTCACGCGGCGCGATCACGACCGAAAAACGCTCTAGTTCCGGGAACGGCGCCGACAGGCCGATCCGCACCGCACCGATCTGGAATACCACCGGATCGGGGTCGAGCGGCCCGCACCAGAACCGCCGGGGGGCGCCGGTGGCTGTCAGGAATTCGCAGTCGTAGACGATCGCCGTGTCGGTCATCAGCCCCACAACTCCGGCGCCGGAGGGTGCACGCCCATGGTGTCATAGCGCAGGGGCGGATCGCGATCCTCGGCCAATAACAGCGGACCATCGAGATCGACGATCGCCGCGCCCTGGGCGACCAGAACCGCCGGTGCCATCGCCAGGCTGGATCCGACCATGCAACCGACCATGACGCCGAACCCCTCGGCCCGGGCGGCGTCGCGCAGGGCCAGTGCCTCGGTCAGCCCGCCGGCCTTGTCGAGCTTGATGTTGACCATGTCGTACTTGCCCCGCAGCGCCGGAAGCGAAGCGCGGTCATGGCAGCTCTCGTCGGCGCAAAGCGGCACGGGGCGGGCCAGCCCGGTCAGCGCGTCATCCGCGCCCGCCGGCAGGGGTTGTTCCACCAGCGCCACGCCCAGGCGCCGCAGGTGCGGGGCCAGATCGGTATAGACCGCCGCATCCCAGCCCTCGTTGGCATCGATGATGATCCGGGCGTCGGGGGCGCCCCGCCGCACCGCCTCCAGACGCGGCATGTCGTCGGGCGTGCCCAGCTTGATCTTCAGCAGCGGGCGATGCGCGTTGTCGCGGGCCGCCTGTTCCATCCGGTCGGGCGCGTCCAGCGACAGGGTGTAGGCCGTGATCTCGGGCCCCGGCGCCGCCAGTCCGGCAAGCTGCCAAACGGGCTTCCCGACCCGCTTCGCTTCCCAGTCCCACAACGCGCAATCCACCGCGTTTCGCGCTGCGCCCGGCGGCAAGGCGGCTTGCAGTTCCGCGCGGAGGATGCCGGCGGGAAGCGCTTCGACCTGCGCCGCGACGCTGTCCAGGCTCTCGCCATAGCGGGCATAGGGCACGCATTCGCCGCGCCCCGTGACCCCGGCACGTGCGACCGTCACCGTCAGCACCCGTGCCTCGGTCCGGCTGCCGCGCGAAATGGTGAAGGCCTGCGCCAGCCTGAAAGTATCGCGCGTAACGGTCAGGCTCATCTCCGCTCCCCTGCTTCTTCTCTTTCAAAAATACGCATTCACCGGCCTGCGCCAAGCAAACGGCCGCCGGGTCAGAGCGCCGCGAGCGCCTCGGCCAGACGTCCGGCGCCGTGGCGGAATGGGTCGACCGTCGGCAGGCCCATGCGGTCCTCGATCTCGGCGCAACAGCGTGCGGCCTCGGTCGCGCCCATGTGCTGGGTGTTGATCGATACGCCGACGACGCGGCAGGCGGGGTTGGCCACCTGCGCCAGCGGCAGCGCCATGTCGCGCACCTGTTCAAGCGTCGGCAGTGTATAGTCGGGCAGGCCGCGCATGTGGGCCCGCGTTGGTTCATGGCAGAGGATCAGCGCATCGGGCTGGCCGCCGTGGATCAACGCCAGCGACACGCCGGAGAAGGACACGTGGTGCAGGCTGCCCTGCCCCTCGATCACGTCCCAGTGGTCGGGATCGTTGTCGGGGGTCAGCCATTCCACCGCTCCGGCCATGAAATCGGCCACCACCGCGTCCAGCGGAATGCCGTCGCCGGTGATCAGGATGCCGGTCTGCCCGGTGGCGCGAAACGTGCTTTTCATGCCGCGTTCGCGCATTGCCGCATCCAGCGCCAGCGTGGTGTACATCTTGCCGACCGAACAATCCGTGCCGACCGCCAGAACCCGCTTGCCGCGGCGCTTCACACCGTTGGCGATCGGGTATTCGACCTCGGGCACGCGGACGTCGTGCAGCGCGCGGCCCGTCGCTTGGGCCACGGCGGCCAGATCGGGTTCGTCGCGCAGCAGGTTGTGCAGGCCCGAAGCCAGGTCCAGCCCTTCCTCCAGCGCCGCCACCAACACCTTTTTCCACGTCTGGCCGATCTTTCCGCCGCGGTTGGCGACGCCGATGACCAGCGTCTTGGCGCCCGCGGCGATGCCTTCGGCGAGCGTCATGTCGGGCAGTCCCAGATCGGCCTTGCAACCCTCCATGCGGAACTGGCCGACGCAATTCTCGGGTCGCCAGTCGCGGATGCCTTGCGCGACCTTCGCGGCCAGCGGATCGGGCGCGTCGCCGAGAAACAAAAGGTAAGGGGTCTGGATCATCGTGGTCTCCGTCATCGGCATGTCACCCTACTTTTCCCGCCTTTTCCCGCAAGTACATTGCTTTTCGTCGGCCATGCGAGGGAAATGCACAAGAATTTTGCGCCATTTGGGTGGCAAGCGAAGGGATCTTGCATCGCTGCATCGCGGCGACTTTCCGCGACGCAGAATTTCGCTTGCGCAGCATTCGGCAATTTAATAACCCGAAAGGCGACACAAACGTAATTTCCTTACGCCCGAGGTTCTCCCGATGTCCTTCAGAATTCAGCCCGCTGCTCCTGCTTGTCCCAACCGGTGCCAGTTGTTCGGGCCGGGGTCGCGGCCGGCGATCTTCGAGAAGATGGCGGCGTCGGCGGCGGATGTGATCAATCTCGATCTCGAGGATTCGGTGGCGCCGTCGGACAAGGACAGCGCGCGGGCCAACGTGATCCAGGCGATCGGCGATATCGACTGGGGAAACAAGACGTTGTCGGTGCGGATCAACGGGCTGGACACGCCGTATTGGTATCGCGACGTCGTCGACGTTCTGGAACAGGCGGGCGAGCGGCTGGACCGGATCATGATCCCGAAAGTCGGTTGCGCATCAGATATTTACGCCGTCGACGCACTGGCCACGGCGGTCGAGACGGCCAAGGGGCGGGCCAAGAAGATCCGCTTTGAGGTGATCATCGAATCGGCCGCCGGCATCGCCCATGTCGAAGAGATCGCGGCGGCCTCGCCGCGGCTGGAAGCGATGAGCCTGGGGGCCGCGGATTTCGCCGCGTCGATGGGCATGGCTACAACGGGTATCGGTGGCACGCAGGAAAACTACTACATGTTGCGGGACGGGCAAAAGCATTGGTCCGATCCCTGGCACTGGGCGCAGGCCGCAATCGTCGCCGCCTGCCGCACCCATGGCGTGCTGCCGGTCGACGGCCCGTTCGGCGATTTCAGCGATGACGAGGGCTATCGCGCGCAGGCGCTGCGCTCGGCCACGCTGGGAATGGTCGGCAAATGGGCGATCCACCCCAAGCAGGTTTCCCTTGCAAATGAGGTATTTACGCCGTCCGAGGCCGCCGTCACCGAGGCGCGCGAGATCCTCGCGGCGATGGAGGCGGCCAAGGCCAAGGGCGAAGGCGCGACGGTCTACAAGGGCCGGCTGGTGGACATCGCCAGCATCAAGCAGGCCGAGGTCATCGTCCGCCAGGCCGAGATGATCGCCGGGCAGTAAACCCGGCGCGCGCGGCGTCAACCCGGCAAAAACACCGCCCGGACCACCCTCAATCCGTCCGATTCGCCGCGGTTTCGGGACGGATTGCCCGACCGGTTTTCACCCGTCCGATCCCGGTCACACGACCAATCCGTCCGATTCGGGCCGATTTCGGGACGGATTGCCCGGCGCCACACCGGCGCCCTATCGGTGGCGCGGAAAGCAGAGGCCCGGGCAGCACAAAACCGCGTGAAGGGCAGATTTTTTTCGCTGTCCCGCCAAAGCCCCGACCTGACCGGCGCGCCGAAACAGGCGGCGTTCAGCGACCGGGGGCCGGCGCGGATGCCGCCGCCACCGCATCGCGAAAGGCGGCCTGCGCGCCGGGCAGGATATGGTCGATCTGGTCGGCCGAGAGCGGCGTGCCGTCGGGCCGGAAAGCCAGCGCGACATCCCCCGGCCGCGCGACAAGCAGCGCGACGGGCCGCTTGCCGCCATGGCACAGCAGCGCGTGGTCCAGCCGTTTCGCCCGCACGATCTGCTGCGTCAGCGCCGCGATCCAGACCGGGCCGATGCGGCGCGGGGTGTCGAGCGCGACGGTCATCGCCGCACCCTGGCGAAGGCCCAGCCAAGGCGCATCGCCGGCGGCACGAGCCGGACCGGGCGCAGCCGCAGCGCGCCTTCGGCCCGGCCCTGCAGGCAGGCCCCGGAAAACTCGGGCGCGATATCCAGTTCGACGCGCCGGCATCCGGCGATGCCGAAGCGCAGTGGCGCGATCAGCCCGTATAGCTGGCCGGTATCGGCGGGATCGTCGAAGCCGAATGTCCCGGCCACCCGCAAGGATCGGATGCGCACGACGCGCAGCAGGTCGCGGGCAAAGCGCAGGATCGCGCCGACCGGCGGCCTGCGCCGCCCGGTGTCCTTGCCGCGCCGCCGATCCCGGGATGCCGGCCTTGGCGGTTTGGGGCGCCTGGCCTTGCGCGGGCGGTCGGTATCCGACAGCGTGATCCAGGGCACGCCCCCGCCCAACAGGCCGAGCTGCACGCGCAGGCGCGCATGCCCGGCCCGTTCGGCGACAAAGCGCAGTTCGACCGGCAGGACCAGCACGGCCAGCAGCGCCGCGCCGAGACCGGCAAGCAGCGCGCCCAGGGTCGGCCAGAGCCAGGTCATGACCGCGGCTCAGGCCTCGGCACCCTTGTCGTCGGGCTTGCCGCTGCGGCGGGTTTCCATGACGCGGACGGCGGTATCGCCGATGGCGTTGGCAAGGCTGGTCGCCGCGCCCTTGACGCCTTCGACGCGGGCGCCGTTCTGGTCGATGATGATCGCGCCCAGCGGCTTGATCCCGCCGCCCGCGCCGGTGCCGGCGCCGTTGCCGGACTTGGCGTCGCTGCCGCCGCCCGCGCCGAAGCCGAAACCGTAGCTGACGATGGGTATCACCGTGGCGCCATCGCGTTCGATCGGGTCGCCCAGCACGTTGCGCGCATTGAGCAGTTTTTCCAGTTCTTCGACGCTGCCCTTCAACAGGCGTTCCACCTCGTCCATCGGTCTTCCTCCTGACTGGGAAAATGTCGTCGCAGTCTAGCAGGGCGCGCATGGTCGGGATTGACCCGGAACAGGCGCGGCGCGAAGTGCCGCGACAGACCCGAAAAATTCCTAAAACCCGATTCTTTAGGGTCGCATTAAGCGCGCCGCGCGCAGCCTGTCGCCGGGTGAGTATTTGCGTGGGGGCGCAAGATGAATATCGAGAACCTGCTGGAGTTTTCCGGCCCGATCGGCCTGCTTTGCGCGCTGATCGTCTGTTTCGGCGAAGTGCGGCGCCTGCTGATCGGACCGAACCAGGCGCAATATATCATGGGACTGGTCTTTGGACTGGTGTCGATGCTGGAAATGCAGATGCCGATTTCGCCGTTCGAGGGCATCATCGTGGATCTGCGCAACGTGCCGATCGTGCTGGCCGGCGCGTTCCTGGGCTGGCGCGGGCTGGCCACCTGCCTGTTGGTGGCGGTCCTGACGCGCGCCCATATCGGCGGGGCGGGCGCCGTTTCGGGCATCATCGGGATGCTGATCGCGGGCTATGCCGGGGCGGTCTGGGATCGCGCCACGCGGCAAAGATTGCGGCGCAGTTTCCCGCAATTGCTGGGCCTGGGCGCGTTGGTTCCGGTGTCTTTCCTGGGCGTCCTGTTCCTTCCTGCCGAGGTCGCGACATGGTTCCTGTTCAACGCCGCGCCGGTGCTCGGGCTGATCTACCTGACCGTCATCCCGTTGGTGGGCGGGCTGCTGCAGCGCGAGATCCTGCGGATCGAAGCGGAATTGCACCCGACGACGGCGCCGATCTGTCCCGAAAGCGGCCTGCTGCCGCCGGCGGCCTTTGCTCGCGGGATCGTGCAGATGGCGATCAGCGGCGCCAGGGACGGCGTCGCCGGCATCCTGGTGGTCGAGCCGGTCTATCCGCGCTGGCTGGCGGTGTTCTGGGGCGGTTCGGCGCGCGGGCGCGTGCAGGAAGCGATGGCGCTTGGCCTGGCCGGACGGCTGCGCCATGCCGACCAGATCGGGCTGTCCGAAGGCGGGCGGCTGCTGGTGCCGCTGAGCGCGTCCGAGGCCGCGGGCGGGGCGCTGGACCTTGGCGCGCTGGCCCATTGCCTGAGCCGGTCGGAACTGCACCTGTCGCTGGGCCAGAGCGTGCAGCTGCATGCGCGGCTGCGGGTTCTGACGATCGGGAACGCCGCCGATATCCGCGCCTTGCTGCAAGGGGTCGACCGGGCGGACACGCTGGGCCGGAACCTGTGCGGACACGAGCAGGATTGCGCCGCCGCACCGGCCTGCGCCAAACCCTGCGCGACGAGCGACGGGCTGTTCGACAAGTACGACCTGGCGCTGACGACGTCGCAGGCGGTGACGGTGAAGCTGCGCGACTGAGCGCTGCGGCTAGCGCCGCAGGTCCTTGGGGCTGCCCATCACGACGAAGGTGGTGATCGCGTTGACCTGCGGCAGGGTGCCGACCACCTCGGTGTGGAAATGCTTGTAGCGGGCGAGATCGGCGGTCTCGACCCGCAGCAGGTATTCCACGGTGCCGGTGATGTTGTGGCATTCGCGGACCTCGGGCGCGGCCTGCATGGCGCGTTCGAAGGCCTCTTGCGCGGATTTGGTGTGCAGGTTCAGCCCGATGGTGACATAGGCGACAAAGCCCACCCCGGTCTTTTCCGGCGACAGCACGGCGCGGTAGCCGCAGATCACTCCGGTGCGTTCCAGCGCCGTGACCCGGCGCAGGCAGGCCGAGGGCGACAGGCCGACGCGGTCGGCCAGCGCGAGGTTGCTGATCCGCCCGTCGGCGGTGAGTTCGCGCAATATCCTGCGGTCTATTTCGTCGAGTTCGGTCATTTGTTGCGTTTGGTGACAGCAGATCGGCGAGAATGCAATCCCGCGGCGCCGATTTTGCGCGACTCTCGCCGGCATGAGCCCCGACGTCTTTCTTGCCCTTGTGGTCTTTGCCGCCTCGACCGTGTTCACGCCGGGGCCGAACAACCTGATGCTGATGGCGTCGGGCGCGAATTACGGGCTGCGCCGCAGCCTGCCGCATCTGTGCGGCGTCGCCTACGGCTTTCCGGCGATGATCGTGCCGGTGGGGCTGGGGGTGATGCAGCTGTTCGACCTGTGGCCGGCTTCCTACACGGTGCTGAAGATCGTGTCGGTCCTCTACCTGCTGTGGCTGGCGTGGAAGATCGCCCATGCCGGCGCACCCAAGGCGGCCACGGCGGAGAGCCGGCCGCTGACCTTTTTGCAGGCCGCGGCGTTCCAGTGGGTCAACCCCAAGGCCTGGTCGATGGCCCTGGGGGCGATCACGCTGTATGCCACCGGCCGCGACCTGGGCGCGGTGCTGTGGGTGGCCGGCACCTATGCCGCGATCGGCACCTTTTCGGCGCTGACCTGGACGGTGCTGGGCACCGGGGTGCGGCGGCTGCTGGCGCGGCCGTCGCGGCTGCGGGTCTTCAACTGGACGATGGCGGCTCTGCTGGTGGCGTCGATGCTGCCGGTGCTGGTCTGAGGCGCTATTTCAGCGGCACGCAGATTTCGGTCAGCAGCTCGGCCGGGGCGGTGTCGGTGGGGTCGTTCAGGTAGAACTCGTAGGGCGGGGAATCGGCGGGCTCGGACCCGGAGCAGGGCAGCCAGTTGCAATAGAGCTGGTCCCAGGCCTGGGGGAACTGGGCATAGGGCCCCTTGACCGTCATCACCGCGTAGCGCCCGCCCGGCAGGCGGGTTTCGTGCAGATCCGACGGCAGATCGAAACCCTCGGGCACCGCGATCCCGGCATCGGCGCGCAGATCGGGTTCGGCCACCGATTGCGGGCTGTCGTAGTAGACCCCGACGGTGCCGCGGGCCTGGTCCCAGAGCTGACGGGCGGAAAACACCGCGCAGACCTGCTGAAAGGCCTTGCCGATCTCATGATAGGCGCCCCGGTGCGGCAGCGCCGCGAGGCGCAGCGCCGGGCGTTCGGCGATGGTGACGGGAAACATCAGCGGGACTCCTGTTCTGAGGGTCAGGGCGGGCGGCGTATCGCGCCCGGACTTGCGGAATGCGGCGGGTGTCAGGCCGAACTGGCCGCGAAAGGCACGCGCGAAGCTCTGGGCGTTGTCATAGCCCGCGGCGGCGGCGACCTGCGCCAGCGGCCAATCGGTGCGAAGCAGCCAATGCGCGGCGCGGTGGGCGCGGATTCGGCGCACCGCCTGGGCCGCGGTTTCGCCGGTCATGGCATGGTAGACGCGGTGGAAGTGAAACCGCGACAGCGCCGCCACCTCGGCCAGCGCGTCGAGCGACAGATCGCCCGCGGGGTGGTCGAAGATGTGCTGCACGACGCGGCGCAGGCGGATTTCGTAGGCTTCGGTCATTGCGGTCCTGTCTGTTGGCGCCAGTGTGCACCGGTCCGGCGCGACAAATCTTGCTTTGTTGCAACCCGCCGCGCCGCGCGTCATATAGCGCGGAACGATGCAGGGGACGGATCATGACCCATTACCTCGACTTCGAGAAACCGCTGGCCGAGATCGAAGGCAAGGCGGCCGAGCTGCGCACCATGGCGCGGCAGAACGCCGACATGGACATCGAGGACGAGGCCCGCGCGCTGGACACCAAGGCCGCGGCGCTGCTGAAGGATCTGTACGCCAAGCTGACGCCCTGGCGGAAATGCCAGGTCGCGCGGCACCCCGAACGGCCGCATTGCCGCGATTACATCGACGCGCTGTTCACCGAATACACGCCGCTGGCCGGCGACCGCAGCTTTGGCGAGGATGCCGCGGTGCTGGGCGGGCTGGCCCGGCTGGGCGACCGGCCGGTGGTGGTGATCGGCCATGAAAAAGGCACCGACACGCAATCGCGCCTGCACCACAATTTCGGCATGGCCCGGCCCGAAGGCTATCGCAAGGCGATCCGGCTGATGGACCTGGCCGACCGGTTCGGCCTGCCGGTGGTGACGCTGGTCGACACGCCCGGCGCCTATCCCGGCAAGGGCGCCGAGGAGCGCGGCCAGTCCGAGGCGATCGCCCGCAGCACCGAGAAATGCCTGCAGATCGGCGTGCCGCTGGTGTCGGTCATCATCGGCGAGGGCGGATCGGGCGGGGCGGTGGCTTTTGCCACGGCGAACCGCGTCGCGATGCTGGAACATTCGGTCTATTCGGTGATTTCGCCCGAGGGCTGCGCGTCGATCCTGTGGAAGGATGCCGAGAAGATGCGCGAGGCGGCCGAAGCCTTGCGGCTGACCGCGCAGGACCTGCTCAAGCTGGGTGTGGTCGACCGGGTGATCCCCGAACCGATGGGCGGCGCGCATCGTGACGCCGAAAGCGCCATCGCCTCGGTCGGGGCGACGATTTCGGCCATGCTGGGCGAGATGGACGCGCTGAGCCCCAAGGAACTGGTCGCGGCGCGGCGCAAGAAATTCCTCGCGATGGGGTCAAAGGGGCTGGCGGCCTGAGCCGCGCCCCCGCGCCTGACATGTTTTCCCACGTTGATGTGACACGGCGACAGGGTTTCGTCAGGTGACAGGGCGCGCATCCGCGTCCTATGCAGGGGCATGGAATTCGTTCTGGCCTATGCCGCGGGCCTGCTGACGCTGATCAACCCTTGCGTCGTGCCGGTGCTGCCCATCGTGATCGCGACGGCCCTGCAGGCCAGCCGCTGGGGTCCGGCGGTGATGGCGGCGGGGCTGAGCCTGTCCTTCGTCGTGCTGGGCGTTTCCGTCACGGCGTTCGGGCACCTGATCGGGCTGGATGTCGAGACGGTCGCGCGGGCGGGCGCGGTGTTGATGGTGCTGTTCGGCCTGGCGCTGTTGCTGCCGCAGGCGGGTGCGGTGCTGGCCGCGGCCACCGCCGGGTTGTCGGCGCGGGCCGATGGCGGGCTGGACCGCGTCGACCGGAGCGGCCTGGGCGGGCAGTTCCTGGGCGGGTTGCTGCTGGGCGCGGTCTGGAGCCCCTGCATCGGGCCGACCCTGGGCGGCGCCATCGCGCTGGCCAGCCAGGGCGAGAACCTGGCCCGCGCCACCGGCATCATGGTGTTCTTCGCGCTTGGCGTGTCGACGCTGGTCCTGGGCCTGGCCCATGGCACGCGCGGCGCCATCGGGCGCCACAACGCCGCCCTGCGCCGCGCCGCGCTGCATTTGCGCCCGGTGCTGGGCGCGGCCTTTGTCCTGGTCGGCGTGGCGCTGCTTCTGGAGTGGCACCACGTCATCGAAGCCTGGCTGATCGGGGTGATGCCGGCCTGGCTGATCGACCTTTCCGTTTCCGTCTGATCCAAGGAGATACTCATGGACCGTCGTTCTTTCCTGATCGCCACCGGCGCCGTTTTGGCGCTGCCCCGAACCTCGTTCGCCGCGGCGCTGCAATACCAGCCCGGGATGGTCGGGGACCGCCTGAAAAACGGCGAGACGGTGTTCCTGGATTTCACCGCGACCTGGTGTTCGACCTGCCAGGCGCAGGGCCGCGTGATCAACGCATTGAAGGCCGCGAACCCGGCCTACGAACAGGCGATCACCTTTATCGACGTGGACTGGGACAGCTACAAGGGCGACGCCCTGACCAAGTCGCTGCGCATCCCGCGCCGGTCGACGCTGGTGGTTCTGAAGGGCGACAAGGAGCTGGGCCGGATCATCGCCCAGACCTCGGAAAGCGCGATCAAATCGCTGATGGACACCGCCCTGGCGGCGGCGACCGGCTGAGATCAGACCTGCGGCGCGTCCTGTCCGACGCTGAGCGCGCGCGCCAGCAGGGTCTGTAGCGTGACCTGCGGCAGGATGCTGACCGCCGGTGTCGGACGGTCGGCGGCGCCATCGACGCGGGCGCGCATGTAGTCGGTATGGAAGTCGGTCAGCCACCAGGACACGGCGGTGACCAGGTCGAAAACATCCGACTCTTCGAGCAGCAGGTAGCGGCAGCGCCCGTCCGGCAGCGGTTCGATCTCGACCCGGCTGACGGTCACGCTGCGCGCCATGCTGGCGGTGGTGAAGCGCCCGATCGGCAGAAACACCTGCTGCACCTGCCAGAGCGGACCCTGATCCAGAATGCAGACATGGTAGTCCGCCGGGCCGTCGCGCCGATCGGCCGGATCCGGCAGCGCGAATCCGTTGTCGCAGTCGGGGAATACGGTGTGCATCCAGACCGGGATCAGCCCGCGGGCGTCGCGCGGGCCCGTGACCCCACCGGGCCCGTCTTGATCGGGAAACACCAGAAAGGCCGCGGCGGCCCGGTCTGCGGAAACGTCCAGGATCTCGTCCCGTCGCGTGATGCGCCGTCCCAGGGGGATCAACCCGTGCAGAAGCCCGATCAGGAAGGTGCCCGCGACGGCCCCGACGAAAAAGACGGCAACGGTGCCGAGCAGCGACACCTCGGCCAATCCCATTGGCCACAGGGCCGCGCAAAGCGCGCCTGACGCGGAAAACGCCAGCGCATCGACCCATCCGCCGGGAAACAGGACGTTGTGCAGCGCGGGCAACAACAGGCACAGGACCGCCGGCCAGAGCAGGCCGGCATCGGGATCGCCTGCCCAGGTCTGACCGATCCAGACACCCGCGAAAAGCAGCGCCGCGCAGACCAGCGTCAGGCGGCGCAACAGCCATGTTCGGTATCGGACATGCTGCCATGACAGGGGCCAGTGGGTCATACTTGCCTTTCCTTCGTTCGCGACCCGCATCGCGCATCGCCTGACGCGCTATCGCATCGGCAAGAGGCGGCAATATGGCGATGTCCGGGAAATCCGGGAGCCGCTCAGGTGATGAGCATCCGCAGGCCCTGGGTGACGTCGGACCGCACGGCAAGGCGCAGGCCGGGTTCGTC
This sequence comes from Thalassococcus arenae, assembly GCF_019104745.1. Lineage (NCBI taxonomy): Bacteria > Pseudomonadati > Pseudomonadota > Alphaproteobacteria > Rhodobacterales > Roseobacteraceae > Thalassococcus > Thalassococcus arenae. Next base: position 734,608 of record NZ_JAHRWL010000001.1, read on the forward strand.
CCCGGCCTTGAGCGCGGCGATGATGAGGCGGTGGAATTGCGGCGGGTCCGAGCGGCGCAGGCGGGCGTAGAGCGCGCGCATCGTGGGCCCCAGTTGCAGCCAGACGGTTTCGGCCATGGCCAGCATCGCCGGCGCCTGGGCGCGCAGGTAAAGCGTTCGGTGAAATTCGAGATTGGTGCGGATGTAGCCCACCGCGTCGCGGTTGCTGACCGCGTCGGCGATCGTGACGTTGATCGCCTGGAGCCGGTCGATCAGCGCCATATGGGCGCGCGGCAGGGCGCGCGAAGCCAGTTCGACCTCGATCAGCGAGCGCAGGGCGGCCAGTTCCTCGATCCGGTCACTGCCCAGTTCGGGCGTGGCGACGCGGCCCGATTGCGACATCGACAGCGCGCCTTCGGCGACCAGGCGGCGCACCGCCTCGCGGGCGGGGGTCATCGACACGCCGAAATCGCGGCCGATGCCGCGCAGGGTCAGCGCCTGGCCGGGCGCGATCTGGCCGTGCATGATGCGCGTGCGCAACCCGCGATAGACCCGGTCATGGGCGGCGGCGGGGGCGGCGGTGGAGGCCGGTTCGACGGTGAGGCGTTGCGGGTGCATGGGCTTTTGTGATCACGAAACCCCGCGGCGTCAATCAAAACCGATCTTCGGTCAGAACCGGTAGCGGTGCAGCGATCCGCCTTCGCGGCGCAGCCAGTCGCGGGGTTCGGACCAATCGCCGTAAAGAGCCGTCACCACGTCCCAGAAGGCGGGGGAATGGTTCATCTCGGCCAGGTGCGCGACCTCGTGCGCGGCGACGTAGTCGAGCACCCGCGGCGGGGCGAGCACCAGGCGCCAGGAATACATCAACGCACCCTGGGTGCTGCACGAGCCCCAACGCGAGCGGGTGTCGCGCAGGGTGATCCGCGCATAGGGCCGGCCGAGGGCGGTGGCGTATCGGTCGGAGGCATCGACCAGCCGGTCGCGGGCGCGGGCCTTGAGCCAGCCCTGAAGCCGGGCGGGCCATTGCGCTTCGCCCCCCGGCACGGCGATCTCGGCATCCGAGAGCACCACGCGGCGCGCCGAGCCGGGCACGATCCGGCGGGCGATTCCGTCGACCGGCAGCAGCGCGCCGGGGGCGATGGCGACGTCGTCGGGCCGGGCCGAGAGATGGCGGCGCAGCCAGGCTTCCTTTTCCGACAGGAACGCCCGGCCTTCGGTTTCGGGAACGTGGCGCGGCAACGTCAGGGTGGCGCGTCCGTCCAGCGCCGACAGGCGCAACGACATGCGGCGCGCACGGGACGACCGGCGCAGAACGACCGCGATCGGGGGGTTGCCCGGAAGTGTGATCTGGCCCATATCCCTGCCCTGAACCGCCCGCGCCGGTTGCCGCTTCGCAAAGGCTTTGACACCGCCTTCGTGTTATGGCAGTTGGCCCGGATTGTCGACCGGACCACCGATCAAGAGGAACCCTCCATGCCCAAGGAAGAATGGGGCGTCAAGCGCGTCTGCCCCACGACCGGCAAGCGTTTTTACGACCTGGGCCGCAACCCGATCGTCAGCCCCTATACCGGCGAGGTCGTGACGCTCGATACCGGCAAGCGCAGCATGATCGCCGCCGACGCCGCCGACAAGGCCAAGGCCAAGCCCGCAGCCGATGAAGAGGTCGATCTGCTGGAAGACGACGATGTCGATGTCGATCTCGACGATGACGATGATGTTCTCGACGATGATGACGATGACGGTGACAACGTTTCGCTGGACGATATCGCCGATGTCGCGAGCAATGACGACGACTGAGACCGCCTGAAAAAGCGCCGCGCGCGGGATTTTTCGCTTGAACCCGCCCGCGGCTTTGCGTAATCGAACGCGCACCGGAAATGGGGCCTTAGCTCAGCTGGGAGAGCGCTTGCATGGCATGCAAGAGGTCAGGGGTTCGATCCCCCTAGGCTCCACCAATCCCCCCCCGACAGCATCCTGTGACCGCGTGACGACCCCCGGCCATCAGCCGAGGGCGAGCCGTGCGCCGCTGATGGCCGAGATCGCGAGGATCAGGAACCTCAGCAGCCGCGCGTCGATCAGCCGGGCCAGCACTGGGGCCGCCCAGAGACCGGCCAGAACGCCCGGAAGCATGGCCAGGGCCGCGACGATCTGCGCCATCCCGAAACGGCCGATCATCGCAAGCGCGGCGATGGACAGAACGCTGCCGGTCGCGATCAGCGTCAGCATCGCACCCCGCACGCGGTCGGGCGCGAGGCCCTGGTAGAGCAGGGCCATGGGGGGCGCATGCACCCCCGCGATGGTGCCGAGAAACCCGGCGCCGCCACCGGCGGCCATCAGCGTGGTGCGGGTCAGCGGCGCCGAAAGGCCGGACAGGGCCAGCGCGACGCCCAGAACCACCATTGCCCCGAGCAGCCTGGCCAGCGTCGGCGCATCGACCAGCATGGCGACCAGCGCGGCCAGCACGGTTCCGGCGCAAAGACCAAGCGCCGCGGGGCGCAGTTCCGCCGCGTCGATGCGTGCCGGCACGCGGCGCAGCGCCAGCAGGCAGAGCACCAGCGACGCGGTCAGGATCGGACCCGGCGCGTAGATCGGGTCGAGCAGGACCAGAAGCGGGATCGCGAACAGGTTCAGCCCCATCCCGATGACGGCCTGCCCCGCCGAGCCGATGGCGACGATCAGCGTCAGCAGCGCGAATTCGGCCAGGTCCGGCGGCAATCCGGTCATCCCAGCAGCGCCCGGCGCAACAGGTTCAGCGCGGCCACCAGCAGCACCAGCAGCGTCGCCTTGCGGAAGGCCGCCTGGTCGATGCGGTCCTGCACCAGTCCGCCGATGCCCATGCCGAGGATGGCCGGCGGCAGCAGCAGCGCCGAGAAGAGCGCGGTGGTGGCGGTGATCACGCCCGAGCCGAGATGGGCAAAGACCAGCAGCACCGCACCCAGGCCATAGACGACGCCCTGCACCCGCATCTGTTCGCGTTTTTCGGTGCCGATGGCGGTCAGGTAGGTGACCAGCGGCGGCCCCCAGACCGCCGACAGCCCGCCGATGAACCCGGCGAAGGCGCCGACCGCCAGTTCCAGCCGCGGGTGGCCGCCGGCCGGCAGGCGCGGCCGCCAGCCGGCCAGTTGCAGCAGGGCGAAGACGGCGATGGGCAAGCCGATGATCGCCAGCAGGACGGCGACCGGCAGAACAGTGACGAATTGCGCCGAGATCATCAGCATCACCCCGCCGGCGATCAGGAAGCCACGGAACCGGCGCATCGACGCCAAGGCGGCGCGCGGCCCCTGGCGCAGCGCCTGCATCGCGTTGGTGACCAGCGTCGGCAGGATCAGCCCGGCCAGCGCGATTTCCGGCGGCAGGAAGGTGGACAGGGTCGAGATCATGATCAGCGGCATGGCAAAGCCGACCACGCCCTTGACGAACCCGGCCAGAAGCGCGACAGCGGCGGAGAGCCACAGGGCATGGACGGGGATCAGGGCGAAAAGGTCGGCCATGGCGGCGTCTTAACATGGCGTTTCGCGCCGCACCGCAAAAAACGATTGCGCAATAATCGATCAAGATGCCGCGACAAAAAGTATCTTTGTTGCGCTGCACCTGCAAACTAGGTATCCCTGTCGCAGCAGAGAGAGGACGTGATTCATGGCGCATGACGGACAAGACCTGACGCTCGACACTTCGGCGATCCTGCCGGAGCTGCTGGCGCTGACCGGTGCCGCAGTGGCGCCCGCGGTGGCGGTCCTGGAGACCGCCAAGGACCGGGTGCGCGAGACGGTGAGTGCAGGCGGCAAGGTGTCGGCGGCACTGATCGAGGAAAACCAGACCGCCGCGCACGGTCTGGCCTGGCTGGCCACCTATGTCGAAAGCCTGCGGCAGATGCAGGGCTGGGCCGAACGGCTGGACGCCGAAGGCCAGTTCGGCGAGGTCGAGGCACTGATCCACCAGATCGCCTTTGGCGAATATCTCTGGCAGATCTACGGTGGCATCCTGATGAACCAGGGCGAGATCGTGCGCCTGCAGGACATGGGTCTGGGCCAGGACGACATGCGCGGGCTGATGACGCCCGAGGTGATGACGCTGACGCAATCGGCCAACAGCCAGGCCGCCCGCACCCGGCTGGTGGCACTGATGGAGGAACGCGCCGCCGAGATCACCGTGGGCCGCACGGGCCTCGACGACGAGCTGGAGATGATCCGCGAGCAGTTCCGCCGCTACGCGGTGGAAAAGGTCGAACCCTTTGCGCATGAGTGGCACCTCAAGGACGAGTTGATCCCGATCGAGGTCATCGACGAGCTGGCCGAAATGGGCGTGTTCGGCCTGACCATCCCGGAGAACCTGGGCGGGCTTGGCCTGTCCAAGGCGTCGATGTGCGTGGTGTCCGAGGAATTGTCGCGCGGCTATATCGGCGTGGGTTCGCTGGGCACACGGTCCGAGATCGCGGCCGAACTGATCCTGGCCGGCGGCACCGACGAACAGAAGGAAAAGTGGCTGCCGGGGCTGGCGAGCGGGGAGATCCTGCCCACCGCGGTGTTCACCGAACCCAATACCGGGTCCGACCTGGGCAGCCTGCGCACGAAAGGCCGCCAGGACGAAAACGGCGACTGGATCCTGAACGGCAACAAGACCTGGATCACCCATGCCGCGCGCACCCACGTGATGACCGTGCTGGCGCGCACCGTGCCCGATACCGACGATTATCGCGGGTTGTCGATGTTCCTGGCGGAAAAGACCCCCGGCACGGATGAGCAGCCCTTTGTCGATCCCGGCCTGTCCGGCGGCGAGATCGAGGTGCTGGGCTATCGCGGCATGAAGGAATACACGGTCAATTTCGACGACTTCAAGGTCAAGGGCGAGAACCTGCTGGGCATGGAGCAGGGCAAGGGCTTCAAGCAGCTGATGGAGACCTTTGAATCGGCGCGCATCCAGACCGCCGCACGGGCCATCGGCGTGGCGCAATCGGCGCTGGATGTCGGCATGCGCTATGCACTGGACCGCAAGCAGTTCGGCAAGGCGCTGATCCACTTCCCGCGGGTGTCGGGCAAGCTGGCGATGATGGCGGTCGAGATCATGATCGCGCGCCAGCTGACCTATTTCAGCGCCCGCGAAAAGGATGCCGGCCGGCGCTGCGACCTGGAGGCCGGGATGGCCAAGCTGCTGGGCGCGCGGGTGGCCTGGGCGGCGGCGGACAACGCGTTGCAGATCCACGGCGGCAACGGGTTCGCGCTGGAATACGGGATCAGCCGCATCCTGTGCGACGCCCGCATCCTGAACATTTTCGAGGGTGCCGCCGAAATCCAGGCTCAGGTCATCGCGCGGCGGCTCTTGGCGTGAGCAAGGTGCGAAACCGTCCAGTGGACGGTTTCGGGCGGCGGCACGCCGAAATCCAGGCTCAGGTCATCGCCCGGCGCTTGCTGGCCTGACCGGCCGCGTCCCCGCGGCCAGACACAGACCCGGCGGCCCACCCGCCGGGTTTTTTCTTGCGGTGCGGCCGCCGAACCGGCGAACCGCCCCGCCCTGCAACGAAGAAGACCTTGACGGCGCTTTGCGGGATGGCGACAACACCTGTTGATCCGGGCCTTCGCCAAGCGCGAGGCGGACCAGGGCCCTGCGGATCCAGGGCGCAGCGGGGCAGCGGCCGGATGCGGCCAACCCATTGGAGTGTTTCATGAAATTTCGCTTTCCGATCGTCATCATCGACGAGGACTTCCGCTCCGACAACTCCTCGGGCCTGGGCATCCGCGCGGTGGCCGAGGCGATCGAGCGGGAAGGGTTCGAGGTTCTGGGCACGACGAGCTATGGCGACCTGTCGCAATTCGCGCAGCAGCAATCGCGCGCCAGCGCCTTTGTCCTGTCGATCGACGACGAGGAATTCACCCCCGGCCCCGATCTGGACCCCGCCGTGGTCAATCTGCGCAATTTCATCGAGGAGGTGCGCTGGAAGAACGCCGATGTGCCGATCTACATCTACGGCGAGACCAAGACCAGCCGCCACCTGCCCAACGATATCCTGCGCGAGCTGCACGGCTTCATCCACACCTACGAGGACACCCCGGAATTCGTGGCCAAGCACATCGTTCGCGAAGCCAAGTCCTATCTCGAGGGCATTCAGCCGCCCTTTTTCAAGGCGCTGCTGGATTACGCCGAGGACGGTTCGTATTCCTGGCACTGCCCCGGCCATTCCGGCGGCGTGGCGTTCCTGAAAAGCCCGATCGGGCAGATGTATCACCAGTTCTACGGCGAGAACATGTTGCGCGCCGATGTCTGCAACTCGGTCGAGGAACTGGGCCAGTTGCTCGATCACAACGGTGCCATCGGCGCGTCGGAGCGCAATGCGGCGCGGATCTTCAACGCCGATCACTGCTTTTTCGTCACCAACGGCACCAGCACGTCGAACAAGATGGTCTGGCATCACACCGTGGCTCCGGGCGACGTGGTGGTCGTCGACCGCAACTGCCACAAGTCGATCCTGCATTCGATCATCATGACCGGCGCGATCCCGGTCTTTCTCAAACCGACGCGCAACCATTTCGGCATCATCGGCCCGATCCCGCGCGCGGAATTCGAGATCGAGGCGATCCGCAAGAAGATCCGCGAAAACCCCCTGCTGTCCCATGTCGACGCCGACAGCGTGAAGCCGCGCATCCTGACGCTGACGCAGTCGACCTATGACGGCGTGTTGTACAACACCGAGGTCATCAAGGAGGTGCTGGACGGCTATGTCGAGAACCTGCATTTCGACGAGGCCTGGCTGCCCCATGCCGCGTTCCATCCGTTCTATGGCACCTATCACGCGATGGGCCGCAAGCGCGGGCGCCCGGCCCATTCGGTGACCTATGCCACGCAGTCGATCCACAAGCTGCTGGCGGGGATTTCGCAGGCCAGCCACGTGCTGGTGCAGGACAGCCAGGACACCAAGCTGGACCGGCACCTGTTCAACGAAGCCTACCTGATGCACACCTCGACCAGCCCGCAATACAGCATCATCGCCAGCTGCGACGTGGCGGCGGCGATGATGGAGCCGCCGGGCGGCACCGCGCTGGTCGAGGAAAGCATCATGGAAAGCCTGGATTTCCGCCGCGCGATGCAGAAGGTCGACGCCGAATACGGCAATGACTGGTGGTTCCAGGTCTGGGGGCCGGACGCGCCCGAAGAGGAAGGCATCGGCCGGACCAAGCAATGGGTGCTGCGCCGCACCGATGCCGATGGCGTGCAGCAGGCCGATGGCGAGGACAGCTGGCACGGTTTCGGCGACATGGCGCCGGGTTTCAACATGCTGGACCCGATCAAGGCGACGATCATCACTCCCGGCCTCAACATCGACGGCCGGTTCGAGGAGGAAGGCATTCCCGCCTCGATCGTCACCAAGTACCTGGCCGAACATGGGGTCGTCGTCGAGAAGACCGGGCTCTACAGCTTTTTCATCATGTTCACCATCGGCATCACCAAGGGCCGCTGGAACACGCTGTTGACCGAGTTGCAGCAGTTCAAGGACGACTACGCCAAGAACCAGCCGATGTGGCGCGCGATGCCGGAATTCTGTGCCAAGCATCCGCGATATGAACAGATGGGCCTGCGCGACCTGTGCCAGCATGTACACGCGTTGTATTCGAAATACGACGTGGCGATCCTGTCGACCGAGATGTATCTGAGCGAGCTGACACCGGCGATGAAGCCCAGCGATGCCTTTGCCTGCATCGCCGCCCGCAAGACGCAGCGCGTGCCGATCGACGATCTGGAAGGGCGGATCACAACCAGCCTGGTCACGCCCTACCCGCCCGGCATTCCGCTGCTGATCCCCGGCGAGGTGTTCAACAGGCGGATCGTGGATTATCTGCGCTTCAACCGGACCTTCGCCCGGGAATGCCCGGGTTTCGAGACCGATATCCACGGTCTGGTGCAGGAAACGGACGAACACGGCAACGTCCAGTTCTTCGCCGATTGCGTGGCCGAGACCGCGACCTGATCGAAGTCAAGGAACACATGCGCATCTCGTGATTTGTCAGCGTGGAAACGCAAGACGGAGTCACGAGATGAGCGTGAAAGACAGGCTGGCCGACGCGAAGGCACGGCAGAAAACCCTGAGCCGGGCCATTCCCGATACGGTGGCTGCCTTTGCCGACCTGGGCAAGACGGTCAAGGCGGAGGGGGCGCTGAGCTTCAAGGAAAAGGAATATGTCGCGCTTGGCATCGCCGTGGCGATCCGTTGCGAGCCCTGCATCCTGTTCCATACCGAGGCGCTGATCCGTCTGGGCGCCACCCGCGAGGAGGTGGCCGAGGTGCTGGCCACCTGCGTGCAGATGGCCGGCGGTCCGGGGCTGATGTATGCCGGCAAGGCACTGGAGGTCTATGACGGGCTGAGCGCGGACGGTTGAGCCTGCGCCACTCTGGCCCCGCGAAAACCGCCGGGCCGATGCCCACTTATATAGCGCAATTGAAATGTGAGGGACTTGCGATGCGTATTCTGTTTCTTCCCTTCGTTCTTGCCGCTTCGACGGCACTGGCCCAGCAACAGGTGCCCGGCGCGCATTTCATGGAAAACTGGGATGCCGATGCCGACGGGCAGGTCACGCTGGCCGAATTGCAGGACAAGCGCGAACAGGTTTTCTACATGTTCGACAGCGACGAAGACGGCATGCTGGACGCCGAAGAGTACCGGATGTTCGACGAAACCCGCGCGCTTGACATGCAGAACAACGCCGCGAATGCCGGCCGCGGTCCGATGCGCCGCCTGTCCGACGGGCTGCAACTGGCGGCCAATGATACCGATGGCGACGGCCAGGTCAGCCGCGATGAGTTCCTGACCCGCAGCGCCGACTGGCTGGCACGGATCGACATCGACGGCGACGGCGTGGTGACGCTGGCGGATTTCCGGCCCGGCCCAGGCAAGGGCCCGGCCAAGGCCAAGCCCTGACGCGCGCGGATGCCGCGCGGCCTAGCCGCGCAGCACCCCGCCCGTCGCCTTGGTCACCTTGTCGACGATCCTGGCCGACACGGCTTCGATGTCGGCGTCCTTGAGGGTCTTTTCCGTGGGCTGAAGCCGCACGGTGATGGCCAGCGATTTCTTGCCCGCGCCGAGGCTTCCGCCGATGAATTCGTCGAAGACGCGGACATCCTCGATCAGCGTCTTGTCGGCACCGGCGGCGGCGTTGACCAGGGTCAGCGCTTCGACATCGGCATCCACCACGAAGGCGAAATCGCGTTCCACCGCCTGCAGATCGTTCAACGCCAGGGCCGGCCGGGTCGACCCGGCCTTGCGCGGCAGCGGCACTTCGGCGGGCCAGAGGGTGAAACCCATCGCGGGGCCCTTCACATCCAGCGCACGCAGCACGCGGGGATGGATTTCGCCGAACACCGCCAGCACCTTTTTCGGGCCGAGGCAGATCATGCCGTGCCGGCCCGGATGCCACCAATCGCTGGCGCCGCGCAGGATCTGCGCCTTGGCGGGGGCACCGATGGCGGCCAGCACGGCCTCGCAATCGGCCTTGGCGTCATACAGGTCGACCGTGCGGCTGTTGCCGTGCACATCCTTGGGGCCGGTGCGGCCGACCAGCAGGCCGGTGACCAGCAGGTGCTGTTCACCGGGTTCGCCACCGTGAAACGCGTGACCGACCTCGAACAGCGCGAGATCCATGAAGCCGCGCGCCTGGTTGCGTGCCGCGGCCTGAAGCAGGCCGGGCAGCAGTGCCGGGCGCATGTGGCTCATCTCGGAACTGATCGGATTGGCCAGCATCGTCGCGTCATCACCGCCGCTGAACAGCGCCGCCGCGTGACTGTCGATGAAGCTGTAGGTGACGCATTCGTTGTATCCAAGTTGTGCGCACGTGCGCCGTGCCGCCTGTTCGCGTTTCTGCATTGGCGACAGGATCGGTTTCGGCACGCCGGCGTTCATCCGCGGCAGCGGCTGACCCTTGAGCTTGGTCAGCGAGGCGATGCGCGCGACTTCCTCGACCAGGTCGGCTTCGCCCATCACGTCGGGCCGCCAGGATGGGACATGGGCAAGGTTGCCCTCCATCTTGAAGCCGAGCGCGGTCAGGGTCTGGCGCTGGTCGGATTCGGGAATGTCCATGCCCACCAGGCTGACGACGCGCGCGGGATCGAGCCGGTAGCTGCGCGCGGTGTTCGGCACCTTGCCCGCCGTCACCACGTTCGACGGCTCGCCGCCGCAGAGATCGAGGATCATCTGCGTCGCGTCTTCCAGCGCCTGCATGTTGTAGGCCGGATCGATGCCGCGTTCGTTGCGATAGCGCGCGTCGGAATTGATCTTGAGCGCGCGGCCGGTATTGGCGATCTGGATGTGGTCCCAGACGGCGGCTTCGAGAAAGACATTGACCGTCTCGCGCGTGCAGCCGGTGGCCAGCCCGCCCATGATGCCGCCGATGCTTTCGATGGCCTTGTCGTCCGAAATGACCACCTGCCCGGCCGAGAAGGTGTAGGTCTTTTCGTCCAGCCCCACCAGCGTGTCGCCGTCAGCCGCGCGGTGCACCCGCAGGTTGCCGGTGACCTTGTCGGCGTCGAAGACGTGCAGCGGGCGGTTGCGGTCGTAGGTGAAGAAATTGGTGATGTCCACGAGCGCCGAGATCGGCCGCAGCCCGATGGCCTTGAGCCGGTCCTGCAGCCATTGCGGGCTGGGGCCGTTCTGCACGCCGCGGATCAGCCGGCCGGCGAAAACATGGCAGCCGCCCGCGCCCGCCGTGTCGGCGTCGATGGTGACGGTGATCGGGCAGGGATACTGCCCCTCGACCCGTTCCTGCGGCAGCGGTTTGAGCGTGCCGAGGCCGCGCGCGGCCAGATCGCGGGCGATGCCGTGCACCCCCAGGGCGTCCTGGCGGTTGGGGGTGATGGCGATCTCGATCACCGGGTCGACCTTGGCAGGGTCGTTTTCGGCCAGCCAGTCGGGGAAGGTCTGGCCGACCTCGCCCGAGGGAAGCTCGATGATGCCGTCATGTTCGTCCGACAGCTCCATCTCGCGTTCACTGGCCATCATGCCGTGGGATTCGACGCCGCGGATATTGCCGACCTTGATGGTGGTGTCGATGCCGGGCACGTAGGTGCCGGGCTTGGCCACGACGACGGTGATGCCGGTGCGGGCGTTGGGCGCACCGCAGACGATCTGTTTCTCGCCCTCGTCGGTCAGGACGCGGCAGACCTTGAGCTTGTCGGCATCGGGGTGCTTTTCGGCATGCAGCACCTTGCCGATGGTGAAATCGGCCAGCCTTGCCGCCGGGTTCTCGATCCCTTCGACCTCGAGCCCCAGATCGGTGAGCGTCTCGGCGATCTCGTCCACGGAGGCCGTGGTGTCGAGGTGGTCTTTCAGCCAGGAGAGGGTGAATTTCATTTTATCTGTCCTCTGTCACGGCGTGCTGCGCGCAAATCCTGCGGCGCGCCCGGCCCGAGGGTGGGTGCGGAACGCGCCCGCCCATGGGGGCGGGTCGGGCGCGTCGCGGGATTTGCATCCCGCGAAGTGTCATCGGCTCAACCCGCCATGCAAGGTCGGCACGTCCAGCGCCGCAAACCCGTAATGCCGCAGCCAGCGCAGGTCTGAATCGAAGAAGGCGCGCAGGTCGGGGATGCCGTATTTCAGCATGGCGATCCGGTCGATCCCCATGCCGAAGGCGAAGCCCTGCCATTCGTTCGGATCGACGCCGGCGTTTTCCAGCACCTTGGGATGGACCATGCCGCTGCCCAAGATTTCCAGCCAGTCGTCGCCTTCGCCCACTTTCAGTGCGCCGCCTTCCCAGGAACAGCGGATGTCGACCTCGGCGGACGGTTCGGTGAAGGGGAAATGCGAGGCGCGGAAGCGCAGTTCGACCTCGTCGACCTCGAAGAAGGCTTTCACGAATTCCTCGAGCACCCATTTCAGGTTGGCCATGGAAATGTCGCGGTCGATCGCCAGCCCTTCGACCTGGTGGAACATCGGCGTGTGTGTCTGGTCGTAATCGGCGCGGTAGACGCGGCCGGGCGCGATCACCCGGCAGGGGGCGCCATGCGTCTCCATGTGCCGGATCTGCACCGGCGAGGTATGGGTGCGCAGCACGTGCGGCGGGCGGTTGTCGCCCGGATCGCGGTGCATGTAGAAGGTGTCCATCTCGGCCCGCGCAGGGTGGTGGCCGGGGATGTTCAGCGCGTCGAAATTGTACCAGTCGCTGTCGATCTGCGGGCCTTCGGCGACGGAAAAGCCCATATCGGCAAAGATCGCCGTGACCTCTTCGGTGACCTGGGAAATCGGGTGGATCGTGCCCTGGCGGCGGGTGCGGCCGGGCAGCGTGACATCCAGCCATTCGCCGCGCAGCCGTTCGTCCAGCGCGGCATCCTCGAGCCCGGCCTTCTTGGCGGCCAGGGCCGCGTTGATCTCGTCCTTGAGCGCGTTCAGCGCGGGGCCGGCGACCTGGCGTTCCTCGGGCGTCATCTTGCCCAGTTCGCGCATCTTGAGCGCCACCTCGCCCTTCTTGCCGACGGCGGCGACGCGGATCGCTTCGAGCGCGGCTTCGTCCGACGCGTCGGCAATCAGGGTCAGGAATTTGTCGCGCAGATCGTCCATCGCTCGGGCCTCCGGAATGCGTGGCGTTTGACTAGCCGCAAGGCCGCGCAGGTGCAAGCGCCGGGGCGCGCTTGATCCCGTCGCGGCATGCGCCACCTTTTCGGGTATCGGCAAGCGGCGAGAGGATGCGATGCGGGTCTGGGCGGTTCTGGCGATGCTTGTGGCGGTCGGCGCCTGCGGACGCGGCGTGCCGCCGGATGCGCGGGTCGTGGTGGCCGGCGATTCCGTGATGGCGTGGAACCGGGTGCAGGGCGGGTCGGTCGCCGACCACCTTGCGCGGTTGCTGGACGAGCCGGTGGGCGACGTGTCGCTGCCCTTTGCCCGGGTGACGGGCGACCGGCCCGGCGGGATGGATATCCGGCGGCAGGTCGACGGGCTGGCGCCGGACTGGATCGTGCTGAACGGCGGCGCCAACGACCTGCGCGCCGAATGCGGCTGCACCGGCTGCGATGCGGTGCTGGACCGGCTTTTGAGCGCGGATGGCGGTGCCGGTGCGATTGCCGGGATGGTGGGGCAGTTGCGGGCCGATGGGGCGCGGGTGCTGTGGGCCGATTACTATACCGCGCCGCGCTTTGCGGGCACCGCCTGCACCGGACCTTATGACGTGCTTTCCCAGCGGCTGCGGCGGATGGCGGCGCGCGATGACGGCGTGGTGCTGGTCGACATGGCCGATGTTCTGCCGTCCGGAGATGCAGCGCTGTTCGCCTGGGACGGCGTCCATCCGTCGGGGGAAGGGTCGCGGCGGATCGCGGAACTGATCGCGGCGCGGCTGCGCGCGGCCGATCCGGCGTTGTACGGCGGCTGAGACGGGTTCACCGCGCCCGGGGCTTGAGCCAAGGCGCGCGATGGCCCAAACCTGCCTCATGGCGCATGCGGAACGCTATCATGGCCTGGACCTGTTGCGCGCGGTGGCGATGCTGCTGGGGCTCGTCCTGCACGGGGCACTGATCTATACCGCGCCGTCGGTCGTGGGTGACCTGCCGGTCGCGTCGGGGCTGGAGCCGCCGCAGGCCAGCCCGGCGACCTGGGCGGTGGTGATCTGGATCCACCAATGGCGGATGCCGGCGTTTTTCCTGCTGGCCGGGTTCTTTGCCGAACTGGTGATAGCCCGGCGCGGGGCGCGGGCCTTTCTGGCCGACCGGGCGGTGCGCATCCTGGGCGCGTTGGCGGTGTTTTCGGTTCTGTTCACGCTGATCTTCGCGCGGCCCTGGGGCGTGCTGGATCACATGTGGTTCCTCTGGTTCCTGAGCCTGTTCTGCCTGACGGCCTGGGCCGCGCATGGGATGGGTCTGCGGCGAGAATTGCGCGCGATGGCCTGGCCGGTGCAGCGGTTGCCGCGCATGATCTGGCTGGTGGTGCCGGTGGCTGCACTGAACCTGGCGGGCCGCGAGGCGGGTATCTGGCACATCATCCCCGACCAGATCGGGCAGTTGGACAGGCTGGTGGGCGCCCTGCCCTATTTCGCCGCCTTCGTCATCGGGCAGATGCTGTTCCACACGCGTGACCGCCTGGCCGAGCTGCGCCGTCCGCGCGTCTGGATGGGCTGCATCGCCGCGGGCGCGCTGGCCTATGTGCTGAGCCTGGGACTGATGGGCGCCGAGCCCTGGCCGGTGCTGCCGATGGCGGTTTTCAGCGCGGTCGCGTCGCTGGGATGGACCTTTGGCCTGATCGGGCTGGCGCAATGGGCGGTGCCGGCCCGGAGTGCCGCGATCGACTGGCTGGTGCGGCTGTCCTACCCTGTCTACATCTTCCACCTGTACCTGATCCTCGGCGTCTCGGCGCTTTTGGCGTCGGCCGGGCTGGCGCAAGGCTGGGTGATCGTCCTGTCGGCCTTCGTGACCTTCTGGCTGTGCGTCGTTCTGTACTACCTGCTTGTGAAATACACTCCGCTGGACTGGGTGCTGAACGGCTATGGGCGGGCCTGGTTCAAATGGCCCTGGGGGACCAATGGCGCAACGAAAAAGGCCGCCCCCTGAGGGGCGGCCCTGAAAGCGTCCAATCGCTCGGCTCAGGCGGCCAGGGCGCCTTTGGCCTGGGCCACGATGGCGGCGAATGCTTCGGGCTCGTGCACGGCGAGATCGGCGAGAACCTTGCGGTCGACCTCGATCCCGGCCAGCGTCAGGCCGTTGATGAAGCGCGAATAGGTCAGAGCCTCGTCATGGGCGCGCACGGCGGCGTTGATCCGCTGGATCCACAGGGCGCGGAAGTTGCGCTTGCGGTTCTTGCGGTCGCGGGTGGCGTACTGGTTGGCCTTGTCGACGGCCTGGGCCGCGACCTTGAAGGTGTTCTTGCGCCGGCCGTAATAGCCCTTGGCGGCCTTGATGACCTTCTTGTGACGTGCGTGGGTGACGGTTCCGCCTTTGGTACGGGACATCTCTCAGCCTCCTCTCAGCGGTCGTAGGGCATATAGCCCTTGACGATCTTGGCGTCGGGGGCCGACAGGGTGGTCGTGCCGCGCGCGTCGCGGATGAATTTCTTGGTGCGCTTGATCATGCCGTGGCGCTTGCCGGCCTGGGCGCTGATGACCTTTCCGGTCGCGCTTACCTTGAAGCGCTTCTTGGCGCTCGACTTGGTCTTCATCTTGGGCATTTCAGTCTCCTGTTATTGCGCGCGACTCGGCATGCCACATCGGCCGGCCGCGCGGTTGAGACGCGCCGTATAGGCGGCTGTCCCGGATTTGGCAAGAGCGAATGGCCGCCGCTTTCAGCCGGTGAACTTGGCGATCACCCGGAAGACGACATCGGGCAATTCGTGCAGGGCATAGCCGCCGCTTTGATTGATGGCGTAGACCGCCAGAGCCCCTGCGGCGATCAGAACGAAGGCCGCGACCCTGGGGCTGCGACCTTCGGAAAAGGCCGAAACGATGGCCGGTATCGACAGAACGCCTATCACGAGGGCGACGACCAGTGCCGTATCGGGGTCCATGACGCGCCACCTTTCGAAACTTCCGTTGGGGAAGCTTACTCCGGGTCGGTGCGGAAGATCAAACGTTCGTCACAAGGCGCAACCCTGAGAATATTGGTGGTTCCGGGCTGGTTGAACGGCACGCCGGCGGTCACCACGATCTGGTCGGTTTCGGTGCCCAGGCCGGCTGCGCGCACCGCGCGGGCGGCGTTGACCACGGCCTGCTTGAAGCGCTCGAGTTCGCCCGTCATCACGCATTGCGTGCCCCAGGTCAGCGCCAGGCGCCGCGCGACGCCGCGCTGCGAGGTCATGGCGATGATCGGCACCCGCGGGCGTTCCCGGGCGACCTTGGCGGCGGTGGTGCCGGACGAGGTGAAGCAGCAGATCGCCTTGATGTCGGTGGTCTCGGCGATCTCGCGCGCGGCCGCGACGATGCCGTCGGCGACGGTGTGGCGCTTGGCGGTGCGGCTGGCCTCGATGATCTCGCGATAGGTGGGGTCGTTCTCGACCTCGACGGCGACGGCGTTCATCGTGCTGACCGCCTCGACCGGGTATTGCCCGGCGGCCGATTCCGCCGACAGCATGATCGCGTCCGCGCCTTCGTAGATGGCGTTGGACACGTCGCTGACTTCGGCCCGTGTGGGCATCGGCGATTCGATCATCGATTCCAGCATCTGGGTGGCCACGATCACCGGCTTGGCCATCGACCGGCAGCGGCGCACCAGGCGTTTCTGGATCGGCGGCACGTTCTGCACCGGCAATTCGACGCCCAGGTCGCCGCGGGCGACCATGATGCCGTCCGACACTTCGAGGATCTCTTCGAAGTTGCGGACCGCGGCGGGTTTTTCGATCTTCGACAGGATCGCGGCGCGGCCACCGGCCAGCGTGCGCGCCTCGGTCACGTCCTCGGGGCGCTGGACGAAGCTGAGCGCCAGCCAGTCGATGCCCAGTCCGCAGACGAAGTCGAGATCCTTGCGGTCCTTGTCCGACAGGGCAGCCAGCGGCAGGATGACGTCGGGCACGTTCACGCCCTTGCGGTTGGAAATCGTGCCGCCGGCGATCACCGTGCAGCCGGCATGTTCGGGA
The DNA here is from genome assembly GCF_019104745.1 of Thalassococcus arenae. Taxonomy (NCBI): domain Bacteria; kingdom Pseudomonadati; phylum Pseudomonadota; class Alphaproteobacteria; order Rhodobacterales; family Roseobacteraceae; genus Thalassococcus; species Thalassococcus arenae. The sequence goes on from NZ_JAHRWL010000001.1 coordinate 751,109, forward strand.
CTGCAATCGTCGACGCGCAGGCGGATCTTGCCATCGTTGACCAGCAACGTGGCACCCGGTTCAAGTGCCTGGAAGATTTCCGGATGCGGCAGGCAGACGCGGCTCTTGTCGCCCGGTGCCTTGTCGAGATCGAGCCGGAACGGTTCGCCCCATTCCAGTTCCTCGGACCCGTTGGCGAACTCGCCCACCCGCAGTTTCGGACCCTGCAGGTCGGCGAGAATGGCGATCGGGCTGTCGAGATCCTTTTCCACCTGGCGGATGATCTTGTGCCGCTCTTCGATCTCGGCATGGCTGCCGTGGCTCATGTTGAGCCGGAAGACATCGGCGCCCGCTTCGTGCAGGCCGCGGATCATTTCGTAGGTCGACGAGGCCGGGCCCAGCGTGGCCACGATCTTCACATTGCGGTTGCGTTTCATGACGGTCCCCCGTGGCTGGCTTTGGCGCGGCGTTGGCGCAGCGGCGCTGTTACCGCTAACGGCGCGCCCTGCTTATTGTCCATTTCCCTTGCCCGCGCAACTGGCTATGTGATGGCGGGACAGATTGACACCGCCATGACATACCAGCCCTACCACATCGAAGGCGCAAGCCGGAACAGCCGATGGCTGATCACCTGCGACCATGCCGCGAATACCGTTCCGCCCGATCTGGGCGGGTCGCTGGGGCTGCACGTGTCCGACATGGCGCGTCATATCGCCTATGACGTCGGCGCCGCCGGCGTCGCGCGCGCCCTGGGCGACGCGCTGGATGCGCCGGTGATCCTGTCGGATTTCTCGCGCCTGGTGATCGATCCGAACCGCGGTGAGGACGACCCGACGCTGTTGATGAAGATCTATGACGGGTCGGTCATTCCCGGCAATCGCCATGCCGACGCCGCCGAGAAAGAGCGTCGCCTGAACGCCTATTACCGGCCCTACCACGATGCGTTGGCCGATCTGGCGGCGCGGCGGGCCGACACGGTGATCGTGGCGGTGCATTCCTTCACGCCGCAATTGCGCGGCCGGGCGCACCGGCCCTGGCATGTGGGGATCCTGTATGGCGACGATGCCCGCCTGTCCGATCCGCTGATCACCGAACTCGAGGCCGAGGCGGATATCGTGGTGGGCCGCAACCAGCCCTATTCCGGCCATCTGCCCGGCGATTCGATCTGGCGGCATGCCTTGCAACCGGGGCGGATGAACACACTATTGGAGTTGCGCAACGACCTGATCGAAGACGACGCGGCCCAGGCGCATTGGGGCGCGCGACTGGCACCGCTGCTGGAGCGCGCGCTGCACGCCTCGGGCGCCTGACAAAGGGAGACCGACATGGACGAACAAACCCGGATCGAGATCGAGGCCGCCGCCTTTCGCAGGCTGCGCCAGCATCTGATGCAAGACCGTCGGGACGTGCAGAACATCGACATGATGAACCTGGCCGGCTTTTGCCGGAATTGCCTGTCGCGCTGGTATCAGGAGGCCGCAAACGAGCGCGGCATCGCGATGGACAAGGCACAGGCGCGCGAGGTCTATTACGGCATGCCCTACGACGACTGGAAAGCGCAGCACCAGGAACCGGCCGATGCCGGGAAACAGGCGGCGTTCGAGAAGGCGTTCAAGGAAAACGTGACCGACAAGGGCGAGGGCTGAGGCCTAACTTTGCGATTGCGCGGCCTGATAGGCCGGGCGGGCGCGACAGGTTTCCAGATAGGCAGCCAGGCGCGGCGGCGCTTCGGGGAACTTGGCGTTCATCGCCCAGGTCAGGCAATGGGTCAGCACGATGTCGGCGATGGTGAAGGTGTCGCCCATCAGGTAGGGCCCCGGCAATTCGGCTGCGATGCGGGCGATGTTATGCGCATATTCCGCGCGGCAGGCGGGCTTGATGTCGGGCACCCGCGCCTCTTCGGGCAGGATGAAGCTGTGCCGCGCGGCGGTCCAGAGCAGGCCTTCCACCTCGTCCAGCACGCGGAAGGTCCAGGCATCCTGCCGCGCCCGGTCGATGGTCCCGGCGGGAAAGGTCAGCGCGCCATGCTTGTCGGCGAGATAGGTCAGGATCGCGCTGCTGTCGGGGATCACCGAATCGCCGTCCCTGAGGACCGGGATCTTGCCCAGAGGGCTGACCGCGCGCAATTCGTCCGATTGCGGTTTCGCCGGAACGTGGTCATAGGCGACGCCCAGTTCCTCGAGCAGCCAGATCACCCGGAAGGTGCGGCTGCGCGGGCTGCCGTAAAGCGTGTAGGACATGGGCGGATTTCCTTTCGCCGGGGGTCTCAGAGACGCGCGCCGTAATGCGCGACGCGGATGAAGCAGCGTTCCACCAACGCCATCGCGGGCGCGCGCTGGCCGGCGGAGCGCAGGGTCAGGTCGGTATCCATCAACTGGGTCAGCGCCATCTCGACGGCATCGGCGTTCCAGCGCCCGGCCTGCCGCAGCAGCCGGTCGCGGCGTGGGCCGAAAATCGGCGGGCGCAGTTTCTGTACCGCGTTGGCCGGGCCGCCCGGCGCCGAACACAGCGCGTAGAGCACCCGGAAATGCCGCATCGCGAGGATCAGCAGCGTCACCGGCGCCACCCCCTGCCCGTCCAGCCGCATCATCACCGGCGCCAGATCGCCGGTGCGGCCTTCGGCGACGATGTGGAATACCTCGTCGATCTGCGCCTCGATCGTGGCCGGCGCGTTCAGCGCCACCTCGTCGGGGGTCAGTGCCGAGTCGTCGTCCAACTTGTAGAGCGCGACCTTGTCCAGCGTCTGGCGGAAATCGCCGGGCGTCAGCGTGCGCGCCAGCGCCTCGAGCGTGGTCATCGCCTCGCGCCCGACATCGCGCAACCCGGCGCGTTTCAGTTCGGCCTCGATCTCGTCCCGGCCCATCGGGTCGTTGTAGAGCGCGGCGGCAAAGGCGTGTTTCGCGGTCTCGAACAGCTTGCGCAGGCTGGATTTGGCGGGCAGCGATCCGGCGGTCACGACGATCTGCGCGTCGCCCGGGCGCCAATCCTCGAGCGCGGCGGCGATCTGCGGCGCAACGGTATCGCCTGCCTCTTCGACAAGGGCCACGCGGGCGCCGGGAAAGAAACTCTGCGCCTTGACGGCATCGTCCAGCAGCGCCTTGTCGCGGCGCAGGTCGGCGGCGGACACGCGGGTCAGGCGCATCTCGTCGGCGCCTTGGGGGCCGATCAGCGCCAGAACCACCTCGGCGCGTTTCATCGCCACGCGCATCGTGTCTTCGCCGTAGATCAGCAGCCCCGCCGCATCCGGGTCGGGCTTGCGGAAATAGGCGTTCGCATCACGGCCCGAGAGTTTCATTCCGCAAGCGCGTCGGCGGACAGGATCAGCGCGTCGATCACCTGGTCGGCCAGGATTACCATCAGCCGGTCTTCGGCATCGCGTTCCGCGGCGAGGGTGGCCGCGGTCGATCCGGTGGTGGAATAACCGGTGAAGGCATGGGTCTTGCCTTCGATCACCGGGTCGGCTTCACCAGCGGCCTGCAGCGCGTAATCGGCCGTGCCGTTCAGGCGATACCGCGTGGTGCGCCCGTCCGAGATCGACCCAAGCCCCTCGCGTCGGGTTCTGAGGGTGACGGCCAGCTCGTACGGCCCGGCGGCGCGACCCATGCGTTCCTCGAAGCGGCGGTTGAAGACGAACCCGGACCGATTGCCGGGATCGCGGGTGGCGATGCGCCCCTGCAAGCGGCCGCCAGACCCGCCGGGCGCGTAGACCGGGGCGAACCCGCAGCCCGCGGTGGCCAGCGCGGCGGTCAGAAACAGCCTTCGGTCACACCACCACATTCACGATCCGTCCCGGCACCACGATCAGCTTTTTCGGCTGGGCACCGTCGAGCGCCCGCAACACAGCTTCGTGCGCCAGCACCTGCTTTTCAACCTCTTCCTTGGCCAAATCCTTGGGCACGGTCAGTTCGCCCCGGCGCTTGCCGTTGACCTGGATCGGCAAGGTGACGGTATCTTCGACCAGCATCGCCTCGTCGGCCCTGGGCCAGGGCGCGTCGGCGATCAGCCCTTCGCCGCCCAGCATCGCCCAGATGTCTTCGGACAGGTGCGGGGTCATCGGCGCCATGAGTTGGGCCAAAGCCAGCACGGCCTGCCGTTTCGCCGCGGACCCGGCGCGGGATTTCTGCAGCGTGTTGGTAAAGGCATAGAGCTTGGCGATGGCGGCGTTGAAGCCGAAGGATTCCACGCCCATCGTCACGTCGTGGATGGCCTTGTGCATCTCGCGCAAAAGCGCCTCGTCCTCGGCCGTCGGCGGCACGTCGCCCTCGGCGATTTCCGCGGCGATGCGGTGCACGCGGGCCAGGTGTTTCGCCGCGGCTTCGGCGCCGGCGGCGGTCCATTCCACATCGCGTTCGGGGGGCGAGTCGCTGAGGACGAACCAGCGCGCGGTGTCGGCGCCGTACTGGCTGATGATCGCCACGGGATCGACGACGTTGTTCTTCGATTTCGACATCTTGGCCGAGGGGACGATCTGCACTTCGGTGCCGTCCGCGAGATACCCCTTGCCGTCACGCAGGGTCACGTCTTCGGGGTAATGGTAGACCGGCCGATCGTTGGCGTCCCGCGTCTGATAGATCGCATGCGTGACCATGCCCTGGGTGAAGAGCGCATCGAAGGGCTCGATCGACTTGGCGGGCAGGTGGCCGGTGGCGTGCATGGCGCGGGCGAAGAAGCGCGAATAGAGCAGGTGCAGGATCGCGTGTTCGATGCCGCCGATATACTGGTCGACATTCATCCAGTATTCGGCCTCGGCCATGTCGGTGGGCGTGTCGGCATGGGGCGCGGTGAAGCGCGCGAAATACCACGAGCTGTCCACGAAGGTGTCCATCGTGTCGGTCTCGCGCCGGGCCGGTTTGCCGCAGGAGGGGCAGGCGCAGTCGCGCCAGGTCGGGTGGCGGTCAAGCGGATTGCCGGGCACGTCGAAGCTGACGTCGTCGGGCAGGACGATCGGCAGGTTCTCTTTCTTCTCGGGCACCACGCCGCAATCGGGGCAATGCACCACGGGGATCGGGCAGCCCCAGTAGCGCTGCCGCGACAGCCCCCAGTCGCGCAGGCGGAATTTCTCGACGCCGCGGCCCAGCCCCTTGGCCTCCATCCAGTCGATGGTGGCGTCGATCGCCTCTTGCCCGGTGGCCACGTCAAGCCCGGCAAAATGGTTGATCCACTTTACCTTTTCGGTCTTGGGCGGCACGAAGGCCTCGGTTGTGACCGGCTTGGGGTCGTCGAGCGCGACATAGGTGTCGATCACCGGCAGGTCGTATTTGCGGCAGAAATCGAGGTCGCGCTGGTCATGCGCCGGGCAGGCAAAGATCGCGCCGGTGCCGTAATCCATCAGGATGAAGTTCGCCACCCAGACCGGGATTTCCCAGTTCGGGTCCAACGGGTGCCGCACCTTGAGCCCGGTGTCGAAACCCAGTTTTTCGGCCTTTTCCAGCGCCTCTTCGGTTGTGCCGCCCTTGCGCATCGCCGCCAATGCGCGGACCAGTTCGGGGTTGTCGGCCTCGAGCGCCTTGGTCAGCGGGTGATCCGGCGACAGCCCGAGGAACGACGCGCCCATCAGCGTGTCGGGGCGGGTGGTGTAGACGTCGATCTTGTCGAAGCCGTGGGTCGGTTCGGTCAGCGCCCAGGAAAACTCCAACCCGCGCGACTTGCCGATCCAGTTCTGCTGCATCAGCTTGACCTTGGCGGGCCAGTTGTCCAGCCCGTCGATGGCATCCAGCAATTCGCCCGCCATGTCGGAGATCTTGAAGAACCACTGCGTCAGTTCGCGGCGCTCGACCTCGGCGCCGGACCGCCAGCCCTTGCCGTCGATCACCTGTTCGTTGGCGAGAACGGTCATGTCGACCGGATCCCAGTTCACCAGGGATTTCTTCCGGGTGATCAGCCCGGCATCCAGCATGTCGAGGAACAGCGCCTGCTGCTGGCCGTAATACTCCGGATCGCAGGTGGCGAACATGCGCGACCAGTCGAGCCCGAAGCCCAGCGGCTTCATCTGCGCGACCATGTCGTCGATATTGGCATAGGTCCATGTCTTGGGGTGGATGCCCCGGTCCATCGCCGCGTTCTCTGCGGCCAGCCCGAAGGCGTCGAAGCCCATCGGGTGCAGCACGTTGTGCCCGGTGGCCTTCTTGTAACGCGCGATCACGTCGCCCATCGTGTAGTTGCGCACATGTCCGATATGGATGCGTCCCGACGGATAGGGGAACATCTCGAGCACGTAGTATTTCGGCTTGTCGCCGGTGCGGGTGGCACGGAACGTGCCGGCCTCGTCCCAGGCGGCCTGCCATTTCGGCTCGATCGAAGCGGGGTCGTAACGCGACATGGTCTTTCCTCTGGCAACGGGGGCCGGTCTGAACTCGTGCAGCGTGATAGGGCGGGTCGCGGCGGGCGTCCAGTGCGTGGCGACATTTCAGCCACCGCCGCCGCGGTTTTCCACCGGTACGGCGCATCGAGATTGGCCAATCACGAAAAGACGTGACACAACGGCGCCGGATTTGTCCCTAAACTGCGATACCCATGAACATCCTCGTCATCCATCAGAATTTCCCGGGTCAGTTCAAGCATCTTGCGCCGGCCCTGGCGGAAGCCGGGCACAGGGTTGTCGCGCTGACCTGCAAGGTCAAGGAAGCGACAGGCTGGCGCGGGGTCGAGGTGGTGCCCTACGCGCTCGAGGGCAAGAACAGCCCGGAACTGCATCCCTGGCTGACCGATTTCGAGACCAAACTGATGCGCGGCACCAGCTGCCTGCAGGAAGCGGCGAAGCTGAAGGCGAACGGCTTTGAGCCCGACGTGATCCTGGCCCATCCCGGCTGGGGCGAAAGCCTGTTTCTCAAGGATGTCTGGCCGGAAGCACGGCTTGGGCTGTATTGCGAACTGTATCACCAGGCCACCCGGGAATTCGTCGCCTTCGACCCCGAGTTCCCCGGCACCAGCCCGTCAACCGATGCGATGCGCTTGCGGCTGAAGAACCTCAACAACCGCCTGCACGAAGAGATCATGGATGCGGGGATCAGCCCCACCCGGTTCCAGGCCGACACCTTTCCCGCGCATTGGCGCGAACGGATCACCGTGGCGCATGACGGAATCGATACCGCCGCCGTCAGGCCGAACCCCGATGCGCGGCTGGATCTGCCGGACGGCAGCACCGTCACGCGGGCGGACGAAGTCATTACCTTCATCAACCGCAACCTCGAACCCTACCGCGGTTATCACATCTTCATGCGCGCCCTGCCGGACATCCTGCGCCGCCGGCCCGACGCGCGGGTGGTGATGATCGGCGGCGACGAAGTGAGCTATGGCCGGCGCCCGCCCGGGTCAAAGTCGTGGAAACAGATTTTCATCGACGAGGTGCGCGGGCAGATCCCGGATGCCGATTGGGCGCGCGTGCATTTCCTGGGGCGCGTTCCCTATTCGCGGTTCCTGGCGATGATGCAGGTCAGCCGGGTGCATGTCTACCTGACCTACCCCTTCGTGCTCAGCTGGTCACTGATCGAGGCGATGGCGGCCGAATGCGCCATCGTGGCCAGCGCGACGACGCCGGTTCTGGAGGTGCTGGAGGACGGCAAGACCGGCGTCCTGGTCGATTTCTTCGACCGGGCGGGGCTGACCGAGCAGGTCTGCGCGCTGCTGGACGATCCGGCCAGGCGTGCCGCGCTCGGGCGCGCGGCGCGGGAATTCGCGATTGCGCAATACGATCTGAAAACCGTCTGCCTGCCGCGTCAGATCGACTGGGTCACGCGGCTGGCGCAGACCACGCCGCGCCCGCCCGTCACCTGATCAGAGCCGCCCGTCCTGTTCGCGCAACTGGCGGGCACGGGTCAGGATCGCGTCTTCGACCGCGCGCACGGTGGCGGCGGATGCCGGTCCCGACCGCGTCATCAGCGCAAGGTTCAGCGACCGGGCATCCAGCGCCGGGTCAGAGATCAGGATCGTCGCGCGATAGGCCTGGCCGCCGCCGGGCGGCGTGCCGAAGCCGGTGGTGATGACCCCGGTAAAGGGATCGACCGACTGCACCGGCAGGAAATCCAGCGTCTCGAGCGAGGCATTCCACAGGTATTTGTTCACCGCGCCGACGCGGCCGGGATCGGGGCGTTCGCGGAACAGGTCCCAGATCGTGCCGCGCGACCGGGTTTCCTCTTCGTTCGCCGCCGCTCGCCGCACGGGCGCCGCTTCGCTCGCGTCGTCACCGCCCCGGTTCTGGAACGCGCCGCAGCCCGACGTCAGCAATAGTACAGCCGTCAAGCCAGATGCCACGGCGAGTCGGGTCTGTTTCATGATCGGTCCCTCGTCCGGTTGGTCGCGGTTCTGCATACAAGCGGCGACCCTGCTCGACAAGTCACCATAGCAAAACCGGGCAATGGCGGAATCCTGCTCAATATCCGTAACATGACCGGGGCCACAGCGATGCTTGTGGCAATATCGCATCACTGAATTGCTTGTTGGCCGCGACGTCTGAGGATGGGTTGCCAATTGACGGGGTGCGGGCGCATAGAAGCGTCATCAAGGCCGGGCAACCCGGATTGGTATGTGCCTTTGAACACATGAGGGAAACAATGAAAAAGATCCTGTTTGCGACCACCGCACTGGTTGTGACCGCAGGCGTTGCTTCGGCCGAAGTGGCTGTGACCGGCTTCGCCGAATTGGGCGTCTTCAAAGACGAAAACCGCGTCAACGACGTCACGCAGACTCACACCGACATCGACGTCACCTTCAAGATGTCGGGTGAAGCCGACAACGGCCTGACCTTCGGCGCTTCGTTCGATCTGGACGAAATCGACGGCGGCGGCGACCGCACCGACGACACTCAGTTCGACGATGCAACCGTCTTCCTGTCGTTTGGCGGTGCCAAGCTGACCGTCGGCGACACCGACTCGGCATTCGACGCCCGTCTGACCGAAACCGCGATTGGCGACACGATCCGTGACGACCACACGGTGCACCCGGGCTACAACGGCAACAGCTACCTCGACGAGCGTCTCGATACGCAGGTCGTTCGCTTTGACTACACCTTCGACGCCTTCACCGGCTCGATCTCGGTCAACTCCGACGACAGCGGCACGCTCGACCCGACCTGGTCGCTGGGTGTGTCCTACAACGCCGAGCTGGCCGGTCTGACCCTGGGCGTCGGCCTGGGCTACATCAAAGCCGACAGCGATGCCCCCGGTGTGTATGACGAGATCATCGGTCTCAGCCTGAACACCACCTTCAACAATGGCCTGCGCGCGATTGTGAACTACAGCCATTGGTCGGACAACACCTCGGGTGGTGCCGACGATGCCAACCACTGGGGCATTGGCCTGGGCTACACCATGAACGCCCTGACCGTGAGCGCCAACTACGGCATCTACGACTTCGACAACGATCTCGAGAACTCGGGCTGGGGTCTCGTGGCCAACTACGATCTGGGCGGCGGTCTTGTTGCTCAGTTCGGCGCAGGCGGTGGCGACTGTGACGTCGTCGTCGGTGAGTGCGCAGCGGTTGGTGACTACGAAACCACCTACTCGCTCGGCCTGGCGATGTCCTTCTAAGGACACCGGTCACCGAACATGGAAGAGCGGGCCTTGCGCCCGCTCTTTTCTTTTTGGCAGGCACCCGCTAGCTCTCGGGAAAGACGAGGGACACGCATGCTCAGCCTGCCGGCCGCCGAGAAACGACGCCTTTTCGCCGAAGCGCTTGCGCATCGCAAGGCACGGCGCTTTGACGCCGCGAAGGACATCTTGAAGCGCTTGATGCTGTCCGAACCCGGCAATGCCGAACTGCATTTCCTGATGTCGCAGGTCGCCTACGACGAAGGCGATCGCGATCAGGCGCTGCAGCAGATGGCCGAGGCGACGCGCCACGCGCCCGAAAACGCCAAACTCCTGACATCGGCGGCCGAACGGTTCGCGCAACTGCAGGCCAACGACCTGGCGCTGGCGGCCTTCGACCGGCTCATCGCGCTGGACCCCAAGGCCGTCGCACCGCGCGCCAACCGGGCAAGGCACCTCCAGGTGATGGGCCGGCTGGACGAAGCCGAAGCGGAGCTGCGCAAGCTGATCGCCCGCCACGAAGCCGACCTGGAACTGTACCGTATCCTGCTGGGCACGGTCCGCCCGAAACCCAATGACCCGATCCTGCGCAAGATGGAGCGTTTCTGGACATCGTCGCGGATGAATGACGAGGCCCGGATGAACCTTGGCTTTGCCCTGGCCAAGGCGATGGAAGACACCGGTCAGTTCGATCGCGTGTTCGGCTTTCTGGCGGCGGCGAACCAGGCGCAGCGCAAGCTGGCCCCCTATTCGGCCGAAACGCTGCGCGCCGAGACCGACCGTCTTCTTGCGGCGCAGGACGGGGCAGAGCTGACCCCTGCGGACGGTGTCGCCGAGATTTCCAGCGTGTTCGTCTGTGGCATGCCGCGATCCGGCACGACGCTGGCCGAGCAGATCCTGGGCCAGCACAGCGCCGTCACCGCGGGTGGCGAACTCGGCCATGCCTATCGGCAGGCGATTCTGACTTTCGGCGATGGCGACGGGTTGAAGCCGCTGTCGTCACTGTCGTCGAAATCGCTTCGTCTCTGGGCGGATCGCTATCAACGGATGGTGCGGCGCGATACCGGCGCGACGTCTCCTGTCGTGACCGACAAGTCGATGCGCACCGAACGCCTGTTCGGCTATATCCGCCGCGGTATCCCCGGTGCCGGAATGATCGTCATCCATCGCGATCCGCGCGATATCGCCTTGTCGATCTACAAGAACCATTTCGCGCTTGGCACACATCGCTATGCCAACGACCTTGCGGATATCGCGTTCGTTATCAAGCTGTTCAGACGGTCGGTGGCCCTGTGGCGCGACCGGATGCCCGGCATCGTGCACGAGGTCCGATACGAAGACCTGGTCATGGACCCCGAGCCGCATGCACGCGCGCTGGTGGCCGCCGCCGGGCTGGATTGGCAAGAGTCGTGCCTGCGGATCCAGGACAGCAAGAGCACGGTCCAGACACTGAGCCTGGCGCAAGTGCGCCAGCCGATCCATGCCGGCCGCCGACAGGCGTGGCGGCGCTACGAGACGGAAATGGCGCCGTTCATCGACGCCTGGGGAGACGAGCCATGGGATTGACGGATATCCGACAGCGCGTGGCCCGAGCCGCGCAGGACGCAGGGCGCGATACCGCCGACATCCGCCTGATCGCGGTGAGCAAGGTGCAGCCGCTGGAACGGGTCGAAGCGGTGCTGGAGCAGGGCCACCGGGTCTTTGGCGAGAACAAGGTGCAGGAAGCGCAGGGCAAGTGGCCGGATTTCAAGGCCCGGTTCGACGGGATCGACCTGCACCTGATCGGGCCGCTGCAGACCAACAAGGCGCGCGCCGCGGTCGAATTGTTCGATGCCATCCATTCGCTCGACCGGCCCAAGCTGGCCAACACGCTGGCGCGGCTTGCGCAGGAGCGCGGCGTCTGCCCCGATCTGTTCATCCAGGTCAACACCGGCGAGGAGCCGCAGAAGGCCGGTGTGCTGCCGGATGCCGCCGACGCTTTTGTCGCCGAATGCCGCGCGCTGGATCTGCCGGTGCGGGGCCTGATGTGCATCCCTCCGGTCGACGAGACCCCGTCGCTGCATTTCGCGCTGCTGGCCAAGATCGCGGCACGCAACGGTCTGGACGGGCTGAGCATGGGCATGAGCGCGGATTTCGAAGAGGCCATCGCGCTTGGTGCCACGCATATCCGCGTCGGTTCGGCCATCTTCGGTGAACGCGCTTCCGGCTGAGCGGCAAAACTCTTGTGAGAGTTTTGCAAATCTCTGACCAGAGATTTGCCGGCGCCGCGCCGGGTCTTGCACCCGCGTCGGCGGCCCGCTAACCCCGTGACCATGCGGACGATCCGGGACTATCAGTATGTCGAAGCCCGAGACCGCGGCGCCAGCGCTGCGATCGGCAATTTCGACGGCGTGCACAAGGGTCACCAGGCGGTGATCGCCCAGGCGCGCGCCGCTTCGCCCGATGCGCCGCTGGGTGTGCTGACCTTCGAGCCGCATCCGCGCGAGTATTTCGCCCCCGATGCGCCGCCCTTTCGCCTGATGAACCGCGAAGCCCGCGCGGCCCGGCTGGAAAAGCTGGGGGTCGAGCGGCTGTACGAGCTGAATTTCAACGCCGCCCTGGCCGCTTTGACGCCCGAACAATTCGCCCGCCGCGTGATCGCCGACGGTCTTGGCCTGGCCCATGTCGTGGTCGGTGCGGATTTCTGTTTCGGCAAGGACCGCGCCGGCAATGCCGCCGATCTGCGGCGGTTCGGCGCCGAGATGGGCTTTGGCGTGACCATCGCGGAATTGCTGGAAACCGACGGGATGCAAATCAGCTCGACCGCGATCCGCGAGGCGCTGAGCGAGGGCCGCCCACGCGATGCCGCCGCACAGCTGGGCCATTGGCACCGGATCGAAGGCAAGGTGATCGGCGGCGAACAGCGCGGACGCGAGTTGGGCTATCCCACCGCGAACATGTCGATCGACGGGCTGCATCCGCCGCGCCACGGCGTCTATGCCGTGCTGGTCGAGGTGCGCGACGGCCCGCACAGGGGGCGTTACCTGGGCGCAGCCAGCCTGGGTGTGCGGCCGATGTTCGGGGTCAATCGGGCGAACCTGGAAACCTTCCTGTTCGATTTCTCGGGCGATCTCTATGGCGCGACGCTGTCGGTCGGCCTGGTCGATTTCCTGCGTCCGGAAGAGAAATTCGACAGCCTGGATGCGCTGATCGGCCAGATGGATGCCGATTGCGCCCGGGCGCGGACGATCCTGGCCGCGCTATGACCGACCCCATCGACAGGTCCGGCCTGGCGCCGCGCTTTTGGGAGAAGACGCGCTTTGACCGGCTGAGCGAGCGTGAGTGGGAAGCGCTGTGCGACGGCTGCGGCAAGTGCTGCCTGAACAAGCTGGAAGACGAAGACACCGGCGAGGTCGCGTTGACCAACGTCGCCTGCCGGCTGTTCGACGACAGTAGCTGCCGCTGCGCGCAATACCCGATCCGGCATCAATTCGTTCCCGAATGCATCGTGCTGAAGCCGGACACCATCGCCGACAACCTCTACTGGATGCCGGAAACCTGCGCTTACCGCCTGGTCTACGAGGGCCGTCCGCTGTTCGACTGGCACCCGCTGATTTCGGGCACGCCCGACACGGTGCACACCGCCGGCATCAGCATGCAGCACCGCACCGTTCCGGAATTCGAGATCGACGAAGACGACTGGGAAGACCACATCATCGAGGAGCCGACCTGATGTTCTTTGCCTCGGACAATTCCGGACCCGCCGCACCGCAAGTGATGGACGCGCTGGCACAGGCGAACGACGGTTATGCAATGGGATACGGCGCCGATGCGCTGTCGCGGGACGTAGTCGCGCGGCTGCGCGCCCTGTTCGAAGCGCCCGACGCCGCCGTCTACCTGGTGCCGACGGGCACGGCGGGCAACGTTCTTGCGCTGTCCTGCCTCTGTCCGCCCTATGCCACGATCTTCTGTTCGCCCGTGGCGCATATCCACGAGGACGAATGCAACGGCCCGGAATTCTACACCGGCGGTGCCAAGCTGACCCTGGTGGGTGACAGCGACCGGATGACGCCGGACAACCTGCGGCGCGCCATCGCGGCCGAAGAAACCCGCGGCGTGCACGGGCCGAAACGCGGGCCGGTATCGATCACGCAGGTGACCGAACGCGGCAATGTCTACACGCTGGCCGAATTGCGCGCGCTGAGCGACGTGGCACGAGAGTTCGGCCTGCCCGTGCACCTGGACGGGGCGCGTTTTGCCAATGCCTGCGCCAAGCTGGGTTGCAGCCCGGCCGACATGACGTGGAAGGCAGGAGTCGACGTCGCGGTGTTCGGTGGCACCAAGAACGGCTGCCTGGGGGTCGAGGCGGTGCTGTTCTTCGATGCCCGGCAGGCCGAGGGGTTCGAACATCGCCGCAAGCGCGGTGCGCATCTGTTTTCCAAGCACCGTTACCTGGCGGCGCAAATGGATGCGTATCTGCGCGACGACCTCTGGCTGGATCTGGCGCAACGCGCCAATGCCCGCTGCGACGCGCTGGTGCAGGGGCTCCGGGGGGCAGGCATCGAGATCGAGAACGACACCCACGCGAACATGGTTTTCTTCCGGGCGCCGCGCGCGCTGCACCGCGCGGCGATGGCTCAGGGCGCGGTCTATCACATCTGGGGTGCCGAGGACGGCCCGCAAGACGAGATTGTCACCGGCCGGCTGGTCTGCGACTGGTCGCAATCGGCCGAAGCGGTCACGCAATTCGTCGAGACGCTGCGCGCAGCGCGCTAGTTCATCTGGAAGTGCAGCGCATAGCTGCCGTCTTCGAAGGGGCCGAACAGGTCGGGGATATCGGGGTGGTCGACCGGTTCGCCGGAATAATCCGCCACGAGGTTCTGTTCCGAGACATAGGCCACGTAGAAGCTCTGGTCGTTTTCCGCCAGCAGGTGATAGAACGGCTGTTCCTTGGCGGGGCGCGCTTCTTCGGGAATGGCTTCGTACCATTCCTCGGTGTTGCTGAACTCGGGGTCGACATCGAAGATCACGCCACGAAACGGGTGTTTGCGGTGTCGGACGACCTGGCCCAGATGGTATTTTGCGCGCTGCGAAAACATTGACTCACCTTCCTGTGCCATTTTTATCGCGAAACATGCATGGCTGTCCAACTTTTGCCATGATTTCGCCGGAAACACTCTGTGACGGATTGGCCAACAGTGCGGATTCGACCCGCGGCGATCGAACATGGATCGTCCATGCCGGCCGCGCAAGGCAGAATTTTGATTTCCCCAAGCCGCGGCAATCCGGTAAAGTGGCTACAAGAAAAAACGAACCAAAAAAGAGCGAGAGGCAGATGAGCAGATGGCTTCGCGCGCTTGTGATCGTGCTGTTGGCGGCGTCCTGCGGGGGCGGCGGCGGTTCGGGCAAGGCACCGCGCAACCTAGACAACGCCTGTTCCATTCTTCAGCAGCGGCCGGGCTACATCAACGCGTTCCGCGCGACCGAACGCAAATGGGGCGTGCCGGTGCATGTGCAGATGGCGACGATCTACCAGGAAAGCAAATTCATCTCGGATGCGCGCACGCCGCTGCGCTTCACCCTGGGCGTGATCCCGGTCGGGCGGCAAAGCTCGGCCTTCGGTTACAGCCAGGCGCTGGACGGCACATGGGATGAATACCTGCGGGCGCAGAACCGCCGCGGCGCGCGGCGCGACAACATCCGCGATGCGACGGATTTCATGGGCTGGTACATGGTGCAATCGCGCGACGAGCTGGGCATCCCCCTGAGCGATGCGCGGCGCCAATACCTGGCCTATCACGAGGGCCGGACCGGGTATCGCAGGGGCAGCTACAACTCGAAAAGCTGGCTGATGCGGGTCGCGTCGGAAGTCGGGCAGCGGTCGCTGGTCTACGAGTCCCAGCTGCGCGGCTGCCGCGCCGCGCGCTAGGCGCGGCTGCGCCGCCTCAGCGGCGCAGTTTTTCCAGTTCGGGATCGATCAGGAAGATCCGGTTGGCCAGCGGCGACTTGTCGAAGGCGCCCAGCACCACCGTCGTTTCCGTACCGTCGCCATCGGTGATGACCCATTGCCGCAACTCTACCGGATCGCCGGTGAACTTGAGCTGGATCGTGCCGTATTCGGGGCGTTCCGGATCGCGGGCGGTGACGATGGTGGCGGTGCCGTCATAGCTGTGGCCGGTGACCATCCCGGCACGGCCCAGGTCGACGTTGCGGTCCAGGATGATCGACAGCGGCGTGCGGCTCAGCGGGTAGGTTTCCGGCTCGGCCCCCAGCTTGCGGTCAAGGATGTAGACCGACCCGGCCGAGGCCAGCACCAATGCCATTTCCGGCGGGTTGTAGTCGAACCGGACCTTGCCGGGTCGCTTGATGAAGATCGTGCCGGTGGAAATCGTGCCATCGGCGTTGATCTGGGTGAACTGACCCTTGGCCGATTGCAGGCCGTTCAGATAGCCCGAGATCTCGTTCAACGACAATTTTTGCGCCTGCGCGGGCAAGGCCAGCGCGACGGTGGTCAGGGCTGCGGCGATCAGGGTGCGGAGCATGGGCGTCCTTCCTTGCTGGTCGGTTGCAACCGATATGGCATGGCGCGGGCCGATATGCGATATCAGCCGCCTTCACATCGATATCAGCAGCAAGACGCCGCCGTTCAAGGGGAAGCCCCCGGCAGGCCAAGCCCGTTCCGCCTCTTCATCTGGCCGGAAATATCCCGGGGAGTGCGAGGGGTGAGGGGCTGGCCCCGAACGTGCGGAGCACCCCCTCGCTCCCGCCCGATCCACGGGCCTATTGCTCGGGCACGAGGATCTCGCGCTTGCCGACATGGTTGGCGGCCGACACGACGCCCTCGTCTTCCATCTGTTCGACCAGACGCGCGGCCTTGTTGTAGCCGATGGCCAGCTTGCGCTGGATATACGAGGTCGAACATTTGCGATCCTTGATGACGATCGCCACGGCCTGGTCATACAGCGCGTCCTCGCCATCGGTGTTGCCGCCGGTGTTCAGGCCCAGCACCGCGTCGATGGTATCGGCCTTGTCGTCGTCGGGCCCCTGCACCACGCCCGAGACGTATTCCGGCGGGCCGAAGGCCTTGAGGTGGTTGACGATCTCCTCGACCTCCTCGTCGCTGACGAAGGGCCCGTGGCACCGGGTGATCTTGGCTCCGCCTGCCATGTAAAGCATGTCGCCCATGCCCAGCAGCTGTTCGGCGCCCATCTCGCCGAGGATCGTGCGGCTGTCGATCTTGGACGTCACCTGGAAGGAAATCCGCGTCGGGAAATTCGCCTTGATCGTGCCGGTGATGACGTCGACCGACGGGCGCTGCGTGGCCATGATCAGGTGGATGCCCGAGGCCCGCGCCATCTGCGCCAGGCGCTGGATGCAGGCCTCGATCTCCTTGCCCGCGACCATCATCAGGTCGGCCATCTCGTCGACGATCACGACGATATAGGGCATCTTCCTGGGCTCGAATTCCTCGGTCTCGAAGACCGGTTCGCCGGTGTCGTCGTCGAACCCCGTCTGCACGGTGCGCGAGAACATCTCGCCCTTCTTGAGCGCGTCGGCCACGCGGCTGTTGTAGCCGTCGATGTTGCGCACGCCCATCTTGGACATCTTGCGATAGCGCTCCTCCATCTCGCCCACGACCCATTTCAGCGCCACCACGGCCTTTTTCGGGTCGGTCACGACGGGCGACAGCAGGTGCGGGATGCCGTCATAGACGGACAGTTCCAGCATCTTGGGGTCGATCATCACCAGGCGCAGATCGTCCGGCGTCAGCTTGTAGAGCAGCGACATGATCATCGTGTTGATCGCCACCGACTTGCCCGAACCGGTGGTGCCGGCGATCAGCAGGTGGGGCATCTTGGCCAGGTTCGCGACCACCGGGTCGCCGCCGATATCCTTGCCGAGCGCCAGCGGCAGCTTGTGGTTGCCGTCGCCGAAATCGCGGCCCGACAGGATTTCCCGGAAACACACCATCTCGCGCTTTTCGTTGGGCAGTTCGATGCCGATCACCGACCGGCCCGGCACCGTGGACACCCGCGCCGACAGCGCCGACATCGACCGGGCGATGTCGTCGGCCAGGCCGATCACGCGGCTGGCCTTGAGGCCCGGCGCCGGTTCCAGTTCGTACATCGTGACGACCGGTCCGGGGCGAACGCTGACGATCTCGCCCTTGACGCCGTAATCGTCCAGCACGGATTCCAGCATGCGCGCGTTTTCTTCCAGCGCCTCGTCGCTCAGGTGGTGGCGTTCGACCTTTTCGGGCGACATCAGCAGGCTGAGCGGCGGCAGTTCGTATTCGACCGCCTTGTCCTCGAAGGCCAATTGCGGCTGCGCCTCGGCCTGCGCCCGGCGCGAAGGCTGGATCGGTTTGCGAGCGGGCTGCTGCACGACCTTGCGGGCGTCTTCCTCGGGCATCGGGACACGCTCGGCGGCAACGGCGGCGAAGGCATCATCCTCCTCGTCGCCGTAATCGTCGAAATCGCGGAAATCTTCGAAATCTTCGGTCAGCGCGCCGAGATCGTCGGCGGGCGGCGGTGCGGGTGGCACCAGACCCGACGCGGGCGGCTCGGCGCGCAACGTGGCAGAGCGCGCCGTCAGCGGTGGCTCGGGCGGCAATTGGCCGGCCTTCTGCGTCGGTTTGAAGATCAGCGGCAGCGGGCCATGACCGCGCCCCCGGGTCAGGGGCTTGGCCGGATCGGGTTCCGGCGCGGCCTGGGGGTCGGCCTTGCGCAGCTTGGACTTGACCGCGCTGGCGATCTTGGCGCGGATGCGGTCTTCGCCCGGCGCATCGACATCGTGATCGACGACGCCGTTGTCCACCAGTTCGGGTTCCGGCATCGCGTCGGGACGGCGGATCAGCGACGGCATCCGCGCGAACATCCCGATGCGCGGCTCGCCGTCTGCCGCGACATGGCTGCGCGCGGGCACCGGCACGGCTTCTTGCGCGGCGGCCCAGGCGGCCATCTCGGCCGCTTCGGCCTCGCGTGCCGCACGGCGTTCGGCCTGTGCGGCACGGATCCGCGCGGCCGTCGCAAAGGCGCCGCTGGCCCCGCGGCCCATCAACGCCACCAGCGTCGCATAGACCATGATCACGCCCAGAACGAGGAACCGCGCGATGCGGACGATCTCGGGACGGGTGAAGCCCAGAACGAAGACGCCCATCGCGACGATGGCCAGCCCCAGCACGAACTGCACCAGCTTGAGACCGAAGACGGCGCTGACCGGCAGAACGCTGAGCAGCGAGCCCATCATCATGTCGCCGAACAACCCGCCCAGGCCGAAATTGTGGCTCCACTGCCCGCCTTCGGGCAGCCCCGAGGCATAGACGGCGACCAGCGCGATCCAGATCGGCGCGAAGATCAGGCAACCCAGGGCGCGGTCGGTGCCACGATGCAGGACAAGGCGCAGACCCCAGACCGCCAGAACCAGCGCCAACCCCCAGCTGCCCCAGCCGACGATCATGAACAGCGGCGCCGCGACCGACGCGCCGATCCGGCCCATCCAGTTCTGCACCGGTGCATCGGTGGCCGACAGCCAGGACGGGTCATCGGGCGTGTACGAGGCAATCATCGCGGCGGCCATGACGCCAAGAGCCACCAGCGCGAACCCGGCCAGTTCCTTGCCGCGCTTTTCCAGCGCCGCCGCCATGTTGCTGTCGAAGAGGGGGTCGCGCCCCCGCGTCTGATACGCCATCACTCGCCTCGTTTTGTTCTTCTTGTCTATTCGTCTTGTGGGTAGAGCGTCTCCCGGATGCGGGTCAGCCCGTGTTCGGTGTCCTCGATCGGCGCCACCAGCGCCACGCGGATGAAAGTCTTGCCCGGGTTTCCCCGGTCCGTGTCGCGCGCCAGGTATTCGCCCGGCAACACGCGCACGCCGGTTTCACGCCACAGCCGCAGCGCCGCCGCTTCGCCGTCCGCGACCGGCAGCCACAGGAAGAACCCCGCCTGCGGCGCCATGTAGCCCGGCACGTTTCCGAAGATGCGGTCGGCCAGGGCGTATTTTTCGGCGTAGAGCGCGCGGTTCTGCACGACGTGATCCTCGTCGGCCCAGACCCGTTCGGCGACGC
This sequence comes from Thalassococcus arenae, assembly GCF_019104745.1. NCBI lineage: Bacteria > Pseudomonadati > Pseudomonadota > Alphaproteobacteria > Rhodobacterales > Roseobacteraceae > Thalassococcus > Thalassococcus arenae. The sequence goes on from NZ_JAHRWL010000001.1 coordinate 770,654, forward strand.
GTTGCAGCGGCATCGGCAGGGGCGCACCGGCATAGGCGCGCAACTGCTTGATCCGCTTGATCGTTTCCGGCCCGCCCGCGACGAAGCCCGAGCGCAGCCCGGGCAGGTTCGAGCGTTTGGACAGCGAATGGAACACCACGACCCGTTCGGGATCGGCCCCCATCTGCGCGGCCACCTCGAGCGCGCCGGGCGGCGGGGTATCGCGGTAGATCTCGGAATAGCACTCGTCGGCCAGAACCTGGAAATCGTGCTTTTCGGCCAGTCCGATCAGCGTCTCCCAATAGGCGCGGTCGGCCACTGCGCCCTGGGGATTGGCGGGCGAACAGATATAGGCCAGGGCGGTGCGGTCCAGCGTGGCGGAGTCCAGCGCCGCGAAATCCGGCAGATGCCCGGTTTCGGCGACGGCGGGTACGAAAACCGGCTCGGCCGCGACCGACAGCGCGCCGATCATGTAGACCTGGTAGAAGGGGTTGGGCATCAGCACGACCGGCCGGCCGCCAGCCTTGCGTTCGGGGCAAAGCGCCATCGCGGCGTTGTACAGCCCCTCGCGCGTGCCGTTCAGCGCCATGACCTGCGTATCCGCATCGACGCTGACGCCGTAGCGCCGGTTCAGCCAGGCGGCGATGGCGGCGCGCAATTCGGGCGTGCCCTCATTGGCCGGGTACTGGCCGAATTCGGTCATGTGATCGGCGATGATGCGGGAAATCCAGGGGGGAAAGGCGTGTTTCGGCTCGCCGATCGTCATGTGAACGACCGGCCCGCCCGGTTCATGCACGTCCAAAAGAGCCCGCAAACGGGGCCATGCATAAGCCGGTAGGTTCGAGAACCGCTCGGGAAACATGCGCTTCGCTTTTACTGCCTCAGGGTGCGGGCTTATTGATGCCCGTTTCGCCGCAGGATACGGAATTGCAGGGGGGTCTGTCCAGAATTTGCGTTTGCCACCGGGGGGATGTGGCCCGAAAGCCGCAGGAAAAGGTCAGGGGCGCTGCCCCTCTGGCGGCAAGCCGCCATTCACCCCGGAGTTTACCGGGCAAGATGAAGGGTCAGATCAGCGCCTGTTCGGCCGCGGCGGCAAAGCGCAGCAGGCGGTCTTCTGCCATCGGCGCGCCCATCAGCATGAGGCCGCAACTGGCTGTGCCGGTGGGCAGGGTGACGGCGCAGAGCCCCATCAGGTTGCCGACGCGGGTGTTGCGCAGGGTCAGCAGGTTTTCGGTGACGTAATAGTCTCCCTGCTCCATCAAGCGGTCGGTCTTGGGTGGCAGGTTCGGCGCCGTCGGGCACAGCACGGCGTCGAAACCGGCGGTGGCGGCGTGCCATTTGCGCCGGGTCTCGGCCATGCGCTGGCAGGCGGCGACGTAGTCGGCACCGGTATGCGCCGCGCCAGCGGCAAAGCGGTCGCGGATCGGAGCGAACATCAGGTCGCCGCGCGGCGCGATCTCGTGGCGCCAGGTGGCCCAGGCCTCGGTCGTGTAGAGGATGCCGGCATCGGCCATCGGGCCCGTCAGGTCGGGAAAGGAAAAGGGGATCAGGTCGGCCCCGGCCCTGTCCAGACGGTCGAGCGCCGCGCGATACGCCGACGCGGGCGCGTCACGCAGATCATCCATGACGATGGTTTCCAGCACCGCCAGGCGGCGGCCCTTCAGGCTCGACCCCGACAGATCCGGCGCCGCGCGCCCTTCCAGCGCCGCCAGCATCTGCGCGGCGTCCGACACCGTGCGGCACAGCGGCCCGACCGTGTCGAAGCCCGCCGCCAGCGGCACGACGCCGTCCAACGAAATCCGGCCATGGGTGGTTTTCAGCCCGACCAGGTCGTTCCAGGCCGCCGGGATGCGCACCGACCCGCCGGTATCCGAACCGACGGCCGCCGCCGCCAGACCGAATGCCACCGAAGCCGCAGCACCCGAGGACGAGCCGCCCGACACCGCGTCGGGATCGTTGACGCAAGGCGGCGTGGCGGTGACCGGGTTCAGACCCAGCCCGGAAAACGCCAGTTCCGACATGTGCGTCTTGCCCAGGCAGACCAGTCCCATCGCGGTGGCGGTGGCCAGAACCGGCGCGTCCCGGTCCGGCACCCGACCCTTGAGCAGCGCCGAGCCGGCCTCGGTCGCCACGCCCGCGCTGTCGAACAGGTCCTTCCAGCTGACCGGAACGCCGTCCAGCGGCGACCGGCGGCGACCGGCCTGCGCGCGGGCGCGGGCGGCGGTGGCTTCGGCCAGGGCGCGGTCGGGGGTCAATCGGGCATAGATGCGGTCAGCCCGCGGATGCGCCGCGATCTTGTCGAGAAAGGCCTGCGTCAGCTCCACCGGATCGATTTCGCCCGCGCCGATGCCGCGGCCCAGCCGGGTTGCGCCGAGTGTGGTCCAGTCTGTCATGCCCGCCCCTCCTGTCTGCGGGACGGTAGCGGCCTCTCGGCGCATGGACAATCCCGTGCGCGCACGCATATTGCGGGGCATGGAAATGGACGCAGATATCCTGATCGTGGGCGGCGGCCTGAACGGCCCGGCGCTGGCGCTGGCCGCCGCGCAGGCTGGTCTGTCCAGCCTCGTGGTCGATGCCCTGCCGGTGGACACCCGCACCGATCCGGCCTTTGACGGGCGGTCCTACGCCTTGGCGTTGTCGTCGGTGCGGATGATGGAAAACCTCGGGCTTTGGGGCGGCCTGGCCGGCCTTGCCCAGCCGATGAACCAGATCAAGGTCGCCGATGGCCGCGTGGGCGAAGCGCAGGTCTTCCTGGGTCTGCATTTCGACAGCGCCGAGATCGAGGACGGCCCGATGGGCCACATGCTGGAAGACCGGCATCTGCGCCGCGCGCTGTTGCGGGCGATGTCAGACAATCCGCTGGTCACGCATCGCGCCGAGGCGCGGGTGGTGGCGCAGTCGACCGGGCCGCGGGATGCGTCGATCACCCTGGCGGACGGCGTGGTGCTGCGCGGACGGCTGCTGGTGGGCGCGGACGGTCGGCAAAGCGGCACCGCCGCGCGCGCGGGCATCCGGCGCACCGGCTGGGGTTACGGCCAGACCGCGCTGGTCTGCGCCATCAGGCACGAAAAGCCGCACCACGGCACCGCGCACCAGCTGTTCCTGCCGCCCGGCCCGCTGGCCATCCTGCCGCTGAAAGGCGACCGGTCATCCATCGTGTGGTCGGAAAAGGACACGGCAGCGCAGGCCATCAACGCGTTGAGCGATGCCGATTACATGGACGTCCTGCGCCCGCGCTTCGGCGATTTCCTGGGCGACATCGCGCTGGAGGGCGCGCGCTATACCTACCCGCTGAACCTGACGCTGGCCAATGCCTTCGTCGCGGAACGGCTGGCGCTGGTGGGCGATGCCGCCCACGGTATGCATCCGATCGCCGGTCAGGGCCTGAATGCAGGGCTGCGCGACGTGGCGGCCCTAGCCCATGTGATCGCCCATGCGCAAAGGCGCGGCGAGGATATCACAAGCGCCGCGGTGCTGGAGCGATATCAAGGCTGGCGGAGGTTCGACACCGCCGCGCTTGCGGCTGCGACCGACCTGTTCAACCGTCTGTTTTCCAACGACAATACACTGCTTCGGCTGGGTCGCGATATCGGCATGCGCGCGGTTCAGGCGGTGCCAGAGCTGCGCCGCACCTTCATCCGCGAAGCCGCCGGCATCAGCGGCGACCTGCCCGATCTGATGCGCGCTTGAACCCGCCCCGCACGCCGTGCCAAGCAGGGCCAAAGGAGAGGCGTGGATGACAATCAAGACCGCCATCGTGACCGGCGCGGCCCGGGGTATCGGGCTGGCCACCACCAGGCTGCTGCTGGAACAGGGCTGGCGCGTGGCCATGCTCGACCGCGACGCCGAAGAACTGGACCGCGCGCTGCACGGTCTGGACGGCGTGCTGCCGCTGAAACTCGACATTTCCGATCCGCAATCGGCCGGCCGCATGGTGCGCGAGACGCTGGCCTGGGCGGGCCGGATCGACGCGCTGGTCAACAATGCCGGCGTAGCCGAATTCGGCCCCATCGCGGAGTGCGATTTCGAGATGTGGCGGCGGGTGATGGCCACGAACCTGGACGGCACCTTCCTGTGTTCGCAGGCCGCCGCCGATGCGCTGGCCGAAACCCGCGGCGCGATCGTCAACATCGCCTCGATCAGCGGGCTGCGCGCCTCGACGCTGCGGGTGGCCTATGGCACGTCCAAGGCGGCTGTGATCCAGCTGACCAAGCAGCAGGCGGCGGAACTGGGCGAACACGGCGTGCGCGCCAATTGCGTCTGCCCCGGCCCGGTGCGCACCAAGCTGGCGATGGCGGTGCACAGCCAGGAGATCATCGACAGCTATCACGACGCGATCCCGTTGAACCGATACGGTTCGGAACGCGAGATCGCCGAGGTGATCGCGTTTCTGGTGTCGGACAGGGCAAGCTATGTCACCGGGCAGGTGATCGCGGCGGATGGCGGGTTCGAATCGACGGGTGTGGGGCTGCCGGCGCTGCGCAAGTGACGGGCGATGGCGAGGTGAACCCCGCCCTACCCGCGCCGCGCAACTGAACGCAGCACCGGCGCGTGCCGTTACTTGATCCGCTGACCGTTGGCCAGCACGTGGCCCTGGTCGTTGACTTCGATCACCGATGTCGCGGTGTCCGGTTCGGTGCCCGGCACGGTGAACATCGACAGCATCATCCGGGCGCCCATGGCGTCCTCCTCGGCCATGATCCCCATCGCGATCAGCTTGTCGATCAGGCCATTGGCACCGGACACGGCAAGGTTCAGCTTGCCCTCGGGCGCGGGCATGCCGTCAAAGCTGGTCAGATCCTCGTTGTCGAAGGTGAACGCCCCGTCGCCGGTGATCTTGCCGCCCACCGCCTCGACCGTCAGCGCGTTCAGCGTCAGCGCATTCAGCTCGCCCGGCACGCCGCCGGTTTCCTCGAGCGCCGCCATCGCCTCGGCATCCATCAGGCTGACGAAGGGCGTGACCTGCGCCGTCATGTCGATGGCCACCGTGGCGGGATCGCGCGGCAACTGGCCCGCCGGGTCGAAGATGCCCCACAGCATGTCCGACATGGTGAAACCCGCCAGCGTCAGCCCCAGTGCCGCATCCCTGGGCGTGTCCGAAGCCGCCATCGGCATCGAGATCTTGAACCCGCTTTCGGCCATCTGCGCGTTGATCGGGAACGGCAGGTCCGGCACGGTCAGCGCCAAGGTCGTGCCGGTGCCCCTGGTCACGTAGGTCAGCACTTCGCTGTCCAGCACAAAATCCAGCGACCCCGAGGTCGAGCTGGTCTGGCCATTGACGATGTCGCTGCCTTCGTTGCCCATGAAGGCAAGCTGTCCGCCCTGGTGCGAAACGCTGCCGGAGGCGGCCATGCCCGAAGCGAAGAGCTGTTCGGGGTCCGAGGTGTCGATGCCCGACGGGATCGTGGCAGTGCTGGTCATCGCCAGCCCCGTCAGCTGGCCGTTTGCCGAAAACGATCCCGAACCTTCGGGATCGGCAAAGGCCATGTCGTAGGTCACGTTGCCCAGGGTCACGTCCTGGGCAAGCTTCTGAGCCGCGGTGTCGCGCATGACGGTCGAGGTTCCCTTGACAGGGCCGGCATCCATGACGAAGCGGGCGATCTCTTCGGTCAGGATGACGCCCTTGGTTCTGACCTCGGCCAGCGTGACCGCAATGCGGTCGGCGGTGTAATCGTACTTCAGCGCGCCGGGATCGCCCGATACCAGCATGTCCAGCGCGGTTTGGCTGTAGTCGAGACGGATATCGACCCGGTCGTCCTCGCCTTCGGGGACGAAGCCGATGGCGATGGGCATCACGGCGGGAAACGCCACCCGCACCGTGCCGTCGCCGAGATCGGTCAGGGTGATGCTGTCCATCGCGACGCTGAGCGTGCCTTCATCGTCGGGCATGTCGATCGACATCGCCACGTCCGTCACCGTCAGCGTATCGCCCGACAGGCTTTCGGTGGCCGTGACCGTGTATCCGAAGCTTTGCATGTAGGTCTCGAGATCGTCCCAGACCTGGGCCGGGGTCACGTCCGCAAGCGCCGGGCTTGCGGCCACGAGGCCGGCTGCAAGGGCCGGGATGCGGGAATAGCGTGTCATAATCCACCTCTCTGTCGGATCACTTCAATGGCGCCACTGTCCGGGGCCGCCGGGCACCGGTCAAGGGACTGGATTCCATACTACGGAGCCTCTACCAACATGGCGAGAGACAGGAGATCACAAAATGGACCTGACCGGGAAAACCGCGCTGATCACGGGGGCGAGCCGGGGCATCGGCGCCGAAACGGCAAGGCTCTTTGCCAAGGCCGGTGCCAATGTCGTGCTGGTCGCGCGTTCGGCCGAGGCGATCGCCGATCTCGCGGGGGAAATCGGCGCGCAGGCCGCGGCCATTCCTTGCGACATCGCGCGCTACTGGGAAGTCGAACAGGCCGTGGAAAACACGCTCAAGGCCTTTGGATCATTGGATATTCTGGTGAACAATGCTGGCGTGATCGAACCGATATCCCGAATGGCGGATGCCGATCCGGACGGCTGGGGCGAGGTGATAGACATCAACCTCAAGGGCGTCTTTCACGGCATGCGCGCGGCGCTTCCGGTGATGCTGGAGGCCGGCGGCGGAACGATCCTGACCATCGGGTCGGGCGCGGCGCACGGGCCGGTCGAGGGATGGTCGCATTATTGTTCGGCCAAGGCGGGTGCATTGATGCTGACGCGCATGGCCGACAAGGAATACCGCGATGCGGGTATCCGCGCGCTGTCGCTGTCGCCCGGCACGGTCGCCACGCAGATGCAACGCGAAATCAAGGCGAGCGGCATCAACCCGGTGAGCCAGCTGGACTGGGCGGACCACATCCCGCCGGACTGGCCGGCGCGGGCGCTGCTGTGGATGTGCGGGGCCGAAGCGGACGGGTTCCTGGGGGCCGAGGTGTCGCTGCGGGACGAAGACATCCGCGCGAAGGCGGGTTTGGCGTGATCCGGCTGGAGCGCGAACACGGGCTGTGGACCGCCACCATCGACCGACCCGAAAAGGCCAATTCCCTGACGGGTGAAATGCTTGAAAAGCTTGCAGAAATCGCCGAAGCGGCGGTGGAGGCGCGGGGGCTGGTCCTGACCGGGGCCGGGTCGGTCTTTTCGGCCGGGGCGGACCTGGATGCGGCGCGGGCGGGATTGGCGACCTCGCCGCTTTGGGAACGGCTGTCGGGCGCCATCGCCGCCCTGCCCTGCCTGACCATCGCGGCGCTGAACGGCACCGTGGCGGGCGGCGCGATGGGGATGGTTCTGGCCTGCGATCTGCGCATCGCCACGCCGCAGGCCAAGTTCTTTTATCCCGTTATGAAACTTGGGTTTTTGCCGCAACCATCCGACCCGGCACGGCTGGTTTCCCTGGTCGGTCCGGCGCGCGCCAAGATGATCCTGATGGCGGGCGCGAAGATCGGCGCGGAAGAGGCTCTGGCCTGGGGACTGGTGGACCGGATCACCGAGGCGGAGGACGTGGTCGCCGAGGCGAAAACGCTGGCAGCGGATGCCCTTGGCGCGTCGGCCGAGCACGCCGCGTCGATCAAGCGGATGCTGGTTCAAGGCACCGCACGGCCCCGGTAACGGCGCGCGCAGGCCGTTGCGCAACACCAAAACGTCCCGAAACACCGGATTTCGGGACGGATCGGTGGGCCATGGGCCGGGTTCGCATCCGCCGCCGGATCAGCAATCCGTCCCGAACCGTCCGATTTCGAGACGGATTGCCCCCCGGCCTGCGGGTCGGGACCATGACCTTGCGTCAGATCCGGTTAATGGCGGTGTTGCAGGAACCCGCCCGGCATCGGCGGATCCCCACCGTTTGGACGCGCGGATTGCGCCGGGTCATGCCAGCGCGCCGCAAAACGTGCAGGCTGGCGCAAGGCCCGCGCGGCCACTGCCGAGTCGCGGACCGGGCCAGTCAACGGGAGATCCGCATGAGACGTATCGTGACGACCACATCCGTGATCCTGAGCCTGCTGCTGGTTCAGGGCTGCGAGAACCTGACATCCGAGCAACGCACCGTCGTGGGCGTCGCTGCCGGGGCCGCGGCGGGGCTGATCACCGCGGATGCCCTGAACGCAGACCGCGACTGGCGCCTGATCGCCGCACTGGCCGGTGCGGCAGCGGGCACCATCGTTGCGCAGAACTCGCGCACCGGGAACTGCGCCTATTCACGCGGCGACGGCACCTATTACACCGCGCCCTGCCCGTAGAGATGTCGCCGGCCGGGCATTGGCCGGGCCGTTGCCGATGAGACAAGGCGAGTGTCCGGGCGGCGGCACGCCTTCCCCGTCCCGGATGGGCGACTTCACCGCGTGGCGGCGCAGGGCGGGTTTGAGCCCGAACCACCCGAATGCTGCGACGAAACGAAAGTCGGCTATGCGCAGCAGAACTTGCTTTGTTTTAGCAGCAGTGACCGCCAAGACCAAAAAATCAGCGATGCGGTTGTTGCGCTGTCCAACCGGTGTGGCACTCCCAACTCGGCCGGTCTGCGCGTTTTGGTTTGTGAGGCTCAAGCATTCTTTGCGCCGTCGCGGGCAAACACGAAACCCGCACCAAGCCACACTTCCGCCTAAGTCCTACGCTACGTCAGCGTTATGCCAATATGGAACAAAATCTGGGGAACCTTCTTCGGCGGATCCTGTCTCATCTTCGGGACCTGCGCCCTGTTTGGATACTTTCCCGGGGAAAGCATCGGCGTCCGGATGTTTGCACAGTTGGCCGAAAGGTTCGGTGCCACTGAAACGGGTTTGGGCACCCTCCTGGTCGGTCTGATCCTGAGCATCTGGATCCTCGTGTCGCGCCCCGGGGTCGCCCATGACTGTGGTATCGGATGCGACGGTGGGGGTGACGGGGGCGACTAATCAGTGCTCAGGTCGTTTTGGTCCGATCCGCCAATAGCGCCGACTTAGGTCCGCCACTTTCAAAGAACCGAGACTGCTTTCTGTTTCTGTTTCGAACGGTTTGTCTTGGAGCTAATTATAGCAGACCTTCCGGAGCCCGAGTTGAACGACCGCTTTGTCCGCCAAGCCGACCTTGGATGCCTTCGGGAGACCCGCATGGCCGACATAAAGCGTCAGATGTCCGCTCTGAGCCCCGAGCGGTCATTGCACCCTGCGCGGAATCAAGCCCCAGACTTGATCCGGGGCGTCAACGAGTTCGAACTCCCGCTCCCTCCCGCATCCCTGACCTTGAGCCCCGCCCGTTCGGCCGGGGCGCCCTCAGAGCCGGTCGAGCAGCGCCTGCGTGGGCCAGGCGTCGGCGGGCAGGCCCAGCTGGCGCTGCATGTCGCGCACCGCCGACCGGGTGCCGGCGCCGAGGATGCCGTCGATGTCGCCCACGTCATAGCCGCGCGCGGCCAGCTTGCGCTGGAGGTCCTTCATCGCCTCGCCCGACAGGCCCGGTTCGGGATCGCCCGCGTCATAGACCGGCGCGCCCTGCAGCCGGGTGGCGAAATAGGCGGCGGTGAGCACGTAGGTGAAGCTTTGGTTCCACTCGAAATAGACGCGGAAATTCGGATAGGCGATGAAGGCCGGTCCCTTGCGCCCCTGCGGCAGCAGGATCGAGGCGGCCAGGCGGCCATCGTCGAGCTGGCCGGTGCGGGCACGCACGCCGAGCTGTTCCCATTCGGCGACGGTCCGGGTGGTTTCCAGACCGGCGTCGTACCAGTCGAAACCGTCGGGCAGGATGACCTCTTGCAGCCAGGGTTCGCCATGGCGCCAGCCCAGTTGCGACAGCATCCTTGCGCCGGACAGCAGCGCGTCGGGTGCCGAGGTCTTGAGAGACACGCGCCCGTCGCCGTCGCCGTCGACGCCGTTTTCCAGGATGTCGCGGGGCAGCATCTGGACCATGCCGATTTCGCCCGCCCAGGCGCCGGTGGTGGTGGCGGGGTCGAATTCGCCACGCGCGAACAGCTCGATCGCGGCGAAAAGCTGGGGGCGGAAGATCTCCGGGCGGCGGCAATCATGGGCCAGCGTCGCCAGCGCGTTGGCGGTGTTGTAGTCGCCCTGAAAGGCGCCGTAATCGGTTTCGAACGCCCAGAAGGCCAGCAGGACGCCCGGCGCGATGCCATAATCGCGGTCGATCCGGTCGAAGGTCGCGGCGTGGCGCTGCGCCATCTCGCGCCCGCGGTCGAGCCGGTTCTGGCTGATGAGCTTGCGCGAGAAGGTGATGAACGGATCCTGGAAGATCCCCTGCCGGCGGTCGGCGCGCAGCACCTCGGGGTCTTGCCGCAGGTTGGACAGAAAGCGCGCGACCGTGGTTTCGTCCTGCCCCCGCGCCACCGCCTCGCGGCCCAGATCGGCCAGGAACGCGGCGAAATCGCCACCGCAGGGAACGGCCTGCGCGTGGGACAGGCCCGGCAGCGCGGCGCAGATCAGCAAGGCAGTCAGACGCATGGAACCCCCCGGAACTCGGGCGACACTTGCCCATCATGTGGGCACTGACAAGGGCCGGATCGGCGGCGAATTGCCACCGTTCACTTTTTGTTCACTTGTTTACCCTCGTGTTAACCTTTTGTTGACGATTGCGGCAGCACCCTCGATACGGGGACATCGCTAGTGCTGGACGGAGACCGACGTGAACGTGCTGATCGTTCAAAGCCGGGACGCCTTGGCTTCGCTTTGGAAACGGCACCTGGACCGTTTCGGGGCGCATGTCGCCATCGCGTCCACGCAGGAGCAGGCCATCGATTGCATGATGGCCGAGGAATTCCAGGTCATGGTTCTCGATCTTGTCCTGGATGAAGGCAGCGCGCTGGCGGTGGCGGATTATGCCAGTTTCCGCCAGCCCGAGGCGCGGGTGATCTTCGTCACCAACACCTCGTTCTTTTCCGATGGCTCGATCTTCCGGCATTTCGCCAATGCCTGCGCCTATCTGCCGGCGACGACACCGCCGTCGGACCTGGCCGCCATGGTCGAGCATTACGCCCAGGTGCACTAGGCGGCTTGCAGGGTCTCGCGGCCATGCGGGGCCAGGAAATCCGGATCGGGGCCGATCGGCACGATCCGGTGCGGATTGATGGTCTCGTGGCTGTAGTGATAGTGCCGGGTGATGTGATCGAGATTCACCGTCTCGGCCACGCCGGGCCGCTGATACAGTTCGCGCGTGTAGGCCCAGAGGTTGGGGTAATCGACCAGCCGGGCGCGGTTGCACTTGAAATGGCCGTGATAGACCGCGTCGAAGCGCACCAGCGTGGTGAACAGCCGCCAGTCGGCCTCGGTGATGCGGTCGCCCATCAGGTAGCGCCGGGTGGTCAGCCGGTCTTCGAGCCAGCCCATCGTGTCGAAGAGCGGTCGGACGGCGGCATCATAGGCATCCTGGGTGGTGGCGAACCCGGCCTTGTAGACGCCGTTGTTGAGCGTGTCGTAGATGCGGTCGTTGACCGGTTCGATGGCGGCGCGCAGGTCCTCGGGCCAGAAATCGGCGGTGTTGCCGGTGAGATGGTCGAAGGCGGCGTTGAACATCCGGATGATTTCCGAGCTTTCGTTCGACACGATGGTCTGGCGCGTGGCATCCCACAGGATCGGCACCGTCACCCGGCCCGAGACCTGCGGATCGGCCCGGAGATAGATGTCGCGGGCGAAGGGCAGGCCATGGAGCCGGTCGCCGGTGGCGCCGGGATAATCGTCGGCGAAGCTCCAGCCGTCGGACAGCATGTCGGGATGCACGACGCTGGTGCCGATCATCTCTTCCAGCCCCTTGAGCTTGCGGAAGATCAGCGTGCGGTGCGCCCAGGGACAGGCGAGGCTGACATAGAGGTGGTAGCGGCCGGGCTCGGCCCGGAAGCCGCCTTCGCCGGATGGCCCCGGCGCGCCGTCGGCGGTGATCCAGTTGCGGAACTTGGCGGTCGAGCGCTGGAACGCGCCGCCGGTTTTGCCGGTGTCATACCATTGGTCGTGCCACTGGCCGTCGATCAGCAGGCCCATCGGGTGTCTCCTTTTCGCTTGCCCGGCAATCTATGTGCGGCGGCGCGGCGGGAAACCCCGACACGCGCGCGGCCGCCCTGCATCAGCGCACATCACTTGCGGCGGATATAGACCTGCCAGAGCCAGAGCAGCAGCATCGCCCCCAGCACGGCGCCCACCAGCCCGGCCAGCGCGCCGGTCATGGCGATCAGGAAGCGCAGCACCAGCCCGCCGATCACCGCCCCGGCCATGCCGACTGCGATGGTTTCGACCACCCCCAGTTCGGTGCGCATCAGCCGCGTGGCGAGAAACCCCGCGGCGGCACCGACGATCAGCAACCAGATGACGGGCATGGCCTAGCGCCTGCGCCAATGGGTGGGCACGATGATCAGCGAACCGATCGAGGCGGCGATCGCGTTGATCCCCGGCGACCGGAAGCCGATGCCGAACATCAGCGACACGAAGTAGAACAGGAACGCCCCACCGATGCAGATGATGATGCTCTGCACGATGCCGTTGCGGGTGAAGCCGCTGCGTTCCGAGACATATCCGACGATCCCGGCGATGACGACGGTGCCGATCATGGTGGGGAACATGTGTCAGTCTCCCAGTGTTTCGCCCTTGGCAATAGCATGGCCGCGCAGAAAGGTCTCGGCCTCCTGCACGTCTTTTCCGGCGCGCTGCGCCCGCGTCACCTGCACCGCGCCGCTGCCGCAGGCGATGGTAAAGCCATCGTCCAGCGCGGTGCCCGGCGCGCCCTGCCCCGGCACCACCCGCGCGCCCAGCAGTTTCAGCCGCTCGCGCCCATGCATCGTCCAGGCACCGGGAAAGGGCGACAACCCGCGGATCTGGCGACTGACGATTTCGGCCGGCCGGGTCCAGTCGATGGCCGCCTCGGCCTTGTCGATCTTGGCGGCATAGGTGACGCCGTCCTCGGGCTGCGGCTGCGGGGTCAGATCGTCCAGATGCGCCAGCGCCTGCACGATCAGCCGCGCGCCCATGACGCTCAGCCGGTCGTGCAGCGCGCCGGTCGTCTCCTCGGGGCCGATCGGCGTCGCTTCGCGCAGCAGCACCGGGCCGGTATCCAGCCCCGCCTCCATCTGCATGATGCAGACACCGGTTTCGCCATCACCTTGCAGGATCGCGCGATGGATCGGCGCCGCCCCGCGCCAGCGCGGCAGCAGCGAGGCATGGATGTTCAGGCAGCCGTGGCGCGGCGCGTCCAGCACCGGCTGCGGCAGGATCAGCCCGTAGGCCACCACCACCGCCACATCCGCGCCCAGCGCGGCGAAATCGGCCTGCGCCTGCGGCGTCCTCAGCGTTGCGGGATGGGCCACCGGCAGGCCCAGCGCCTCGGCCCGCGCCTGCACCGGGGTCGGGCGGTCCTTCCTGCCGCGCCCGGCAGGACGCGGCGGCTGGCAATAGACGCGGGCGATCTCGTGCCCGGCTTCGACCAGCGCCTCCAGCACCGGTACGGAAAACTCCGGACTGCCCATGAACACGATGCGCATCACGCCCCCTGCTTCTTCTCTTTGAAAAATACGCCTGCCCGGCGCTGCCGCCCACCCCGACGCCGGGTCATCGCGCCGCCTTTGCCGCGCGCCTGAGCAGCATGTCGCGCCGGGTCTTGCTGAGCCGGTCGAAATACATCCGCCCGTTCAGGTGATCGATCTGGTGCTGCACCGACGTGGCCCAGAGCCCGACGAAATCGCGCTCTTCCATCTCGCCCTCGGCATTGAGGAACCGGACGGTCACGGCGCGGGGCCGGTCGATGCGGGCCGAGACGCCGGGCAGGTTGGGGCTGGCCTCGTCATGGGCGCGGTTCTCGATGCTGGCATGCAGGATCTCGGGATTGGCGAGGCGCAGGGCCTGGCCGCGGGTTTCGGACGCATCGACCACGGCCAGCCGCAGCATCACGCCGATCTGCGGCGCGGCCAGGCCGACGCCGGGCATCGCCTCCATCGTGTCGATCATGTCGGCCCAGATGCGGCGGATATCGTCGGTGATCGCGGCGACCGGCGCGGCGGCGGTCCGCAGCCGCCGGTCGGGCCAGGGCAGAAAGGGGCGGACGGTCATGCCGGTGCCCGGTATTCGGCCAGCAACGCGGCGCGTGCCGCGGGGCCCAGGTGGTCGAAATGCATCCGCCCGTCCAGATGATCCAGCTCGTGCTGGGCGCAGATCGCGGCGAACCCGTCCAGGTCGCGGCGTTGCGCGCTGCCGTCCGGCGCGGTGAAGGCCAGGGTGATCCGGGTGGCGCGCGTCACCTGCGCGGTGATGCCGGGCATCGACAGGCAGCCTTCGGGGCCGGTGGCGGTGTCGTCGGACGCGGTCAGGATGCGCGGGTCGATGCAGACCAGGGGCGTCGGCGCGCCCTGCTTCCAGCCGATATCCATGACGAAGACCCGCTGCATCGCGCCCACCTGCGGCGCCGCCAGCCCGCGGCCCGGCGCGGCATACATCGTGTCGAACAGGTCGTCGATCAGCGCCGCGACCGAGGCCGGATCGCCGACCGGGGCGCAGGGCTGCGCCAGGCGCGGATCGGGCCAGGTCAGGATCGGGCGCTGGCTCACGCCCGCTCCCGCGCGCGCTCTTTCTTCAGTTTGACCATCTTGCGGGTGATCAGCTGGCGCTTGAGCGGCTTGAGGTAGTCGATGAAGAGCCGGCCGTCGAGATGATCGATCTCGTGCTGCACGCAGGTCGCCCAGAGCCCGTCGAAGGTTTCGCGCCGCAGCTTGCCGTCGCGGTCCATCCATTCGACCTCGACCACCTTGGGGCGTTCGACATCGGCGTATTGGTCGGGGATCGACAGGCAGCCTTCCTCGTAGACATTGGTGTCGTCCGAGGCGGCGATGACGCGTGGATTGGCCATCACCAGAGGGCGTGGCGCGGCGCCTTCCTCCTTGATGCAGTCGAGCACGATCAGCCGGCTCAGCACGCCGACCTGCGGCGCGGCCAGGCCGATGCCCGGGGCGTCATACATGGTTTCCAGCATGTCGTCGGCCAGCGCCCGCAAGTCGTCGGACATGTCGGATACCGGATCGCACACCGTCTTGAGACGCGGATCGGGATGGATGAGGATCGGTCGTTTCATGGCGCTGATCTAGGCGGATTGCCGCGTTTTCGCAATAGCGTGCGGCGCTGGACGGACGGGGGTGACGGGTCTAGGCTGACGCCATGCGCCGCGTTCTCGTGATCTGCCTGCTGCTGCTGTCCGGCCTGCCGGGACGGCCCGTCGCCGCGCAGGAGACCACCGCACCGGGAACCGACCGGTTCGGCCATGGCGATGCCTGGGCGGTGTCGGGCCATGTCTTCGACATCAAGGGGCGTCGGTTCACCCTGGCGGGCGTGGTCTGCCCCGATCCCGGAACCGAAACCGGCCGCGAGGCCAAGGCGCTGATGAACCAGTTCCTGCGCACCCGCATCCGCTGCCGCGCGCGCCCCGGCCCCGAGGACGGCTGGGAGGCGCGCTGCGAAGCCAACAGCCGCGACGTGGCCGAGGCGCTGATCTCGTCCGGGCTGTGCCGGACCCCCTGACCCCGCATTGTTGGGGTTGCACCCGCCCAAGCAAACGCTAGCGTCTGGCGCGAAGCAAATTCCTTGCGAGGAATTTGCAAATCCCCGACCGGGGATTTGCGTCGCGCCGAGCAACGGGGAAAGGACCGCCATGTATCGTTTTGACGAAGAGATCGACCGCCGCGGCACCCATTCATCCAAGTGGGACACGCTGGAAAGCGGCTTCGGCATCACCGCCGAGGACGGTCTGGCGATGTGGACCGCCGACAGCGATTATCCGACGGCGCCCTGCGTGCTGGACGCGGTGCGCCGACAGCTCGACCATGGCCTGTTCGGCTATTTCACCGATGACGGCCCCTATCGCGCGGCGATCCGCTGGTGGATGGACGCGCGCCATGGCTGGCGGATCGAGCCGGACTGGATCCTGACGGCGCAAGGCCTGGGCAATGCCATCGCGCTGTGTCTCGACGTCTGGACCGCGCCGGGCGACCGGGTGGTGATCTTTCCGCCGGTCTACCATGAATTCGCCGCCAAGGTCCGCAAGGCCGGGCGCGAAGCGGTGGAATGCCCGTTGCGCCGCGACGGCGACCGTTATGAGCTGGACCTGGACGATGCGCAAAGCCGGCTGACGGGGCGCGAGACGATGCTGATCTGGTGTTCGCCGCAGAACCCGTCTGGCCGCATCTGGAGCGCCGACGAATTGCGCGCGGTCGCGGATTTCGCGACGCGCAACGGCCTGATCCTGGTGTCGGACGAGATCCATCACGATTTCATCTATCCCGGTGGAACCTTCGTGCCGATGCATGTCGCCGCGCCGCAGGCGACGGACCGGATGGTGGTGCTGACGGCAGCGTCCAAGACCTTCAACATCGCGGGCATGAAGACCGGCAACCTGATCATTCCCGATCCCGGTCTGCGCGCCGCGATGGCGCAACGGCTGCGGTCGATCGACTACAGCGCCAACCTGCTGGGCTACAAGATGGTGACCGCCGCCTATTCGCCCGAGGGCGCGGCCTGGGTCGACGCGCAGATCGCGCATCTGCTGGGCAACATCGCCAGCTTCGACGCCGCGGTGAACGCCATCCCCGGTGTGCGGTCGCTGCCGCTGGCCTCGACCTACCTGGCCTGGGTCGACTTTTCCGGCACCGGCATGACCGACGACGAGATCGCGGCGCGGGTCCGCGACGGCGCCCGCATCGCCGCCAGCCCCGGTCCCGGCTTCGGGACGGGGGGCGCGCGGTTCCTGCGTTTCAACCTGGCGACCAACCGTTCCCGCGTCGACGAGGCGGGGCGGCGGTTGCAGGCGGCCTTTGCCGATCTGCAGTGATCAGCGGCGCGGCGGGCGGGCCCTGTAGACCGGCAGCCGCCAGCCGAAGGCCAGCGACCCGGCGCGCAGCGTGACGGTCACGGCGGCGCAGATCGCCGCGCCGCTGGCCGGGGTCAGGCCGGCCCAGGACGCAGCGGCGGCGGCCAGCGAACCGGCCAGCGCGCAGGTCACGTAAAGCTCGCCCTGCTTGAGCACCAGGGGCACCTCGTTGGCCACGACGTCGCGCATCAGCCCGCCCGCGCAGCCGGTGACGATGCCCATGACCACGACGATTCCGGCCGCCTGGTCCAGCGCCAGGGCAATGCCCGAGCCGGCCGCGACCGCCACGCCCAGCGCCGCCGCGTCCAGCCACAGGATGGCGCGGTAGCGGCTTTCGATCAGGTGGGCGGTGAAGAACACCAGCAGCGCCGCGGCGCAGGCCACCACCAGGTAGACCGGATCGGCGATCCAGAAGACCGGGTTGCGGTCCAGCAGCACGTCGCGCAGCGTGCCGCCGCCGATGCCGGTCAGGCAGGCGAGAAAGGCGAAACCCACGATGTCCAGCTGCGCCCGGCTGGCCACCAGCGCGCCGGTCAGCGCGAACACCAGCACCGCGGTGTAGTCCAGCAGCGCCAGCAGGGTCATGCGCTGGCCGCGTCGGGTTTGGCGGGTTTGCCGGGTTTGAAGGGCGCCATGCCCGCCCGGGCCAGCGCATCGGCGCGTTCGTTCTCGGGATGGCCGGCATGGCCCTTGATCCATTCCCAGGTGACGGCGTGCCGGGCCTGTGCATCGTCCAGGCGCTGCCACAGTTCGGCATTCTTCACGGGCTTCTTGCTGGCGGTCTTCCAGCCGTTGCGCTTCCAGCCGTGGATCCAGCCGGTGACGCCGTTCTTGACGTAGGCGCTGTCGGTCACCACCGTGATGGTGCTGGGTTTCTCGAGCGTTTCCAGCGCCATGATTGCCGCCATCAGCTCCATGCGGTTGTTGGTGGTGTCGGCTTCGCCGCCCTGCAATTCGCGTTCGCGCAGCACCGCGTCGTCGCGGCGCGCCTGCAACAGCACGCCCCAGCCGCCGGGGCCGGGATTGCCGGAGCAGGCTCCGTCGGTGAAAGCGAAAAGATCAGGCATGGGCGGTGGTGGATATCCACGGTGCCACCGCGCCGTCAAGCCCCCGGTCGCGGCCGGTCCGCCACGCCCCGGGCGTGAGACCTGCGGCGCGCAGCAACGCGCCCAGGCTGTCGGCGGTGTAGTAGGCATAGACCCGGCCCAGCCGGTCGCGGGCCTCGCCCGTGCCTTCCTTGACGGCGATGTGGAACAGCCCGCCGGGCTTCAGCGCGGCGCGAATCGCCGCGAGGTGATGCGGCAGATCGGCCATCGGCGCATGCAGCAGGCTGAAATTGGCCCAGACGCCGTCATAGGCGGCCTGCGCGTCGAGATCGGCGAAACCGGCCTGGCGGGCGGTCACGCCGGGGTGACGGGCGGCCAGCCTGACCATCTCGGCCGAGGCGTCCCAGGCGTCGACCGCCAGACCCGCGGCCGCCATGTGCCGCGCCGAGCCGCCCGGTCCGCAGCCCAGATCCAGAACGCGGCCGCCCGGGGGCAACGCGGCGATGAAGGCGCGCAGGGTGGCGTCGGCCTCGCCGGCGGTGATCTGTTCGTATTCCGCCGCGCGGGCATCGTAGACGGCGATGGTTTCGGGATCGGTCATGGCGGCAGTGTTTCGCGCTTGTCCGTCCGAGGCAAGGGCGGACAGGGGGGCGTGCGTATTTGTCAAAGAGAAGAAGGGGCGGGGTTGCGCACCGGCCCTGGCTTCTTCTCTTTCGAAAATACGCCGGTCCTGCGGCTGACGCCCGCGCGCCATCAGAGCAGCACGCCGACGGCGAGGCAGGCGACGACCAGCGCGGTCAGGAGCCCGCGCAGCTGCATCCACCAGCCCGGCGCGAGGCCCCAGCGCCAGAATTGCCAGTCAAGCAGCAACAGGCCGGCAAAGCCGAAGATCAGGTTCATGCCGGCGCTCACCGGTCCGCCACCGGTCATGAAGAAGGCCCAGAGCGCCGGGATCACCGACAGCGCATAGCCCGTCGTCGCCTGCCCGCCCGTCGCCTTTGTGGCGAAGCCCCACAGCACCCCGGACATGAAGGACAGGATGACCGATCCGTAGAACAGCTGGACATAGGGGCCGACAAAGCGCGGACCCAGCATCGCGAGACCCCAGGCGGAGAGGCTGTCGGACAGCAGGGTCGCCGCGCCCCAGGCGAAGGGAATGACGCCGGCCAGGCCGAGGATCAGCGCGGAACGGGGAATGGTCTGCATGGGCGGCTTCCTGTGGCGGGCGGGGTCGCTGCCGGTCATCTAGCGCGGGACGCCGCGGAT
Source organism: Thalassococcus arenae (assembly GCF_019104745.1). NCBI lineage: Bacteria > Pseudomonadati > Pseudomonadota > Alphaproteobacteria > Rhodobacterales > Roseobacteraceae > Thalassococcus > Thalassococcus arenae. The sequence goes on from NZ_JAHRWL010000001.1 coordinate 789,730, forward strand.
CGCCAGCGCCCGCGGCCGGCGCTCAGGCCCGTTCCAGCGCCAGCCGTCCCGCCAGAGCGGCGAAGAGCGCGGCGAAGGACCGGTTGAGCCAGCGCATGATGCGGTCGCTGCCGAGGATCCAGTCGCGGGCGCGGGCGGCGAACAGGCCGTAGAGCACGAAGACGGCGAAGGTCATCGCCATGAACACCCCGCCGAGGCCGATCATCTCGGCGGTGGCGGTGGCGGGATCGCCGCTCAGGAAGGGTGGCAGCAGGGCGAGGAAGAACAGCGACAGCTTGGGGTTCAGGATGTTGATGAGCGCGCCGCGGCGGGCGGTGACCCAGGCGCTTTCGGCCGAGCGGTCGGCGCGGACCTGCAGCGCCCCGCCCTGGCGCAGCGCGCCCCAGGCGAGCCAGAGCAGGTAGGCCACGCCGGCGAATTTCACCGTGGTGAACAGAACCGCCGAGCTGTGCAGAAGCGCGGCCAGGCCCAGCGTGGCGGCGGCGAGATGCGGCACGATGCCGATGGTGCAGCCCAGCGCGGCCGCCAGTGCCGGGCGCCGCCCCTGCCCCAGCCCGATCGCCAGCGTGTAGAGCACGCCAGTGCCGGGGGCGAGCACGACGACGAAGGCGGTGATCAGGAACTGGATGGACAGCATGACGAACCCCGGTTGCGGATGAGGGTGACGCTAGGGCGTGCACGGGCCGGGGTAAAGAGCGCGTTGCACCGCGCGGCGCCGGCGGGTGGTTCGGCAGCGGTCCCGACGCGGCGGGTTCGCGCAGCGGCCGGTTTGGCGCGACCGCGTCCGGAACGGTTCCGCGCCGTGCATCGCCGGCGGCAGAGTCTTGTCGTGTCGGTGTGCCGAGGCGCCGGCTGGCGATGTAGCCGCGGATCGCGGCCCGGTGCGGCTGTCCCGGGCGGGGTCCGCCGGCGGCCGGGGCCGGTCCGGGGCGATGGCCGGGGGTGCGCCGGCCGCGGCCGGGACGGCGACGCTGCCATATTCATGCCACCGTGGACCTGTATCCCGCGACCGAAACAGACATGGGAGAGGCACATGGCCGAGAAGACGGATGGGCCGCCGGCCGTTCTGGGTTGGCTGGGTTTCGCTTTCGGGGCGGCTGCGCTTGTCCTGACGATCGTGATGTTCTGGGCCGGACCGTTCGCACCGCAGCAGAGCGCGGGCGTCAGCCTGGGCGAGTTGGCGGCGGATATCGCCAGATCCGCGGCGCGGTCGGTTGCGGGTCAGCCTCAGCCCGAGCCCGAAACCCCGCTGCGCGATATCGACGATGTCCTGCAGATCGGCGTCGGCCTTCTGGCGGCACTTGCGGTGGTCGCCGGCATGGCCGGGCTGGTGCGCCGGGAAACAGGCCGCGCGGCGCTCGCCGGCATGTCGCTGGGCGCGCTGGCGGTGGGATTCCAGCTGTTCACCTGGACGGTGATGGCGATCGTCGGCGGTCTGGCCGTCGCGGCGGTCGTCTACGCGCTGCGCGACGCGTTCGGCGACATCCTGGGCGGGTTGTTCGACGGCTGAAGCGGCGTCCGCAGAGGCGAGGCGGATATCGTCGCGTTCAAAGTGTTTGGCAGCTGTGCGGGACGAAGGGGACGTTCGGCCAAAGGCGTGCCTTGGCCCGGAATCAAGGGCGAAGCCCGCCGGGCCGCGCCCTCCCTCCCTCCCCCTTGGGAGGGCGCATTTGCGACGCCGCACACCCGCACAATCGCGGGAGGTTCGTGGGACCATAAACCGGCGACAACAGCCGTCGAGAGCGCCCACCCGAGGGAGGGCGCGGCCCTATGTTGCTCCGGCCCTCACCGTCCGCCAAGGGCTCGATGCCGACCGTCGCGCCGTCTGGATCACGCGGGTTCGCGCAGCACGCGGGGCACCTTGAATTCGACATTCTCGACGGCGGTTTCCACCATTTCGACGGTGACGTCATAGCGGGTGCGGAAGGCGGCGATGACCTCGTCGATCAGCACTTCGGGGGCGCTGGCCCCGGCGGTGATGCCGACCGAGGCGATGCCATCCAGCGCGCGCCAGTCGATATCGGCGGCGCGCTGGACCAGCTGGGCATAGGCGCAGCCGGCCTTGGCGCCGACCTCGACCAGGCGCCGCGAATTCGACGAGTTCGGCGCGCCGACCACCAGCATCGCATCGCAGAGGGGTGCCATGGCCTTGACCGCCTCTTGCCGGTTGGTGGTGGCGTAGCAGATGTCTTCCTTGTGCGGGCCGACGATGGCGGGAAAGCGCGCCTGCAGCGCGGCGACGATATCGGCGGTGTCGTCCACCGACAGCGTGGTCTGGGTGACGAAGGCCAGGCGTTCGGGGTCGCGCACGGCGACGGTGGCCACGTCCTGAACGGTTTCGACCAGCAAAACCTCGCCCGGTGGCAACTGGCCCATCGTGCCGATCGTCTCGGGGTGGCCGGCATGGCCGATCATGATCATCTGCAGGCCGTTCTCGTGGTGGCGCGCGGCTTCGATATGCACCTTGGAGACCAGCGGACAGGTGGCGTCGACATAGATCATCTCGCGCCGCGCGGCTTCGGCCGGGACCGCCTTGGGCACGCCATGGGCGGAAAAGATCACCGGGCGGTCATCGGGGCAGTCGTCGAGCTCTTCTACGAAGACGGCGCCCTTGGCGCGCAGATCGTCGACCACGTATTTGTTGTGCACGATCTCGTGCCGCACATAGACCGGCGCACCCCATTTTCCCAACGCCATTTCGACGATCTTGATCGCGCGGTCGACTCCGGCGCAAAACCCGCGAGGCGCGGCGAGATAGAGGGTGAGGGGCGGTCGGGTCATCGGCAGGGCTCCGGCGGGTCGGACCACAGGTAGACCCGGATGCGAAGCCCGTCCAGTCCCCCGGGGCCTTGATCCCGCGCCTTTGCGTTCTACGGTATACCGGCGGACGGATGAAAGACGGCCCGGCCCATGAACGACTTCGACGACTCATTCTTCGACAAATCCGAGGCGCGGATCGCCGCCTTGCAGGCCCGCCTGTCGCAGGACGCGCTTGAGGGCATCGCGCGCGAGGCGGTGCGCCGGCTGGCCGAGCGCGACAGCCGGCTGGGCGGCACCGATCCCGAACACCCCGTCGCGGCGGATATCGCGACGCTGGTCGCCGCGCTGATCAACCGCGACCAGGCGCGCGCACGGGTCAAGATGCAGTGGCTGCAGGCACAGGGGCTGACGCTGGACGTGTTGTATGGCCGCTATCTTGCGCCCGCCGCGGCGTTGCTGGGGCAGATGTGGGAACAGGACCGCCTGAGTTTCGCCGAGGTGACGATGGGCGCGGGGCGGATCTTCGAACTGGTGCGGATGCTGCGCGATGCGTTGCCGCCGACGCGGATCACCCGCAATGCGCCGGTGCTGTTCGCCACGGTTCCGGGCGAACAGCACGGCATCGGCATCGAGATGGCGGCGGAACTGTTCCGCCAGCACGGCTGGGACGTGCGGCTGATGATCGGCGCCGACCACGACACGATCATGGCCGAGATCGGCCAAGTGGCCTGCGTGGTCCTGGGCCTTTCGTCGGGCGGGCGCGCGTCGGCGGCGGCGCTGGCGCAACTGGTGCACGCCGTGCGGGTGACCTATCCCGAGGTGTATCTGATGCTGAGCGGGCGGGTCGTGACGGAAGATCCCGGCCTGATTTCGGCCATGCAGCCCGACACCGCGATCGCCAATGTCGAGGACGCGCTGGCGGTGATCGAGGCGCTGTCGGGCGAAGCCGTACGATAACGTGGACGTGATGTGACCTTCCTGCGCTGGAACGGTGTTGGTCGTTCGGCAAGCCCACTTGAGACGAGACCGATGATGACCCGATCCTGGCTGCTGCCCATGACCCTGTTGCTGGCCGCAAGCGCGGCTGGCGCGCAAATGACCCCGGCGCCCAGCAAGGGCGTGCTGCCCTATGACCAACCGGACCGGGTGAGCAACGGTGCGCGGATCTATGCCGATTACTGTGCGTCATGCCACGGCGTGGCGCTGGAAGGGCAGCCGGATTGGCGGGTGCCCGACGCCGATGGCTATCTGCCCGCGCCGCCGCATGATCCGTCGGGTCATACCTGGCATCACGACGACCTGCTGCTGCTGCGGATCGTCACGCTGGGCACCGAGGCGATCGTCGGTGGCAATTACAGATCCAACATGTCGGGGTTCGGCGATGTCCTGGAGCCGGACGAGATCCTGGATGTGCTGGGCTTCATCAAGAGCACATGGCCCGACGAAGTGATCGAGATCCACAACGAGATCAACGGCCGCTCGGGCGCGTTCGGCAACTAGCGGAGCGTGCGGCCGCCGGGCCGCTCCGCATCCCGTCGGGCGGCGTCAACTGCCGCCCGCGGCAACCTCGAAATTGCGTTCTGCGGATTGCTCGCGCGGGGGGCGCCCGATGACGTCGCGCAGTTCGTCCAGTTCGATGAAATTGTCGGCCTGGCGGCGCAGTTCGTCGGCGATCATCGGCGGCTGGCTGCGGATCGTGGACACGACCGAAACTCTAACCCCTTGACGTTGCAAGCTTTCTACCAGCGGTCGGAAATCGCCGTCACCCGAGAACAGGACGATGTGATCGACCCGCGGGGCCAGTTCCATGGCATCGACGGTCAGTTCGATATCCATGTTGCCCTTGACCTTCCGGCGGCCCTGGCTGTCGGTGTATTCCTTGGCCGGCTTGGTCACCATGGTGAAGCCGTTGTAGTGCAACCAGTCCACCAGCGGCCGGATCGGCGAGTATTCATCGTTCTCGAGCAGCGCTGTGTAATAGAAGGCGCGCACCATCTTGCCACGGCGAGCGAACTCCTGACGCAGAAGCTTGTAGTCGATATCGAATCCAAGCGCTTTGGCTGCGGCGTATAGATTCGATCCGTCGATGAACAGCGCGAGCCGTTCGTCCTTGTAAAACATCAAAAGTCCTTCCAGGTAATCGGCAGCGTGCGAGTTGTCCGTGAGTGTGAGTGGTAAATGTGCACGCTCCTGAATACGTAACAATAATCTGTTTGTCGCTCCATTCAACCCATACAACCTATGCGAAAGATAGCGCAATCGTCACAATTGAACAAGAATGCCTGATCGCCCTTGGTTCGAACCTTGGTTCAAGGGCCGGATCGCCGGTCGAAACGGTGGCGGCCGCGCTGTCGGCGCTGGCGGATTCGGGGCTGCGGCTGCGGCGGGTCAGCCGGTTTTTCGCGACGCCGTGTTTTCCCGCGGGCGCGGGGCCGGACTATGTGAATGCCTGCGCCGCGGTCGGTGCGACCATGCCCCCGCCGGCGGTGCTGGCCTTGTTGCACGACATCGAAGCGCGGTTCGCGCGCGAACGCACGGATCGCTGGGGCAGCCGGACGCTGGACCTGGACCTGCTGGCGCAGGGCGATGCCGTGTTGCCGGACGCCGCGACGCAGACGCGCTGGCGCGACCTTGCCCCTGACCGCCAGCGCAGCGAGGCGCCGGAGACGCTGATCCTGCCGCATCCGCGCCTGCAGGAACGCGCCTTCGTGCTGGTGCCGCTGGCCGACATCGCGCCGGACTGGCGCCACCCGCTTGCCGGAACGACGGTTCGTGATATGCTGACGGCCATCCCCGGTTCCGACCGGGCGTCGATCACGGCCCTTTGAGGGCAATCGCGCCTTGTGCTTTGCGGCAAGGCGCGATACATCGTGACTTTCCGATGCCCGGCACCGGCCGCAGGATGCCGTTGCCGACCCCGACACTGACTGGAAGTGGAGCGCCCGATGGCCCGCGTGACCGTAGAAGACTGCGTTGACAAGGTTCCGAACCGGTTCGAGCTGGTGATGCTCGCCGCGCACCGGGCCCGCGAGATTTCGGCCGGGGCCGCGATCACCGTGGATCGCGACAACGACAAGAACCCGGTCGTCGCCCTGCGCGAGATCGCCGACGAAACGCAGTCGGCCGACGAACTGCGCGAGCGCCTGATCGAATCGAACCAGACCCAGATCGAGGTCGACGAACCCGAAGAGGACGCCATGGCCCTGCTGATGGGCGCCGAGGCGGACAAGCCGGTCGAAGACGATATGTCCGAAGAGAAACTCCTGCGTGCGCTGATGGAGGCGCAGGGACAGGGCTGAGGCCCGGTCGCGGACCGGGCGGGGATGGGCGCAATTGATCGCGGCAGAAGACCTTGTTGCACTGGTCCGCAACTACAACCCCAAGACCAATGCACGTCTGATCGAGGAGGCCTATGATTACGGCCGCCGGATGCATGACGGCCAGGTGCGCAAATCGGGCGAGCCGTATTTCAGCCATCCCGTCGCCGTCGCGGCGATTCTGACCGAGCAGCAGCTGGACGATGCCACCATCGTCACCGCCCTGCTGCACGACACGATCGAAGACACCCGGTCGACCTTTTCCGAGATCGAAGGCCATTTCGGCCGCGAGATCGCGGAACTGGTCGACGGCGTCACCAAGCTGACCAATCTGCAACTGTCCAGCTCGGAGACCCAGCAGGCCGAGAATTTCCGCAAGCTGTTCATGGCGATGTCCAAGGACCTGCGGGTGATCCTGGTCAAGCTGGCGGACCGGCTGCACAACATGCGCACGATCCGCGCCATGTCGACGGACAAGCAGGTGCAGAAGGCGCGCGAGACGATGGACATCTATGCGCCGCTGGCCGGCCGCATGGGCATGCAATGGATGCGCGAAGAGCTGGAGGACCTGGCCTTTCGCGTGCTGAACCCCGAGGGGCGCAGTTCGATCATCCGGCGGTTCATCACGCTGCAGAAGGAAACCGGCAACGTGATCCACCGGATCACCGCCGACATGCGCCACGAGCTGGAAAAGGCCGGGATCGAGGCCGAGGTGTTCGGCCGCGCCAAGAAGCCCTATTCGATCTGGCGCAAGATGCAGGAAAAGAAGGTCGGGTTCTCGCGGCTGTCCGACATCTATGGATTCCGCGTCATCACCGATACCGAGATGGATTGCTACGCCGCGCTTGGCGCGATCCACCAGCGCTGGCGCGCGGTGCCGGGGCGGTTCAAGGATTACGTCAGCCAGCCCAAGTCGAACGGCTATCGCAGCATCCACACCACCGTGTCCGGGCGCGACGGCAAGCGGGTCGAGGTGCAGATCCGCACCCGGCAGATGCATGACGTCGCCGAAACCGGCGTCGCCGCGCATTGGGCCTATCGCGACGGCCAGCGCGCCAAGAACCCCTTTGCCGTCGATCCGGCGAAATGGATCGCCTCGCTGACCGAACAGTTCGACGCCGAGGACGATCACGACGCGTTTCTCGAAGCTGTCAAACTCGAGATGTATTCCGACCAGGTGTTCTGCTTTACACCCAAGGGGGACGTCGTGAAGCTGCCCAAGGGCGCGACGCCGCTGGATTACGCCTATCAGATCCACACGCGGATCGGGTCGGCCTGCGTCGGCGCCAAGGTGGACGGCATCCGCGTGCCGCTGTGGACGCGGCTGAAGAACGGCCAGTCGGTCGAGATCATCACCGCCGAGGGCCAGACCCCGCAGGCGACCTGGCTGGACATCGCCACCACCGGCAAGGCGAAATCGGCGATCCGCCGCGCGCTGCGCGATGCCGGGCGCGAACGCTTTGCCCGGCTGGGCCGTGAACTGGCCCGCGCGGCGTTCGAGAATGTCGGCAAGAAGGCCACCGACAAGGTGCTGGAGAAAGCCGCCAAGACCTTGCGGCTGGAAGACGCCGAGACGCTGCTGGCGCGCATGGGCAGCGCCGAGCTGACGGCGCGCGAAGTGGTGCAGGCGGTCTATCCCGACCTGGCGCAGGTCGACGAGGCCGAGGTCGAGGTGCGCCGCGCCGTCGTCGGCCTGGAGCACGACCAGGGGTTCGAACGCGCGCCCTGCTGCCAGCCGCTGCCGGGCGAACGCATCGTCGGGCTGGCGCGCCGGGGGCATGGTGTGATGGTCCATGCCATCGACTGCGCGGCGCTGGCCGATTTCGAGGACCAGCCGCAGCGCTGGATGGACCTGCACTGGGCCGAGGGCAAGCATCCGTCGGTCTATGTCGTCACGCTGGAGCTGACGATCGGCAACGATGCCGGGGTCCTGGGACGAATCTGCACATTGATCGGCGAGCGGAAGGCCAATATCAGCGACTTGCATTTCGTCGACAGGAAACCAGATTTCTACCGATTGCTGGTTGATATCGAACTGAGCGACGCCGAGCATTTGCATTCGGTGGTCTCGACCCTTGAGGCGGAAAGCAATGTCGCCTCGGTGGAGCGCCGCCGCGATCCGGGGCTTGCCGCACCCACGGCGGCGGATCAGGCGGCGGAGTGACGGAAGGGCCGGGCTTTGGTTTTCAAGCGACGCGACAGGCGCCCGATCTGGAAGGCCGTGCTGGAAGCGTTCTGGCCGAAGGGCGGCTGGGGGCGCGCCGCGCTTTATGTCCGCCACCGCCTGCACCGCCTGCCCGACCCGCCGCACACCATCGCCCGCGGCATCTTTGCCGGGGTCTTCACCACCTTCACGCCGTTCTACGGGCTGCATTTCATCATCGCCGGTCTGCTGGCGCTGGTGATGCGCGGCAACGTGCTGGCGGCGATGCTGGCGACGTTCTTCGGCAACCCGCTGACCTATGTGCCGATCGGCGTGATCGCGATGCAGAGCGGCTACTGGCTTCTGGGGCTGGATGGCGGCGACAATCCGCGCTTTCATCACGGGCTGGGCGAAAAGTTCGTCAAGGCCGGGCAGGACCTGTGGCACAACGTGCGCGCCCTGTTCACCGACGATGTTGCGCATTGGTCCGAGTTGCGGGTGTTCTACGACGAGGTGTTCTTTCCCTACCTGATCGGTGGAATCATCCCCGGCCTGATCGCGGGAATCGCCTGCTATTACATCTCGCTGCCGCTGATTTCGGCCTATCAGAACCGCCGCAAGGGCCTGCTGAAACAGAAGCTGGCGGCGCTGAAGAAGAAAAAGGCCGACACCCGGAGCGGCGCCGAATAGGCGCGGCATTTGCGGTTTTCCCGGCGCGCGCGGCGGACTAGGTTGAGCGCGACGAGGGAAGGAAAGACCCGATGACAAGCTATGCCGGACGCCTGCGCCTGGGCGTCAACATCGACCACGTGGCGACCGTCCGCAACGCCCGCGGCAGCGCCTATCCCGATCCGCTGCGCGCCGCCAAGATCGCCGAAGAGGCCGGCGCCGACGGCATCACCGCGCATCTGCGCGAAGACCGCCGACATATCTCGGACGCCGATATCGAGGCGCTGATGGCGGGGCTGAACCTGCCGCTGAATTTCGAGATGGCCGCCACCGACGAGATGCAGAAGATCGCCCTGCGCCACAAGCCGCACGCGGTCTGCATCGTGCCGGAAAAGCGCGAGGAACGCACCACCGAGGGCGGGCTGGAAGTGGCGCGCGAGGAAAACCGCCTGGCGCATTTCATCGCGCCGCTGCGCGAGGCGGGCTGCCGGGTGTCGATCTTCATCGCCGCCGACCGCCGCCAGATCGAGGCCGCGCACCGGATCGGCGCCGAGGTGATCGAACTGCATACCGGGGCCTATTGCGATTTCCATGCCGAGGGCCGGCTGGAGGAGCGCGACGCCGAATTCGCCCGCCTGCGCGACATGGCGGCCTTTGGTCATGCGCTGGGGCTGGAAGTGCATGCCGGCCACGGGCTGACCTATGACACGGTGCAGCCGGTGGCGGGTCTGCCGCAGGTGATGGAGCTGAATATCGGTCATTTCCTGATCGGCGAAGCGATCTTTCGCGGGCTCGACCCGGCGATCCGCGAGATGCGCCGCCTGATGGACGAGGCCCGCGCGGAGCCTGCGGCGTGATCCGCCATGTCGTGATGCTTCGGCTGCGTGCCGACGCCGATGTCGACGAATTGCACGCCGTCATGGCCGGCCTGGACGCGCTGCGGGCGCAGATCGACGGGTTCACCGGGTTCAGCCACGGCCCCAACCGCGACATGGAGCTGAAATCTTCGGCCTGGCCGCATGGCTTCATCGCCGATTTCGCCGATGCCGCGGCGCTGGCGCGCTATGCCGCCGATCCCGGACACCGCGCGCTTGGGGCGCGGCTGGTGGCGCTTTGCGAAGGCGGCGGCGACGGGATCATGGTCTACGATCTGGAGACGTCCGCGTGATCCTGGGCATCGGCACCGACCTGTGCAACATCGAGCGCATCCAGGGCACGCTGGACCGCTTTGGCGACCGGTTCCGCAACCGGGTGTTCACGGATGTCGAGCAGCGCAAGGCCGAGCGGCGGCGCGATATCGCGGGCACCTATGCCAAACGCTGGGCCGCGAAAGAGGCGTGTTCCAAGGCGCTTGGCACCGGGTTGCGGATGGGCATCGCCTGGAAGGACATGGCGGTTTCGAACCTGCGCACCGGCCAGCCCGTGATGCATGTCACCGGCTGGGCGGCGGACCGGCTGGCCGAGATGACGCCGCCGGGGCACGAGGCGATCATCCACGTGACGCTGACCGACGATTTCCCCTGGGCCCAGGCCTTTGTGGTGATCGAGGCGCGGCCGAAACCCTAGACGTCGAACCGGCCCTGTTCGGTGTTCTTGTTCAGCCGTTCGGCCGGGAATACCCGCCCGTTCATCACCCCCCAGACCCCCGGTGCCAGCAGTTGCGCCGCCACGACCGCGCCGCCCAGGTTGAACTCGCCATCCGAGGCATAGAGCGAGAACGGCCGCATCGCGCCGGTCAGCACCACGCATTTGTCCGGCGCGACGCCCTGCAGGAACCGTGCGGTGCGCCCCATCGTGCCGGTGCCGTGGGTGACGACCAGCGCGGGTTCCGGCGCCGCGGCCACGGCGCGGGCGATGGCGTCGCGATCGGCATCGTCGAAATACAGACTGTCCTTGAGCATCAACAGCGACACGGTCGGGAAATCGCAGCGCCCGATGCGCAGCATCTCGGGGATGTGGGTGGCGCCGTCGGGCGAAAAGGCCAGACCTTCGCTGGCCATGTCGTGGACCTTGTCGATGGTCCCGCCCGTGACGATGATCCTGACGTCCTTCATGGCCCTCTCCCCGGCAAATGCGCGCCCCGACCGATAGCCGCCGGAGCCGGTCGCGGCAAGCCGCGCCGCCTATGGCTTGACACCCCGCGCGCGGCTCCGCATGTAGCCCGGGCACAGCCGAAAAGGGGCATCGGGCATGGCCAAAGAGGCAAAGTCGGGCGGCGGGTTCCTGGAAACCGTCAAGACCATCGTCTACGCGCTGCTGATCGCGGGCGTGTTCCGGACCCTGTTCTATCAACCCTTCTGGATTCCGTCGGGATCGATGAAGGACACGCTGCTGATCGGCGATTTCCTGTTCGTCAACAAGATGGCCTATGGGTATTCCTATGCGTCCTGCCCGTCGGTCAAGATTCCGTCGATCGGGATCAACATCGACGCCACGCATCTGTGCGGCTGGCTGGATGGCGACAACACCCGCATCCTGGGCGGCGAGCCCGAGCGCGGCGACATCGCCGTCTTTCGCCACCCGGTGACCGGCGGCGACTTCATCAAGCGCATCGTCGGCCTGCCGGGCGAGACGATCCAGATGAAGGGCGGCGTGCTGCACATCAACGGCGAACCGGTGCAACTGCAACTCGACGGCACGTTCGAGGAAACCGCCGGACCGCAAGGCCCGCAGCGCCTGCGCCCGCGCTGCGCCAACGGCCCGGTCGGCACCGGCGCACTGTGCATCAAGGAAAAGTTCGTCGAAACCCTGCCCGGCGGTCACGCGCATTCGATCCTGAACATCACCATGCAGGGCAGCGACAACACGCCGGTCTATACCGTGCCCGAGGGGCATTATTTCATGATGGGCGACAACCGCGACAATTCCTCGGACAGCCGCGTGCCCAACATCGCCGGCGGGGTGGGTTTCGTGCCCTATGAAAACCTGCTGGGCCGCGCCAGCCGGGTGATGTTCTCGTCCGCGGGCCGGTCGATGCTGTTCTTCTGGACCTGGCGCGGCGACCGGTTCTTCGAGAAGATCGAGTGAAGCTGTCGGCCGATCTGGCCGCCTTCGAGGCGCGTCTGGGCCACCATTTCGCCCAGCCCGACCTTCTGCGCCGCGCGCTGACCCACGGGTCGATGTCCGGACCGGGCCGCGAGGACAACCAGCGGCTGGAATTCCTGGGCGACCGGGTGCTGGGCCTGGTCATGGCGCAGGCCCTGCTGGAGGCCGACCCGGACGCCGCCGAAGGCCTGCTGGCGCCGCGCTTCAACGCGCTGGTGCGCAAGGAAACCTGCGCCGAGATCGCCCAGCAGATCGACCTGGGCAGCGTGCTCAAGCTGGGGCGGTCGGAACAGCGCAGCGGCGGGCGGCGCAAGCTGGCCCTGCTGGGTGACGCGATGGAGGCGGTGATCGCGGCGGTCTATGTGGACGCCGGGTTCGCCGTCGCGCAGGCGCTGGTCCTGCGGCTGTGGGGTGACCGGGTGCACCGGGTCGAGGCCGACGCCCGCGACGCCAAGACCACCTTGCAGGAATGGGCGCAGGCGCGCGGCCTGCCGCCACCCAGCTACGTGGAAAAGGCCCGGTCGGGGCCCGACCACGCGCCGGTCTTCACCATCGAAGCGCGGCTGCAGACCGGCGAGACCGCGCAAGCGCAGGCCGGGTCGAAACGCCAGGCGGAACAGGATGCCGCCAAGGCACTGCTGGACAGGCTGGGCTGACACCGTGCGGGTGTCAGGCAAAGGCCTGAACGCGGGCGGTGGGCGGGGCCGAGAACATGCCGCGGGCAATGGCAAAGTGATCCTGGGCCGGGTGTCGGGGAACCCGGCGCGGGGGGTGCGGTTGCGGCCGGGCATCGGCGGTTTGCCGAGGCCCGGAACCGGGGGCCGTCGCGGTTCGGGGGGGCGCGGTGCGGGCGGGCGCGGGCTGCGGGTCGGGCCGGGGCTGGCGCATACCGGGCGCGGCTTCGCGCCGTGACGCGGATTGGTCCCGCGCGGCGCAGTCCGGCCTTTCGCCGGCCGGTTGCCGCCGCTTGTGGATCACCGACAGCGAATCAAAGGCGTCATTCACCGCAGTCAGCCGGCGCACGGCCTCGTCCGGCGCGGCCTTGCAGACATCCGGGTGCCAGCGCTTGACCAGCCTTCGCCAGGCGGCGCGGATGGTGGCGAAATCGTCGGCAGGCGTGACGCCGAGCACGGCGTAGGGCGACGGGGATCGAAGGGTCTGGCTGCGGGGCATGGCGCGGTCCTTTTCGCTTGCCCGGTGCGATCCGGGCCGGTCGTGACGGCCCGCCCCTGCCCCCGCCGGGCCAGTCCGACAAAATAAGGCATAACTTTGTCCCAAACTTGCGAGAAGCCCAATTCTTGCCACAAAGTTAACGCAATCGGGACAAAACTCCGCCTTTTCCGGGCCACAGAAAGCGAAGCCGATGCGCGGCACATTCAGCGACTCCCAGCGCGGCAGCCTGTTCATGTGCCTGGCGATGCTGGGCTTCGGGATCGAGGACGCGTTCTTCAAGGCCGCGACCGGCCTTGGCGCCAGCCCCGGCCTGGCCACCGTGCAGTTCGGCCTGACCGCGATGACGATCTACGCGGTGCTTGCATGGCGGGCGGGCGTGCGTCTTTGGGATGCAGCCTATCTGCAGCCGCGCCTGTTGATCCGCACCGGGTTCGAGATCTGCGGCCGGCTGTTCTTTGCGCTGGCGCTGGCCTACACGCCGCTGTCCACCACTTCGGCCATCCTGCAGGCCGCGCCCCTGGTGGTGATGCTGGGTGCCGCGCTGGTGCTGGGCGAACGGATCGGACCGCGCCGCTGGGTGGCCATGGCGGTGGGGCTGGCCGGCGTGTTGCTGATCGTGCGCCCGTCACCGGCGGGGATCGAGGCGAACGCCGTCTTCGCACTGCTGGGGATGGTCGGGTTCGCCGGACGCGACCTGGCCACCCGCGCCGCGCCCGCCCATGTCCATGCCGCGCAACTGGGCGTTCTGGGCTTTGCCGTGGTCACTTTTGCCGGCCTGGTGATCCTGGGCTTCGAAACCGCACCGCCCGCATTGCCCCTGCCCGCAAGCCTGCTGCTGCTGGGCACCACGCTGGCGGGCGTGGTCGGCTATTCCGCGCTGACCAAGGCCATGCGCACCGGCGCCGTGGCGGTCGTCGCGCCTTTCCGCTATTTCCGGCTGCTGGTGGCGTTGGCGCTGGCCTATGCGGTCTTTGGCGAAAGACCCGATGCACAGACGCTGACAGGCGCGATGCTGATCGTCGGCGCCGGGCTGTATTCGCTCTGGCGCGAAGGCAGGGCTGGCGCGGCGCGGCGATCCGCGCTAGAGGACGCGCCTTGATGCAGGATCACCCCATGACCACACGTGCCGGATTCGTCGCCCTGATCGGAGAGCCCAATGCGGGCAAGTCCACGCTGACCAACCGCATGGTCGGCGCCAAGGTGTCGATCGTCACCCACAAGGTGCAGACCACCCGCGCCCGCATCCGCGGTGTCGCCATCGAGGGCGACACCCAGATCGTCTTTGTCGATACGCCGGGATTGTTCACGCCACGCCGCAGGCTGGACCGGGCGATGGTCAAGGCGGCCTGGGGTGGCGCCGCGGATGCCGATATCACCGTGCTGCTGGTCGAGGCGCATCGCGGGCTGACCGCCGGCGTGCAGCGCATTCTCGACGGGCTGGCCGATCTGCCCAAGGGGCTGCGGGTGGCTCTGGCGATCAACAAGATCGACAGGGTCGCGGCCAAGGCGCTGCTGGCGCTCTCGCAAAAGCTGAACGACGCCTATCCGTTCGAAAAGACCTTCATGATCTCGGCCGAAAAGGGCCACGGCGTCGCCGATCTGCGCGCCTGGCTGGCAGCGGCATTGCCCGAAGGCCCCTGGCTCTACCCCGAGGACCAGATCGCCGACCTGCCGCTGCGGATGATCGCGGCGGAAATGACCCGCGAGAAACTGACCCTGCGGCTGCACCAGGAACTGCCCTACCAGCTGACCGTCGAAACCGAAGCCTGGGAGGAACGCCCCGACGGGTCGGCCCGGATCGACCAGGTGGTCTATGTCAGCCGCGCCGGCCACAAGGGCATCGTGCTGGGCAACAAGGGCGAGACGATCAAGGCGATCTCCAAGGCCGCCCGCGAAGAGCTGGTAGAGTTCCTGGGCCGCAAGATCCACCTGTTCCTGCAGGTCAAGGTCCGCGAAAAATGGCAGGACGAGGCCGAACGCTATTCCGAGATGGGCCTGGATTTCCGGGACGGCAATGCCTGACGCCTGCGCATCTAGCGCGCCGGTGCGGCACAGCGCCGGAGCGCGGTCCCGGAGCAAGTCCGGGACTGTGCTGCGCGGCGAGCGGGACGATCCGCGGAAACCGCGCCCGTGACCCGGCTGACGGCACGGTTCTGGGTCGACGCCTATCTCGCGCGGCTGCGCCAGCACGCAATCCCCGCCTTCGTCACCGCGCATGGCGACGACCAGGCGGGCGCGGTGCTGGTGAAACTCGCCACGCTGGACGGGCAGGCGCGGGCGTTCACCCGGAGCTTCGACCTGGCGACCGGTGCCCGGATCTGGTCCGAACTGGCGGCCGGAACGGAACCGGAGGTTGACGCCGCCATCGCCCGCCAACGCGGTTTCGACCCCGATCTCTGGGTCCTCGAAGTCGAGGACCGCCAGGGCCGCCACCTGCTGGACCAGGACGGGTTTTCGGGCTGACCCCGGACGAAGCGCGGCCGTCACCGTTCCGACGGCGTATTTTTCAAAGAGAAGAAGCCAGGACCGGTCTTTGCGACCCGCCGCGGCTCGCCGCCCCTGCCCCTTCTTCTCTTTCGCAAATACGCAAAACCGCCGCCCAAAGCCGCAGGCGGCGGGCGGCAAACCCTGCGCGGCGCAGCCGCACCTTTTGGATCGGCGCTGGACAGCCCGGGCAACCGGGCCCACCTTGGCGGCCATGGAGTGGCGCGACACCGGCATCTTGCTTTCGGCCCGGCCGCATGGCGAAACCGCGGCGATCCTCGAGGTTTTCACCCCGGGCCATGGTCGCCATGTCGGGGTGCTGCGCGGCGGCGCCTCGCGCAAGCAGGCCGCCGTGCTGCAACCCGGCGCACAGCTGGACCTGGCCTGGCGCGCGCGGCTCGAGGACCATATCGGTGCCTTCACCGCCGAGCCGCAGCGGTCGCGCAGCGCGGCGGCGATGGCCGACCGGCTGGCGCTGGCGGGGTTGAACGCCGTCTGCGCGATGCTGTCGTTTTCCCTGCCCGAACGCGAACCGCATCCGGCGCTCTACCGGCGCAGCGAAACGCTGCTCGACCTGCTCGACCGGCCCGACCTTTGGCCCCTGGCCTATCTGCGGTGGGAACTGGCTTTGCTGGACGCGTTGGGCTTCGGGCTCGATCTGACCTGTTGTGCCGCGACGGGCGCGACCGAGGGGTTGGCCTATGTCTCGCCGAAAACCGGCCGGGCGGTGTCTTTGGCGGGTGCCGGCGATTGGGCGCCGCGGCTGCTGCCGTTGCCGCCGGTGCTGCTGGGTCAGGGCGCGGCCGACGATGCCGAGATCGCAGACGGTTTGCGGCTGACCGGGTATTTCCTGCAACACCGGCTGGCGTCCGAGTTGCGCGACAGACCGCTGCCCGCGGCGCGCGGCGTGTTCGTCGACCGGGTCGTACGGCGCGCCCGCGCCGGTGGCGATCCGTGAGCGCTGCGTCACGCGCGCTCTTTTGTCCCCCGCCGATCCGCGCTAGGCAGGTGCCATGATGTGGACGCTGCCCAACATCCTGACGACGCTCCGCCTGCTGGCCGCGCCCGGCATCGCGGTGCTGTTTCTCTATTTCGCCCGTCCCTTCGCCGATTGGGCGGCGCTTCTGCTGTTTCTGGCCGCCGCCGCGACGGACTGGATCGACGGGCGGCTGGCGCGGGCCTGGGGGCAGGAAACCAGGCTGGGCGCGATGCTGGACCCGATCGCCGACAAGGCGATGGTGGCGGTCGCGCTGCTGGTGATCGTGGGCTATTCGTCGATGTCGCCCTGGCTGGTGCTGCCGGCCACCTTCATCCTGTTCCGCGAGGTTTTCGTTTCGGGCCTGCGGGAATTCCTGGGCCAGGCTTCGGGCGATCTGAAGGTCACGAAACTGGCCAAGTGGAAGACCACCGCGCAGATGCTGGCGATCGCGGTCTTGTTCGGGCAGGGCGTGTTCGAGCATTATTTTGGCATGTCGGCCTGGGGCATGGACGAGGCGCTGATCGCCGACGTTCTGGACGGCCGGGTCGAGGACACGCAAGGCCTGCGCTGGAAGCTGACGGGCATGGTCTGGGCCGGCAATGGCGGGCTGGTCCTGCTGTGGGTGGCCGCGGCGCTGACCGTGATCACCGGCTGGGATTATTTCCGCAAGGCCCTGCCGATGCTGAGGGAGGATCGCTGATGGACGTGCTGTATTTCGCCTGGGTGCGCGAACGCATCGGCCTGCCGAAAGAACGGATCGAGACACGGGCGGCGACGGTGGCCGAACTGGTCGACGAACTGCGCGCCCGCGAAGAACGCTACGCGGCCGCCTTCGCCGATCTGTCGGCCTTGCGCGTCGCCGTTGACCAGGAATTGACGGATTTCGACGCGCCGCTGGCCGGCGCGCGCGAGGTGGCGTTCTTTCCGCCGATGACCGGGGGCTGAGGCATGCGCGTGGTCGTGCAGGAACAGCCATTCGATTTCGGCGCCGAGGCGGCGGATTTCGCCAAGGGCCGGGACGATATCGGCGCGGTGGTGACCTTTTCCGGCATCGTGCGGGCCGACGGGGCGATGACCGACATGGAAATCGAGCATTACCCCGGCATGACGGAAAAGGCGCTGGCCGCCATCGCCGCCGAGGCGCAAGCCCGCTGGGCCCTTGGCGATGTGCTGGTGATCCATCGCTTTGGCATGATGCGGCCGGGCGAGCAGATCATGATGGTGGCCACGGCGTCGAAACACCGCAAGGACGCGTTCGAGGCGGCGGAATTCCTGATGGATTACCTGAAATCCCGCGCGCCGTTCTGGAAGAAGGAAAGCGGCGCGGGCGGCGAAGGCTGGGTCGCCGCCAGGGACGAGGACGAGGCCGCGCTGGACCGCTGGTAGGCGCGCGTCTTGTCCCGAAACGACGGAAGCCGCCGGGCGAACCGGCGGCTTCGGTTTTTTCAGACTTTCGCGGTCAGGCGAACTTGCGGATCTCGCCCGACTTGAGCCGCGACTGGTAACTGTTCAGCTCGCGCTTGACGATCGGCATCAGGCAATAGAGCGCGATGATGTTGACCACCGCCATGGCGAAGATCGCCGCATCCGAGAAGTCGATCACCGGGCCCAGATTGGCGGCCGCGCCGATCACCACGAACAGGCAGAAGATCACCTTGAAGATCAGCTCCTTGGTGTGGCCTTCGCCGAACAGGAAGGTCCAGGCCTTGAGGCCGTAATAGGACCAGCTGATCATCGTCGAGAAGGCGAACAGGATCACCGCGATGGCCAGCACGTACTGGAACCAGCCAAAGGCCGACGAGAACGCCGCCGAGGTCAGCGCCACGCCCTTGTTGCCGTCCACGGTCTGGATCGTCGAGGCGCCTTCGTCCAGCAGGTAGAGCCCGGTATTGGGGTCCTGGATCAGCTGGCCGGTGATGATGATCACCAGCGCCGTCATGGTGCAGATCACCACCGTGTCGATGAACGGCTCGAGCAGCGACACGAAGCCTTCGGTGATCGGCTCCTTGGTGCGCACGGCCGAGTGCGCGATGGCGGCCGAACCGACACCCGCCTCGTTCGAGAACGCCGCCCGCTTGAAGCCCTGGATCAGCGCGCCGACCATGCCGCCGGCGACGCCCGCGCCGGTGAAGGCGCCGTTGAAGATCTCGCCGAAGGCCCAGCCGATCTTGTCGGCGTTCATCAAGATGATGACCAGCGCCGCGGCGACATACATGATGCCCATGAACGGCACGACCTTTTCGGTCACCCGGGCGATGGATTTCAGGCCGCCCACGATCACGATGAAGACCACGAAGGCAAAGACGATGCCGGTGATCCAGCCGGGGTAGTCGCCCACCACGTTCGAGATCTGCGCATGCGCCTGGTTGGCCTGGAACATGTTGCCGCCACCGAGCGCGCCGAGGATGCAGAAGACCGAGAACAGGATCGCCAGGAACTTGCCCGCGGGCAGGCCGCGTTCGGCGAAACCCTTGGTCATGTAGTACATCGGACCGCCCGATACCGTGCCGTCTTCGTATTCGTTGCGGTATTTCACGCCCAGGGTGCATTCGGTGAATTTCGACGCCATGCCCATCAGGCCGGCGAGGATCATCCAGAACGTCGCCCCCGGCCCGCCGATGCCCACGGCGACGGCCACCCCGGCGATGTTGCCCAGGCCGACCGTGCCCGACAGCGCGGTTGCAAGCGCCTGGAAATGGCTGACCTCACCGGCATCGTTGGGGTCGGAATAGTCGCCCTTGACCAGCGAGATCGAGTGCGGAAAGGCGCGGAACTGGATCAGGCCGAAATAGACGGTGAAGATCGTCGCGGCGATGACCAGCCAGGCCACGATCCACGGAAAGGTCGTTCCGGGGAAGTTGCTGAAGATGAGGTTGACGAACCAGCCGGTCGAGTTGGCGAAGATCTGGTTGACCTGTTCGTCGATGGATTGCGCCAGCGCGGGGCCGGACGCCCCTGCCAGCATCAGGACGGAAAGCGCCGCCCGCGAAAACGTCTTGGTCATGGCGTTGTGTTTCCTTCCTGTCATGGAACGATGGTGACGGGCACCGGCGCAACCTGCGCCAGGCTTCCGGCGACGGACCCGAACAGGCGCGACGAAAACCCGGATTCCCCTGTGCGGCCGATGATGATCTGGTCCGCCTTCTCGTCCTTGGCGATCCGGCACAGGGTTTCGGCGATGTGGCCGTATTTCAGTGTGGTTTCGACCGTGATCCCTTCCTTGGCCAACTGCGCCACAACCGGGCCCAGCACGGCGGTTTCCGCGCGCGACAATTCCTCTTTGCGGCGCGCGTGGCGTTCCTCGATTTCCTCGGGGGTCAGGAACGAATACGGCGACCATTCCAGCACATGCGCCAGAACAAGGCTGCCACCCTGCGCCTTCAGTTGCTTGACGGCAAAGTCGAGCGCCGATTTACCTCCGGCGCTGTCGTCGTAGCCGACGACGATTTTCCTGGTCATCTGTCCCTCCTTGTGGATCGCCCGTTTTCGGACTGATCCGGTCAGTCTACGCCATTCGGAGGATTTTCGCGCATGAATTGTGCGATCGGACGTTTTCCAGCCAACAACACGCATCTTTCGGCGGCGTCCGGTTGCGGTGTTTGGCCACATGGCACCGGACGGACACACGAATGATGCAGGGACGCGTTCTTGCAGTGAACAGGGTGACCGATGAAACACTCCATGCTTCTTGTTCTGACGATCGGCGTGCTGGCATCCTGCGATGCAGCCCCGACGCAGACCGCCGTGCGACAGTCGACGGACACCGCATCGCCGGCCTCGGAGACACAAGGCACGGTGTCGCCCGCGAAACCGGGGATCGTCGCGGTCAAGGGCCTGTCCTATCGTGTCGAGGCAAGCGCCGACCGGACCACGGCGCTGGTCGGGCTGCCGGAACCGCGGCGCAAGTTCCAGGGGCGTGATGTCGAGGCCGCGGCGGCAGCGGCCACGGGCTGCGCGGCCAGGATCCTTCCCGGCGAATGGGCGTTCCTGGGCGATCTCACCACGTTCGAGCTGAGCAACCTGCGTCCCGATGTGCGCCGTCCGTTCCCCGGATGGCGGGTCAGCCTGGCCTGCTGAGCGGATCCGCTTTACGCCAGCGACCCCTGGCGGCGGCACGCCGCCGGCGCGGATAACTCGGCCGTTGGCCCTTGCCGTGCCGCGGGTGCGGTCATATCCTTTGACCAATTCGGCCCCAGACTTCAGCCCGCAAGAGCGCCCCCATGCCATTCCGCCCCGTCCAGTCCGAAAAGCTGTCGCACGCTGTCGTGCGGCAGATCGAGCAGTTGATCCTGCGCGGCGTGCTGCGCCCGGGAGAACGGCTGCCGGCGGAACGCGAGCTGTCGGAAAAGCTGGGCGTGTCGCGCCCCAGCTTGCGCGAGGCGGTGGCGGAGCTGCAGGATCGCGGGCTGCTGACGTCCCGCGCCGGGGCCGGGATCTATGTCGCCGACGTTCTGGGCTCGGCCTTTTCCGAGGCGCTGATCCATCTGTTCGCCAACCATGACGAGGCGGTGTTCGACTACCTGTCCTTTCGCCGCGACATGGAAGGCCTGGCCGCCGAACGCGCGGCGCAACACGGCACCGAGACCGACCTCAGGGTGATCCAGCAGATCTACGACAAGATGGAGGCCGCCCATCAAAAGCGGAACCCGGCCGACGAGGCGCGGCTGGACGCGGATTTCCACCTGGCGATCATCGAGGCCAGCCACAACGTCATCATGTTGCACATGATGCGGTCGATGTATCAGCTGCTGCGCGAAGGCGTGTTCTACAACCGCCAGATCATGTTCAAGCAACGCACCACCCGCGACAGCCTGCTGGCCCAGCATCGCCGCATCAACGAGGCGTTGCAGGCGCGCGATCCGGCCGCGGCCCGCGCCGCCGTCGAGGCGCATCTGAGCTATGTCGAGCAGGCGTTGCACGACGACCGCAAGGCCGAGGCGCACGAAGCCGTGGCACGCCAGCGCTATGAACGCGAGACGGCGCGCGGCTGAATCCGGGTGGTTTGGGTTTGGGGTCAGTCATTCCGGACGTTTTTCAACTGGCACACAGCCGCGCAATTGCAGACGCGCGCGGGGGCGATCTGACGTCTATTCTGCGTGCTTTATTCCAGCCAGGTCAGGACGATATCTGAGCTGCGCGCTCACCTTGACCGTATCGCCGCCGCGTGGAGGCGCGTCATGCTGGATGCATGCCTTTGGCATGACGATTGCGCGGCGGCCTGCGGCCTTGATTCCGCGCTGCCCTTGATCGAACAAACCTCCGCTCCCGCCAAAACAGACCCGGTCTGCCGACCCACCACCCGCACCTACCCCGTCACCAGCAGCATCATCCCCGCCAGGATCAGCGCGCCCCAGCCAAGCCGGCGGCGCAGGTCGCCTTCGCCCAGCAGCAGGCTGCCGGCCAGGATCGACAGCAGCACCGAGACCTCGCGCAGCGGCGCCACATAGGCCACCGGCGTGAAGGTCAGCGCGTACAGAACCAGGATGTAGGCCAGCGCGTTCAGCACCGCGATGGCCAGCACCGCGCGTTTGTGGTCGCGCCAGAACCGTTGCACCTCGGACCAGCGCTGCCGCGCCACCGGTGCAAGGATCACGGCACGCCCGATGCCCGACGCATAGTCCATCAGCAGCGGTGGCACGGCCAGCGTCGCCACCGCATAGGCATCCCAGGCGGTGTAGCTGCCGATCAGCAGGCCGGTGCCGATGCCGAAGGCCAACGACCGCCCGGCCCGTTTCGCGCCGGGCCTTATGCCGCCGGTCAGCATCAGCACGCCGCCGACGATGATCCCCGCGCCCAGCAGCATCTGGGCCGACACGACCTCGCCCAGCAGCCATACCGCCAGCGCGGTCGACAGGATCGGCCCGGTGGCGCGCGCGGTGGGATAGACCAGCGACAGGTCGCCGTGGCGATAACCGGTCTGCAACATTAGGAAATAGCCCAGATGCAGCACCGCCGTGCCGACCAGGAACAGCACCTGCATCGGGCCGAACAGACCCGGCGATGTGGCGACGATCCAGACCGCCAGCGGCGCATAGATCGCCACCTGCCAGGCCGAGAACAACCAGATCAGTTCCGGCCCGCCGTGCAGGCGCTTGACGAGGAAATTCCAGGTGGCATGGCAGAAGGCCGCAGCCAGAACGAGGGCGAAACCGGCGAGGGTCATGGGTGGTCCTTTCGATGGTCCAGACGTGTGTCATCACGCCCTGTCCATCCCCTCTGGTCTTTTCGTCCTCGGGTGTCCGCCTGGCTGGCTCTCGGCGGCGCTTGGTCCGGCCTGCGGATCGCAGCGGAACCCTAGCCGCACATGGATAGGCTGGGGTCACGATTTCCGATCCATGTTGATTTTGCAAACAAAAAAGGGCGCCACCTTGGGTGACGCCCATCGGGATCCGATCTGGCCGAGGCTATTCCGCTTCGTCCGCGGGCTTGGCCTGCAACAGGCCATAACGTTCCTCGCCCAGCTTGTTGTGCAGCGCGATCTGGGTTTCGAGAAAGTCGATATGGCCTTCCTCGTCGGCGATCAGCTCCTCGAACAGGTTCTTGCTGACGTAGTCGCCGACCTTGTCGCAATGATCGCGTGCCTCGATATACAGCGTGCGGGCGTCGTGTTCGCCGGCCAGGTCGGCCTCCATGCTTTCCTTGAGCGTCTGGCCGATGCGCAGCGGGTCCAGCTTTTGCAGGTTCGGGTGGCCTTCCAGAAAGATGATCCGCGCGATCAGCTTGTCGGCATGGTGCATCTCCTCGATGCTTTCGGCGCGCGACTTGTCGGCGATGCGGCCAAAGCCCCAGTCTTCCTGCAGGCGGTAATGCAGCCAGTATTGGCTGACGGCGGTCAGTTCACTGCGCAACGCAGCGTTGAGGTATTCGATGACCTTGGGGTCGCCCTTCATTGCGTATCTCCGATCCTTTTCTGGCTGCGAAGGCTCCGCAATGCCGCGGGAACGCCAAACGCATCGCTGGTTTCCATGGTGGCGAGGAAATGCGGCATGCATCCGCCGCAATCCGGCCGCTTGCCCAAGGCACGATAGACCTTGCCCGGCGTGATGATCGTGTCGGGGTCCGCTGCGCGCATCCAGCCGATAGCGGCCTTGATGTCGCGGTCGGTGATCTGGGTGCAATGGCAAACGATCATCTGGGGGGCCTCCGACGGAAATCAATTTCCCGAGCATTTCACTCGGGAAACCGTAGTCGCGCCGTGGTCGCGCGTCAAATCCTGATCGTTTCACTCGGCCAATCTGTCGCAGCGCGCCACCCGTCGGGTCGCGGCGGCGCGCTGCGGAGCGTCTCTACTGTCCGGCCAGGATGGATGTCGGCGCGGTGCCGTCGTTCAGCCAGGCTTCGAGCGGCGTCATCGGGTCGAGCGCGGCCGCGTTGATGCCGCCCGGTCCCGGCAGGATGCCGCAATGGTCCAGCCCCGGCACCATGAACAGTGCGACGTTTTCCTTCAGCGCGTCCTCACCACCCGCGGCCGCCGACGCCTTTTCGTACCAGTCCACGGTCTTGTAAGGCGTCACGATGGCGTCGGCCCAGCCATGCCAGACGATCATCTTGCCGCCGGCCTCGCGGAAAGCCGTCAGGTCGGGATTGTCCGAGTTGTAGAACCCGGCAGAGGTCGACATGCGGGCCGGGTCGGTTTCGAAATCGAAATCCATCGGGGTCCAGGCCGGTCCCGGATCGGTGTCGAAGGCCATGTAACGGCCGAAATCGCCCGCAAAGGCGTTGACCAGCTTGCCGCCGCCCTCTGCATTCCCGGTCAGCCACAGCCACCAGAACGGCTCGGAGCCTTCGGGGATGCCACCGGGATAGAGCTGGTCGCCCGCGGCATTGCGCGGGCCTTCGCGCCATTTCATCAGTGTGTCCATCTGCTGGTTCGACAGGCCCAGGGCGCTGTAGTCGACTTCGCAGGCGCGGGGATCGGCAATCGCGCCGTCCTCGGCGCCATCCGCCGCGTCGCACTGGGCCAGAACCGCCTCGCCGATGCGTGCGGCCTCGTCGGGGCCAAGAACCTGGCTGCCGTCGGGCGCGGTGTTGGCCTGGATCAGCCAGGACATCTTGGTGCCCACCAGCCCGGTGTAGTCCAGCGCCGGTGCGCCCGAAATGATGCCGTCGAACATCTCGGGGTAACGCTGCGCGGCCATGTGTGCCATGCGCCCGCCGGTGGAACAGCCCTGAAAGATCGCCTGTTCGGACGCGCCGCCATAGAACGCGCCGATCATCGCCTGCGCGACGCGATGCGTTTCGCCGATCGACCGCCATCCCCAGTCGCGTTCGGCATGAGGGTTGCCCAAGGCCCAGCCGCCATCGGTGACGCCCAGCGCGTGGTGACCGCTATCCGAAGTGGCGGTGGCATAGCCGCGCTCCAGCCCCGGGCGCATGGCGTTGACCCAGCCGCCACTGGCATCGGCCCGGCCCAGAACACCGCAGAACCCGCCGCAGCCGGACTGGTAATACTTGCCGTTCCAGGCCTCCATCGGCAGACGCACCTCGATGGACACGGCCGGGCGCGCGGTGGCGCGCACCTCGCAATAGGCGGGCAGGGTGTCGGCGGCGGCGACCACCCGGGCCGAGGTGACGGCGGCGGCGTCGATCACCACGTCGCGCAAGGCGGTGCATTGGTCTGCGGTCTGTTGCGCAAGGGCCGGGCCGGCCAGCCCGGCAAGGGCCGCCGCAAGAAACAGGCGATGTGTCACGATACTCTCCCTGAAATTGATTTTGTGCGGGAACGGTCGCGCGAAACATCGGCGCGGTAAAGCCTGATAGCGCTGTCAGAACATCATGCAATCGGCACCGGGCGGCAACGGCTCGGCGCCTTCGGGCAGCGTGGGGGTGTAGTCGAACGACACGATCCGTGCACCCATGTCGAAGGCGATGAACAGCTGGCCCGACCCGGGGCGGATGGCGATGCCCTCGGGGTCCATGCCGTAGGCGATCAGCGGCTCGGTGGCCAGCAATTCGCCGTCAGCGGTAAACTCGTAAAGGCTGTTGGTGCCCTCCCAATCGTCGACGATCAGCAGGTGCCCGGTACGCGGGTCGCGGGCGATGCCCTGCGCCTCGGTCAGCGGGGGGGTCAGCGTCTTGGTGTCGATGCGGCGGATCAACTGGCCGTCCGGCGTCAGCCAGCTCAGCCATTCGGGGTCGTCCTCGACGGTGATGAGACTGCCATCGGCATCCACGGCGATGCCTTCGGTGTCGGCCCAACCGGTGTCGGCGCGGAACGGCCCGCCGCGCGGGCGGCCATCCTTGGCGAGGCGCTGGAAGGCCCCGAAACCGTCGGCGACCAGCAATCCGTCGCCTTCGACCGTGACCGCCTTGATCCGACGCAGATCCGACCCGAAGCGGCGCAATTCGTCGCCTTCGAGCGTGACCAGAACGACCTCCGGCCCCTCGTTGGCGATCCACAGGCCGCAGAAGGTGGGATCGTAGTCCAGGCTGGCGGGGCGGTCGAGATCGTAGGCCCCGGTCCGGACGAGGTTCAGCGCGGCGGCGGGTGGCGCGGCCAGAAGCAGGGCAAGGGCAAGAACGGGGCGCATGGCGAAAGGTTAGGGCTTTGCCCGCCATCGGCCAAAGAAAAAACCCGGGCGCGAACGCCCGGGTCCAGTGTGCCAAACCCAACAGGGAGGAGTCGGTTCAGCCTTTCGAGAATTCGGGATAGGCCTCCATGCCCAGTTCCGACATGTCGAGCCCGTTGATCTCGGCCTCTTCGTCGACCCGGATACCCATGACCGCCTTGAGGATGATCCAGACCACCAGCGAGGTGATGAACACAAAGGCGCCGATGGCGATGATGCCCATGATCTGCGCACCCCAGTTGCCGGTGTAGAAGGCCACCGCCAGCGTGCCCCAGATGCCCGCGATCAGGTGCACCGGGATGGCGCCGACCACGTCGTCGATCTTGAGCTTGTCCAGCATCGGCACGGTCAGGACCACGATCACGCCACCCACGCCACCGGTCAGCAGCGCGCCGAACAGCGACGGGGCCAGCGGTTCCGCGGTGATCGACACCAGACCCGCCAGCGCGCCGTTCAGCGTCATGGTGAGGTCGGGCTTGCCATACATCACCTGGGTCAGCAGCAGCGCCGCAACGGCACCGGCAGCGGCAGCCATATTGGTGTTGGCGAAGATGCGGCTGACGTCGGTCACGTCGCCCACGGTGCCCATCGCCAGCTGCGAGCCGCCGTTGAAGCCGAACCAGCCCAGCCACAGGATGAACGTGCCCAGCGTCGCCAGGGCCAGGTTCGAACCCGGCATCGGCACGGTCTTGCCGTCCTTGTACTTGCCGATCCGCGGACCCAGCACGATGGCCCCGGCCAGCGCGGCGAAACCACCGGCGGCATGCACCAGCGTCGAGCCGGCGAAGTCGGAGAAGCCGGCTTCGGACAGCCAGCCGCCGCCCCACTGCCACGACGCTTCGATCGGGTAGATGAAGCCCGTCAACACGACCACGAAGATCAGGAAGGGCCACAGCTTGATCCGTTCGGCCAGAGTGCCCGACACGATCGACGCCGTGGTGGCGCAGAACATCAGCTGAAAGAAGAAGTCCGACCCGGCCGACGCGTAGTCAAGCGCGGCGTCCTCGGCCGCCAGACCGACCGGTTCCAGCGAGGTCACGGCAAAGAACGGGCCCAGCCAGCCTTCGATCAGCCAATCCGCCGGGTACATGATGCCGAAGCCGACCAGCCAGTACATGATGGCCGCGATGGAAAACAGCGCGATGTTCTTGGTCAGCTGCATGGTGACGTTCTTGGACCGCACCAGGCCCGCTTCGAGCATGGCGAAACCGGCCGCCATCCAGAACACCAGAAAGCCACCCACGAGGAACAGCAATGTGGTGAAGATATAGGGATTGATGTCAGGGGCCGCGGCCTCCTGGGCCATCCCCAGCGACGGCGCCGCGGCAAGCAGAGCGGCCGGCGCGAGTGTCTTGATCAGTTTCATATCCGTTTCCCTTGTCCTTGTCGCGCTTCAGAGGGCGTCTGCATCGGTTTCGCCGGTGCGCACCCGCACGGCTTGCTGCACGTCGAGAACGAAGATCTTGCCGTCGCCGATCTTGCCGGTCTGGGCGGTCTTCATGATGGTCTCGACGACCTGGTCGGCCATGCTGGCCGCAACCACGATTTCCAGCTTGATCTTGGGCACGAAGTTCACCGCGTATTCCGCGCCGCGGTAGATTTCGGTGTGGCCGGACTGCGATCCGAAGCCCTTGATTTCGGTCACCATCATGCCGCGCACCCCGATCCCGGTCAGCGCTTCGCGCACTTCCTCGAGCTTGAACGGCTTGATCGTTGCAATGATCAGTTTCACCTTGGTCCCTTTCGTTTGGCAGGCTCGGACCTGCTCCATGCGGTGCAGAAAGAGGCCAAGAGACCGCGGTGGGAAGAAATCGCCCCGGATTCCGCGTCAATTCGGCTTGTTTTCGATGAAATTTTGTGCGGCCTGTCTCGACTGCCCAACAAAACGGCAAAAAATGAATCTCGGGAGCGCCGAACAGAGGTCTACATCGCCGGCGGATACCGCTATGGTCGGCGCAGAGCAGAATGCCGGGCTTGAGGATATGAGCACTTCCAATCGCGGGCGTTCGCGCCTGGTTGCGGATCGACGCTACAAGAAACCGACCGCCGCCAAGACCACCGGAAAACCGTCCAGGCCGCGCCGCAAGAAGGCGCCGCGCAAGACGCGTGGTCCGCTGGGCTGGGTGCTGTCGCTGCTGTTGTGGCCGTTCCGCCTGTTGTTCCGGCTGGCGCTCTACGGCACGGCCGTGGCGACGTTGGTGGTGGCGGCTGCGGTGTTCTATGTCTACGGCACCCTGCCCGACTACTCCGCCCTTCTGGACGGCCGCGCCCGCGGCTCCATCACGCTGCTGGACCGGCACGGCGACATCTTTGCCCGCCGCGGCGACCAGTTCGGCGGCGCGGTCACCACCGAAACCGTGTCACCGCACCTGTCCAACGCCATCGTCGCGACCGAAGACAAGCGGTTCTGGTGGCATGCAGGGATCAGCCCGCGCGGCATCGCCAGCGCCATCCGGATCAACCTGCGCGAAGGCCGCGGACCGCTGTCGGGGCACGGCGGCTCGACCATCACGCAGCAGACCGCGAAACTGCTGTGCCTGGGGGTCGAATACGACCCCGCTCAATGGGACAGCGAGGCCGCCTATATTTCCGATTGCCGCCGCGGGTCTCTGGCCCGCAAGGGCCGCGAGGCGATTTTCGCCTTGGCGATGGAGGCCAAGTATTCCAAGGCCGAAATCCTGTCGATCTACCTCAACCGCGCCTATATGGGTGGCGGCGCCTATGGCGCCGAAGCCGCGGCACAGCGCTATTTCGCGGTCTCCGCGGCCGAGCTGAACCCGGCGCAATCGGCGATGATCGCGGGCCTGCTGACCGCGCCGTCTTCGCTGGCGCCCACCTCGAACCTCGCCCGCAGCCAGGACCGCGCCGCGACGGTCCTGCGCCTGATGAACGAACAGGGCTATCTGACCGACGACGAAGCGACCTACTGGCAGCAGAACCCCGCCACGCTGTCGACGCGCAACTCCAACCCCGATGGCGGCTATTTCGCCGATTGGGTGATCCGTGCCATCGCCCGGGCCGAGGACGCCGCCGACGGCGATGCCGGCGACAACCGGTCGAGCTTCGACAACGACATCCTGCGCGCGCTCGAGGAAGCCAGCCGCGACCAGGTGCTGCAGACCACGCTCGATCCCGCGATCCAGCGCGCCGCGGCCGAAGCGGTGGACCAGGTGTTCTCGACCCGCATCCGCGAGGGGTCCAAGGCCGAGGTCGCGGTGGTGGTGATGTCCGCCGACGGCGCGGTGCGGGCGATGGTGGGCGGCCGCGACACCGATGCCTCGGGCGTGTTCAACCGCGCCACCCAGGCCAAGCGCCAGACCGGATCGGCCTTCAAGCCCTTCGTCTACGCCACCGCGCTGGAATTGGGCTATGGCCCGCTCGACACGGTGGTGGACGAACCGTTCTGCATGACCATCCCCGGCTCGGGCCGCTGGTGCCCGGAAAACTACACCTCCGACTACAAGGGCCGCGTCAGCCTGACCGATGCGCTCAAGGACAGCCTGAACATCCCGGCGGTCAAGATTTCAGAGTCCGTCGGCCGCGACCTGGTGCACCGGGTCTCGGCGGATTTCGGGATCGCCAGCGACCTGGCCGACACCCCGGCGCTGGCGCTCGGCGCCTCGGAATCGACGCTGCTGGAAATGACCGGCGCCTATGCCGGCATCCTCAATGGCGGCAGTTCGGTCACCCCCTACGGCGTGGTCGGCCAAGACGGGTCGGGCATCGGCGAACGGGTCATCAGCCCGCAGGCCGCGGGCGAACTGATCTGGATGATGCAGCAGGTCATCGAGCGCGGCACCGGCCGTCGCGCCGCGCTGCCCGACCGCGAGGCCGCGGGCAAGACCGGCACCAGCCAGGAAGCCAAGGACGCCTGGTTCATCGGCTTCACCGCCGATTACGTGGCCGGCGTCTGGATGGGCTATGACGACAACACACCGCTGACCGGCGTCACCGGCGGCGGCCTGCCGGCGGAAATCTGGCGCGAGGTCATGACCCGCGTCCATGCCGACCTGCCGGCCCGCCCGCTGCCCGCCATCGCGCCCGCCCGCGCCGCCCCGGCGCCCGCGCCGCAACCTGCGCCGCAAGCCCAGACCGGCCAGAACCGGCAAGAGCGTCCGCAGCGCGAAAGACCCCGCGACCCGGTGCAATCGCTGCTGGAGCAGGTCCTGCGCGAAATCATCGGCGGCAACTGACCGGCCTTCTTCTCTTTCGAAAATACGCCGTCCCGGCCCGGCCCCGCCGTGCCACGCCGTCTTGCGCGTCGCACCGCCACGGGCGCGCAAGGTCGCGCGGCGGCGCGACCCGAGGGATCCTGCGCGCGTCAGCGCACCTTCTGGCAGGTCATCCCGCGCGCGCCAGGTCGGCGATCATCGCGTCGAGATCGCCACGCCGCCGGTCGAGCATGGACCCGATCTCGGTCCGCTCGGTCAGCAGCATGTTCACGCCTTCGATATACATGTTGAAGAACTTGCCGGATTTCTGACCGACGAAGAACAGGATCTCGAACGGCGCCTCGCCGCGCAGATAGGCCGTGGTCGAAACCTCGAACGCGTTGCGCGACGGTTTCGCGCCGTTCACCTCGATCCGGCCACCGATGAATTCGCGGAACCGCTTGCCGTATTTGCGCGAGATATAGCTGGTGAAGGCGGCGGTGAACGCCTTTTTCTGCGATGCCGAGGCACGGCGTCCGTCGACACCCAGGGCGTAGGCGGCGATCGTCGGCAGATCGGCGTAGCGCTGGAAAATGCCCTCGAAATCGCGGATCATCGCCGCCTCGGACCTGCCCGAGCCGATGACGCGGTTGATCTCGCCCACCAGCTTGTCGACCAGACCCTGCGCCTGCCCGGCGGTCACCGCCAGGGCCGGTCGCGGCAGCGCCGCGCTCAGAATCAGGGCCGTGCTTCCCGCCAGAAAAGCCCGTCGGCCGCCCATCGAATAACGCATCAGAATCCCTCTGTGTCCAAGGCTTCGGGGTCAATATAGGCATCGGCCCCGGCGCTTTCATCGCCCAATTCGAACCGCCGGTTCTGCAGGTAGATCAGGCGCAGCTGGGCATAGCTGTCGGCGCTGTCGTAGAGCAGCGAATCCACCGTGTCCGAGAACTGCCCGCGCTCGCCGACCCGGTCGACGATCCGCGCCGCGGTGGTCCAGCGGCGGCTTTCCGGAGACAGGATGGCGCGCAGCGGGTTGGTGGCGAAATCCACCGCCATGCCCACCGCGTCGCGTTCGGTCGACGGACCCAGCAACGGCAGTTCCAGATAGGCGCCCTCCGGCAGCCCCCAGACATGCAGGGTTTCGCCGAAATCGCTGTCGTCGCGCGGCAGGCCCAGATCGCCCGCCACGTCCGCCAGTCCGCCGAAACCCAGCGTGGCGTTGATGGTGAACCGCAGCGTGTTGCGGGTGGCGTCGCCCAGCCGGCCCTGCAAAACCTGGTTCAGCACCGTTTGCGGCAGAGACGCGGTGTCGGCGAAATTCGACACGTTCCGCATCACGCCTTCGGGCACCGCGTCGGTCAACCCGGTGCCGGCGCCGCGGAACAGCCTTTCGTCGACCGAACGGTTGAAGGCGTGGACGCGGCGGTTGGCCGCCTCGTTCGGATCCCAGATCCCGTCCGGCGCCTGTCCCGGTCCCGGCGTCGAACATCCGGACGCGAGGGCGGCGCAACACAGCGCGATCGTCGCAAGGCGCAGTCTCATGCCCCAGTTTCCCTCTTAATTCGCTTTGGAAAACCGCAATGATTCCCTAAAAGGCTTCTTAGTTTCATATATGCGAACACCCAACGGAGGCAGCCGGTTTCAACGACGTTGTGGCACTATGGCGACATAGCCAGCCTGCCACATCAAGGCGACCGGGACAAAAGCAGCGCGAGGATTTCCGCCGATGACGCAACAGACTTGGGAAACCGGGCGGGCCGAGCTGCGTGCCGTGCGACGGCAAAGCCGTCCGTATTACTGGTTCGTGGCCCTTTTCAGCCTGTTCGTGAACTTGCTGATGCTGACCGGCCCGCTTTACATGCTGCAGGTCTATGACCGTGTTCTGGGCTCGCGGTCCGAGGCGACGCTGATCGCGCTCAGCGTGCTGGTGGTGTTTCTCTACGGAATGATGGGCCTGCTGGACTTCGTCCGCGGCCGCGTGATGAACCGCGTCGCCGCGCGGTTCCAGGCGGCACTGGACCTGCGGGTTTTCGACGCGGTGCTGCGCCGCTCGGCGGTCAAGAACGACGAAGTGGCCCAGACCGGCCTGCGCGATCTGGAATCGGTGCAGCGGATGATGTCCTCGCCGGTGCTGATGGCGTTTTTCGACATTCCCTGGACCCCGGTCTTTCTGATCGCCATCGCGATCTTCCATCCCTGGCTGGGCTACCTGGCGCTGGCGGGGGGGCTGGTGCTGATCGTCATCACCATCGCCAACCAGATGGTCACCCGCAATCCCACGCTGAAATCCAACCAGATGATGATGGAGGCCGAGCGCCGCGCCGACCAGATCCGTGGCGAGGCCGAGATGGTGCAGGCCCTGGGAATGCGCGGCGCCGCGTTCCGGCGCTGGTTCCAGGCACGCGGCGAGTCGCTCCGGGGCCAGATCGGCAGCACCGATCTGACCGGCGGCTTCACCACGCTGACCAAGACTTTCCGGCTTTTGCTGCAATCGGCGATGCTGGGGCTGGGCGCCTACCTGGTGCTGCAGAACGAACTCACGCCGGGCGCGATGATCGCCGGGTCGATCCTGATGGGCCGGGCGCTGGCGCCGATCGAACTGGCGATCGGGCAATGGGCGCTGGTCGAACGGGCGCGCAAGGGCTGGACCAACCTGGCGCAGCTGCTGACCGAACTGCCACCCGAAACGCCGCGCACCGCATTGCCGCGACCGCAGGCGCGCATCGACGTCACGCAACTGACGATGGTGCCGCCCGGGGAACAGCAGGCGGCGCTGCGGCTTGTCTCGTTCACGATCATGCCCGGCCAGGCCATCGGCGTGATCGGTCCGTCCGGCGCCGGGAAATCGACGCTGGCGCGGGCCCTGACCGGTGTCTGGCGTCCCGCCGGGGGCAAGATCACGCTGGACGGTGCGTCGCTGGATCAATACCGGCCCGACGTGCTGGGCCAGCTGATCGGATACCTGCCGCAACGGGTGGCCCTGTTCGACGGCACCATCGCCGAAAACATCGCCCGCCTGGCCGACGATCCCGATCCCGAAAAGATCGTCGAAGCGGCGCGTCGGGCCGATGCGCACGAGATGATCCTCAAGCTGCCGCAGGGCTACGACACCCGCGTCACCGCGGCCGGCGGGCGGCTGTCGGGCGGGCAGATCCAGCGGATCGGCCTGGCCCGCGCGCTGTTCGGCGATCCGGTGGTGCTGGTGCTGGACGAACCCAACTCGAACCTCGACAACGACGGCTCGAACGCGGTGAACCGCGCGATCCGCGCCTTCAAGGCGGACGGCAAATCGGTTCTGATCATGGCGCATCGCCCTGCGGCGATCCAGGAATGCGACCAGCTTCTGGTGCTCGAGAACGGTGCGCGCGTCGCCTTCGGGCCCAAGGACGAGGTGCTCAGGGCCATGGTCCAGAACCACCAGGAAATCCAGCAGAGCGCCGGGCCCGGAGGTGTGCGATGACATCCGAAACCCCTGCCTTCCCGCTGCGCGGCCCGATGATCCTGGGGCTGCTCGCGCTGGCCGTCCTGCTTGGCGGCTTCGGCACGTGGGCCGCGACCACCAACATCTCGGGCGCGATCATCGCGTCGGGCTCGATCGAGGTCGACCAGAACCGCCAGGTGGTGCAGCACCCCGATGGCGGCGTCGTGGCCGAAATCCTGGTCGACGAAGGCGACCACGTGCAGACCGGTGCGCCGCTGGTTCGGCTCGATCCGACGCTGCTGCGGTCGGAACTGGCGATCGTCGAGGGGCAGTATTTCGAGCTGGCGGCGCGGCGGGCGCGGCTGGTGGCCGAGCGCGACGGGTCGGACGAAATCCGGTTCGACCCTTCGCTGCTGGAACGGGCCGCGTCGGACGACGAAATCGCCGACCTGGTCGAAGGCCAGCGCAACCTGTTCGCCGCGCGCGGCGATTCCGTGGCCCGCGAGACCGAGCAGCTGGCCAAACGCCGCGACCAGATCGCCGACCAGGTGCGCGGGATCGTCGCGCAGCAGGCCGCCCTGGGCGAGATGCTGCTGTTGATCGAACGCGAACTGGCGGACCAGCAGGCGCTTCTGGACAAGGGTCTGGCCCAAGCCAGCCGCGTGCTGTCGCTGCAGCGCGAACAGGCGCGCCTGGCCGGCAATGTCGGCGAACTGACGGCGCAGAAGGCCCAGGCCGAGGGCCGGATGACCGAGATCGATATCGAGATCCTCAAGCTGCAGACCCGCCGCCGCGAAGAGGCGATCACCACTTTGCGCGACCTGCAGTTCCGCGAACGCGAATACGCCGAGCAGCGCCGCGCGATCCAGGAGCGGTTGTCCCGGATGGAAATCACCGCGCCGGTGTCCGGCGTCGTCCACGGCCTGACCGTGTTCACCCCGCGGGCGGTGATCCGCGCCGCCGAACCGGTGCTGTTCCTGGTGCCGCAGGACCGGCCTCTGGTCATCGCCGCGCAGGTCGAGCCGATCCATATCGACCAGCTGTTCGTCGACCAGGAGGTGTCGTTGCGGTTTTCGTCTCTGGACCAGCGGCAGACCCCGGAACTGGTGGGGCGCGTGGTTCAGATCTCGGCCGATGCCTTCGAGGACGAAAGCTCGCGCGTCCGCTATTACCGCGCCGAGATCGTGTTGAGCGAAGGCGAGATCGACCGCCTGCCGCCCGGCGCGACGCTGATCCCCGGCATGCCGGTCGAAGCCTTCATCCGCACCGAGGACCGCACGCCGCTGGCCTATCTGGTCAAACCGTTCACCGATTATTTTGCCAAGGCATTCCGCGAAAGCTGAGCGGCGGTTGTGGGGGGCTCTGCCCCCGTCGCGGCCAGCCGCGACTCCCCCGGGATATTTTTGAACCAGAGAAGCGGGGGACGGCTTTTCCTGTTGCGCGCGGCGGTCTAGCCTCGGCGCCGAACCGAAGGAGACCACCATGAAGAACACCGTCGAAACCCGCCTGGCCGAACTGGGCATCACCCTGCCCGACGCCCCTGCGCCCGCGGCCAATTACGTGCCCTACGTGCGGTCGGGCGACCTGCTGTTCGTCTCGGGCCAGGTCAGCATGAAGGACGGCGGTTTCGTCACCGGCCGGCTGGGCGCCGAGCTGAGCGTCGAGCAGGGCGCGGCGGCGGCGCGGCTGTGCGCGCTGAGCCTGCTGGCCCAAGTGCGCGCCGCCTGCGAGGGCGACCTGTCGCGGCTCAAACGCGTGGTCAAGCTGACCGGCTTCGTCAATTCCACGCCGGATTTCACCGATCAGCCCAAGGTCATCAACGGTGCTTCGGATACGCTGGTCGAGATCCTCGGCGAGGCCGGGCGGCATTCGCGTTCGGCGGTTTCCGCGGGCGCGCTGCCCTTCAACGTCGCGGTCGAGATCGAAGGCATCTTCGAGGTCTTCTGATGCCTGCCCTGCCCCCGGCTTTCCTGGACCGCCCGATCGCGCACCGGGCCTTGCACGATCTGGCCGCGGGCCGGCCCGAGAATTCGCGCGCGGCGATCCGCGCGGCGGTCGCGGCGAACTACGGGATCGAGATCGACCTGCAATTGTCCTCCGACGGCGAGGCGATGGTCTTTCACGATTACAGCCTTGACCGGATGACCGGCGAGACCGGTGCGGTGCGGCAGCGCACCGCGCAGGCCCTGGGCGCGATCCCGCTGACCGGCGGGGACGAGGGCATCCCGACTTTCGCCGAGGTGCTGGACCTGGTCGGCGGCGCGGTGCCGCTGCTGGTGGAGCTGAAGGACCAGGACGGCGCGATGGGACCGTCCGTGGGCCCGTTGGAACAGGCGGTGGCGCGGGCGCTGGCGGGCCATGCCGGGCCGGTGGCACTGATGTCGTTCAACCCGCATTCCGTTGCGGTTCTGGCCGATCTGCTGCCCCAGACCCCGCGCGGGTTGACCACCGACGCCTTCACGGCCGAAGGCTGGCCGACCCTGCCCGCCGCCACCCGCGACCGGCTGCGCGGCATCCCGGATTTCGATCGGGTCGGCGCGGCCTTCATCAGCCATGACCGCAAGAACCTGTCCGCGGCGCCGGTGGCGGCGCTCAAGGCGCGCGGCGTGCCGGTGCTGTGCTGGACCGTCCGATCGCCCGAACAGGAGGCAGAGGCCCGCAAGATCGCCGACAACGTGACCTTCGAGGGCTACGTTGCTTGATCCCGCCGCCCCGGCGCCCAGATAGTGCCGGGCAAGCGAGGCAAAATGACCGATCAAAGCCCCGGCGCCACCATCGCCGTGACCGTCCTGACCAGCCTGTCCCAGATCGCCGCGGCGGAGTGGGATGCCTGCGCCTGTCCCGAGGCCGCCGATGGCGGGCGGCCGAACGACCCGTTCACCACGCATCGCTTTCTGCATGCGCTCGAGGCGTCGGGATCGGTGGGGGCCGGCACCGGCTGGGATCCGCGTTATCTGGTGGCCGAGCTGGACGGAAAGATCATCGGCGTCGCGCCGCTTTACGCGAAATCGCACAGCCAGGGCGAATACATCTTCGACCACAACTGGGCGCATGCCTATGAACGGGCGGGCGGGCGCTATTACCCCAAGCTGCAGATCGCCGTGCCCTTCACCCCCGCCACCGGGCGGCGGTTCCTGACCCGGCCGGGCTTTGAGACGGCGGGCCTGGGCGCGCTGGTGCAGGGCGCGGTGCAGCTGGCCGCAGAGAACCGGCTGTCGTCATTGCACGCCACCTTCTGCACCGAGGCCGAGGCCATCGCCGGCGAGGCGATGGGGCTGATGCGCCGCACAACCCAGCAATATCACTGGCTGAACGACGGCTATCGCGATTTCGAAGCCTTCCTCGCCAGCCTGAATTCGCGCAAGCGCAAGACCATCCGCAAGGAACGCGCCCGCGCGCAGGCCTTCGGCGGAACGATCCGGATGCTGACCGGCGACGCCATCGAGGATCGGCACTGGGACGCGTTCTGGCGATTCTACCAGGATACCGGCGCGCGGAAATGGGGCACGCCGTATCTCACGCGCAAGTTCTTTGCCATCGCCCATGACACCCTGCGCGACGACATCGCGCTGGCCATCGCCGAACGCGACGGGCGTCCGGTGGCGGGCGCGCTGAACTTCATCGGGCGCAACACGCTTTTCGGCCGCTACTGGGGCTGCATCGAAGATCATCCCTGCCTGCATTTCGAAGCGTGCTACTATCAGGCCATCGATTTCGCCATCGCCCACGGCATGGCCCGGGTCGAAGCCGGCGCGCAAGGCGATCACAAGCTGGCGCGCGGCTATCTGCCGGTGCCGATCCATTCGCTGCACTGGATCGGCGACACGGGTTTTGCCGAGGCGGTGGCGAAATACCTGCAGGCGGAACGCCGCGCCGTGGACGAGGATATCGAGATCCTCACCGCCTACGGTCCGTTCCGCAAGGACAGACGGGAGGAACCGGAGTGACCGAGAGATTGACCGATGCCGTGCGCGAAACGCTGCTGGCGCCGTTGCTGGCCTGCGGCTGGACCCTGGTCGAGGGCCGCGACGCGATCACCAAGACCTTCGTCTTCGACGATTTCACCCAGGCCTTCGCCTGGATGACCCGGGCCGCGATGTGGGCCGAGAAGTGGAACCACCACCCCGAATGGTCGAACGTCTACAAGACCGTGACCGTGGTGCTGACCACCCATGACGTCGACGGCCTGTCATCGCTGGATGCCAAGCTGGCGCGCAAGATGGACAGCCTCTAGGCGGCAACGCCCGCTTGGCCTGCGCGCGGCTTGCTCCGTCGCTGTGGCGGTCTTAGCGTCGGGTCATGGATTTTTCCCTGCAGGACGCGTCGGACGCGCACATCGCCGCTATCGCCGCGATCTGGGAACAGGGCTGGCATGACGCGCACTCCCGGATCGTGCCGGACATTCTGCGCGACCTGCGCGATACGCAAAGCTTTGTCGACAGGGCCCAAGCGCATCGTGCGGACACGCGGGTGGCGGCACGCGACGGCATCGTGGCCGGGTTCTGCATGACGCTTGGAGACGAGCTTTATCAGCTCTACGTCGCACCCGATGGCCGGGGAACGGGCCTGGCCCAGGCGCTGGTCGCCGATGCCGAGGCGCGGATCGCGGCAGCGGGCCACGCCACCGCCTGGCTCGCCTGTGCAGTCGGCAACACACGGGCGATGCGATTCTACGAAAAGGCCGGGCGGCGCAACATCGGCCTCGTGTCGGTGGACCTTGAAACCCGATCCCGGCCTTTCGCGCTCGAGGTCTGGCGCTACGAGAAACGGGTTTGACAACGTCGCGCTGGAAACCTCATCACCGGCCTGAACGGCTGCGCATGATTTATGCGTGGCGCAGGCGGCCGATTGCGGATAGCGCAGGGCCATGCCGTTGCTGCGATCCAATCTGTTTTCTGTCCTTCTGCTGTGGCTTGTCGGCCTGGGCGCGGCCGCGCAATTCGCCAAGGTGGCCGTGCCTTTCGACACGGTGCGCGCGCTGTATGGTGACTGGGGCGATGCAACGGGTTGGCTGGTCTCGTCGATCAGCTTGATCGGCGCGGGCCTGGGCATCGTCGCCGGGGGGCTGGTTGGCCGGTTCGGCGCGCGCCGGCTGGTGCTGGCCGGTCTGGGTCTGGGCGCGGTCTGTTCGCTCTGGCAGGCGACATTGCCCGCCTTTCATATCCTTCTGGCGACGCGCCTGGTCGAGGGCCTGTCGCATCTGGCGATCGTCGTCGCCGCCCCCACGCTCATCGCGCAGCTCAGCGCGCCGCGGTGGCGCGGCGCCGCCATGACGCTGTGGAGCACGTTCTTCGGCGTCTCGTTCGCCCTGGTGGCGTGGCTTGCCATGCCGTTGGCCGGCCCCGCGGCCCTGGCCCGGTTGTTCGCGGGCCACGGCGCGATCCTGCTGGGGCTGGCCGGGCTGGTCGCCGTGTTTCTGCCCGAAGGCAGCATTCGGCCAGCCTCCTCGGACGAGGTCCGTGGTATCGGGGCGCTGCACGCGCAGACCTATCGTTCGGCCCATATCATCGCGCCGGCCGCCGGATGGCTGCTGTATACGCTGACCTTCGTGTCGCTGCTGGCGCTCCTGCCCGGCCTCCTGCCCGCCGGACAGGCGGGCTGGGCGGCAACGCTCATGCCGCTGGTCAGCATCGCCGCCTCGCTGGGGCTGGTGCCGGTCCTGCTGCGGCGTGTTTCGGCGATCACGACGGTGGTGGCGGGCTTCGCGCTGGCGGCGGCGTTGATCGCGCTCAACCTGTTGGCCGATCTGCAACTGGTCTTTGCGGTGACGTTGTTCGCCTTTCTCGGCCTGGTGCAGGGTGCAAGCTTTGCCGCGATACCGGAACTCAACGCTCGGGCGCAGGACCAGGCGCTGAGCTATGGCGCGATGGCGCAGACCGGCAATATCGGCAACCTGCTGGGAACGCCGCTTTTGCTGGCGATCCTGAGCGCGGCAGGCAGCGGCGCGATGTATGCGACGATCGTGGCGCTCTATCTCTGCGCCATCGTGCTGCATCTGTGGCTGGCGCGGCGGCGCGCCATGACCGGCCCGGTCTGACATCGGGTCGCCACGGGTCGCGGGCGGTTGTGCCGCGGGGCCTGCGGACCTGGCCTGCGGGCACGGCATTCACCCTGAAGACCGGCGCGGATGGCGACATCCGGCTGATCGCCGCGATCCGGGAAACCGGCTGGCACGACGCGCAGGCCACCATCGTGCCCGACAGCCTGCGGTGGCAGCGCACGATAAAAGGCTTTCGGGACCGGACGGCATCGCATCGTGCTCGCACGCAGGTGGCGATGGTCGACGGCGCCGTCGCGGGGTTCTGCATGGTCGTCGCAGACGAGCTTTGCCGGCTCTACGTCGCGCCGCCGGCGCGCGATGCGGAGGTCGCCCAGGCGCTGGTTCAAGATGCCGAGAACCGGGTCCGGGCCGCTGGTCACCGAACTGGCTGGCTGGCCTGCGCGGTCGGCAATGATCGGGCCGCGCGGTTCCACGACAAGGCCGGCTGGCAGAACGTGGGAACCCGCCCGGTTCAGCTTAGAACGCTTGTCGTCCGCCGCTGGGCGGGCGCGAGGGCGCCCGCCAGGAAACCCGTTCAGATCGCCGCCAGCAGCGCCTCGCCGCCCGAGATCTCGCAGGTGCCGGGGCTTTCCTCTTCGTGCAGGACCTTGACGGTACCGTCCTCGACGAACATCGCATAGCGCTTGGACCGTGCCAGCAGGCCGGCGGGCGGGGCGTCGAAATCCATGCCGATGGCCTTGGTGAAGCCCGACCCGGCATCGGCCAGCATGGTGATCCCGGCGGCGGTGGCGCCGGTGGCCTCGCCCCAGGCCTTCATCACGAAGGGATCGTTGACCGACACGCAGATGATCTCGTCCACGCCTTTGGCGGCGAATTCGTCCTTGGTGCGGATGAAGCTGGGCACATGGGCCGAATGGCAGGTCGGCGTATAGGCGCCCGGCACGGCAAAGATCACCACCTTGCGACCCGCCGTCTTGCCCGACAGCGCGACCTCTTCGGGGCCGTTCGCGCCCAGCTGGATCAAGGTTGCCTCGGGCAGTGTGTCACCAGTCGAAATGGCCATTGTCGGGTCTCCTGCAATTGCGTTTTCCGTGGCTCGGCATATAGGGTCGCGCGAGGGAAGTGAAAGGGAAAATCGGATGACGGATGTGGTGGTGATCGGCGCCGGGCAGGCCGGCGCCTCGCTGGTCGCACGGCTGCGGGCCAAGGGCCATGACGGGCGGATCACCCTGATCGGCGCCGAACCTGTGCCGCCCTACCAGCGCCCGCCCCTGTCCAAGGCTTACCTGCTGGGCGAGATGGAGGAGGAGCGGCTGTATCTGCGTCCCGCCAGCTTTTATGCCGAACAGGACATCGCGCTGGTGACCGGTCAGCCCGTCACGGCGATCGACCGCGCGGCGCGCCGCGTCCAGACCGCTGGCGGCGCGGTGTCCTACGACCATCTCGCGCTCTGCACCGGCGCCGTGCCGCGCCGTCTGCCCGCCGCGATCGGCGGTGACCTGGACGGCGTCTTCACCGTCCGCAGCCTGGCCGATGTCGACGCGATGGCGCCACGCTTTACCGCCGGGGCGCGCGTGCTGATCGTCGGCGGCGGCTATATCGGGCTCGAAGCCGCCGCCGTGGCCGCCAAGCGCGGTCTACACGTCACGCTGATCGAAATGGCCGACCGTATCCTGGCCCGCGTCGCCGCCCCGGAAACCGCCGACTACTTCCGCGCCCTGCACGCCGCGCACGGCGTCACGATCCGCGAGGCCACCGGCCTGGCCCGCCTGACCGGCGAGACCGCCGTGACCGGCGCCGAGCTTTCCGACGGCTCGCGGCTGGACGTGGATTTCGTCATCGCCGGGATCGGCATCGCGCCGGACACCGCCCTTGCCCGCGCCGCGGGGCTGGAGATCGACAACGGCATCGCCACCGATGCCTATGGCCGCACATCCGACGCGCATGTCTGGGCGGCGGGCGATTGCGCGTCCTTTCCCGCGCCGCAGGGCCGGATGCGGCTGGAAAGCGTCGGCAACGCCATCGACATGGCCGAAGCCGTGGCCGACAACATGCTGGGCGCGGGACTGCCCTATCATGCCAAACCGTGGTTCTGGTCGGACCAGTACGACGTCAAGCTGCAGATCGCGGGTCTGGGCACCGGGCATGACCGCGTGGTGATCCGCGACGACGGCAAGGGCGCGCGGTCGCATTGGTATTTCGGCGGCGGGCGCCTGCTGGCGCTGGACGCGATGAACGACCCGCGCGCCTACATGGTCGGCAAGCGGCTGATCGAGGCGGGGCTGTCGCCGGAGCCCGCCACCGTGGCCAACCCCGATACCGATCTCAAGGTGCTGATGACCACGATGATGCGCGGATGAGGATCGTCGCGGGCGACTGGCGCGGGCGGCGACTGGCCGCGCTTGGCAAGGGCGACCCGGCGGCGCATCTGCGCCCCACCACCGACCGCGTGCGCGAGGCGCTTTTCAACATGCTGGCGGGCGGCCGGTTCGGCGATCCGATCATCGATGCCGTGGTGCTCGACCTCTTCGCCGGCACCGGCGCCCTGGGGCTCGAGGCGCTGTCGCGCGGCGCGGCTTCGGCGACCTTTGTCGAAACGGGCCGCGCCGGGCTGCGGCTGCTGCGCGACAACATCGCCAGCCTGGGCTGCGCCGACCGCGCGCAGGTGCTGGCGGTCGATGCCACGCGCCTGCCCGCCGCGACCGAACCGGCGACGCTGGTCTTTCTCGATCCGCCCTATGGCAAGGGCCTGGGCGAGGCCGCGCTGGCCG
The DNA here is from genome assembly GCF_019104745.1 of Thalassococcus arenae. Taxonomy (NCBI): domain Bacteria; kingdom Pseudomonadati; phylum Pseudomonadota; class Alphaproteobacteria; order Rhodobacterales; family Roseobacteraceae; genus Thalassococcus; species Thalassococcus arenae. The sequence continues at coordinate 832,216 of NZ_JAHRWL010000001.1, forward strand.
CCGCGCAGGCCCGGGGCTGGATCGCCCCCGCCGCGCTGGTGGTCTGGGAGGAAGCAACCGAGCAAGCCGCGCCGCCGGGCTTCACCCGGCTTGACGCCCGTCGCTACGGCGACAGCTGGATCACGATCCTGCGGGCGGAGTGACGCGGGGGGCGGCGATTTGCGGCTGAGCAAAAAGGGGGCGTTTCGTAACATCGGACGTCCTTGGGAAAGCCGCACGTCGTCGGGCCGCGGTGCGGCGATCTGCGGCCGGGGTTGCGCAGTTAATACCTGCCAAATCCGCAAGCTGTCCGAGCCTCGCGCAAGCTTCGACAAATCGCCGTGCCGGGGGGCGGCCCGGCGATGCGCGGCGCCCCGGATCAAGTCCGGGGCTTGATTCCCCGCCTGGTATTGAGACCGAAAGAAAGCAGCGGGCACCGAGTCCCCAATACACAACAATCACATTCTGCTAATCTTGTTCCATGACCACGCTCACCAGCCCCTTCGCGCCCGCAACCGACACCCGGGACAAACCAAAACCGGCCCCACCGCGCAGCGGGCCGGTTCTGATCGGCGATTGCATCACCCCCTGGGGCGGCGAGACGATGCTGCTGGCGCTGATGCGCCGCTGGCAAAACGCGCCGGAGGACCGGGACGTCTGACCGCTCAGCCGTCGGCGGGTTCTGTCCCCACAGTCGCCGCCACCGCCTCGCGCGCATCGCGCACCAGGCCCGCACCGTCCAGTCCACGCGCGCTCATCTCGGCGATCCAGTCCTCGGTCACCTCGGCGCCCAGACCCTCGATCTGCCCGGACAAATCCGCATCCATCTCGGCGATCTCGTTGCCGGCCTCGTCCATCGCGGTACGCCCCTCGGCATCGCCGGTGTCATGCGCGCGCCCCGCCCAGGCCGAGGTCTCGAACCCGGAATTGGCGTCGATCACGGCGCGCAGGTCGGCGGGCAGGCCCTCGTAGACCGCCTTGTTCATCGCCCAGATGAAATACAGGTTATACAACGACCGGTCGCCCGCCACGTCGGTGTGGCTGTCCGTCAACTCGTCCAGTTTCAGCGACGGCGACATCTCCCAGGTGATCACGCCGCCATCCACCACGCCACGCGCCAGCGCCTCGGGAAAGGCGGGAACCGGCATGCCGATGGGCGTGGCGCCCAGCTTGTCCAGCAAAAGGGTGGCCGGGCGCGACGGACCGCGCAGCTTGAGCCCCTGGAAATCCTCCAGCGTCCCGATCGCCGGGCCGGTCTTGTGCACGATGCCGGGGCCGTGCATGTGCGCGGCGATCAGGTGCACATCGGCGAAATCGTCAGCCAGGTGTTTCTGGGTGAACAGCCAGGCCGCCTTCGACGCCTCCTCGGCGGATTTCGTCACCATGAAGGGCAGTTCCAGCGCCTCGGCTTCGGGGAACCGGCCCGGCGTGTAGCCGGGGATCACCCAGCCGCCGTCGATGGCGCCGTCGCGGATCAGGTCGTATTGCGCCGTGGCCGAACCGCCCAGCTGCATGAAGGGAAAGATCTCGATCTTCAGGCGCCCGCCGGATTCGGCTTCGACCTTCTTCGCCCAGGGCTCGATGAAATATTTCGGGTTGGCCGAATTGGGCGACACGAAATGCTGAAAGCGCAGCGTGACGTCCTGCGCCGCAACGGCGGTGCCGGCAACCGCAAGAAGCGCGGCAAGAGCGGTGGAGCGGATCGGGTTCATGGGCACGGTTCCTCTTGTTTTGGACCGGGGACGCTGCGGTGCAGCACGCGCCTTAGATATGCAGACACCCGATCAGTTGCAAACGATTCGCAAAAAGATGCGGCGGCGATCGACCTTCAGACCCTTGAGCCGGCTCGCAAATCCGCGATGACCGGGAATTGCCGCGCCGTTTTCCCCCTGCCGGATCAGGGCTGGATTTCGGCGCGGCGGGTGATATTCTCGCATTCACAAACGTGAATGACACCGGGGAGCCACCATGCCCGTCCTTCGACCGACCCGCCGCGATCTGCTGGCGATGGCTGCCGCGATGCCGGCGCTGACCCTGCCCGCTGCCGCCCGTGCCCAGCTGGGTGCGCCCGCCGCGGCCAACCCCGCGCATTTCGCCTTTACCCTGGGCCAGGCGCGGCTGACCGTGGTGTCGGACGGCCACCTGACCCTGCCGACCAACGGGCTGGGCGTGAATGCCGACCCGGCCGAGGTGCGCGCCTTTCTGACGGCGCATTTCCTGTCGCCCGACACCAATTATTCCCACACCAACCACCTGGTGATCGAACTGGGCGATGCGGTGGTGCTGGTCGATGTCGGTTCGGGCAACCGCTTTGTCGACAGCGCGGGGCGGCTGATGGCCAATCTCGACGCCGCGGGGATCGACCCCGCCGCGATCACCCATGTCGTCATCACCCATGCCCATCCCGATCACATCTGGGGCGTGCGCGACGATTTCGACGAGGCGATCCTGCCCGACGCCGCCTATTTCCTGGGCGCGGCCGAGCGCGATTTCTGGATGCAGGACGGACTGGTCGACCGGGTTGCGCCCGAGATGCAGCAATTCGTGCTGGGCGCGGTGAACTCGATCAATGTCGATGGCGCCGACTGGACGCCGGTCGGCAATGACGACGAAATCGCGCCGGGCATCCGGGTGATCGACACGCCGGGCCACACACCGGGGCATCTGAGCGTGGTGGTGGAAAGCGACGGCGCGCAGCTGATCGCGCTTGGCGATTGCATGACCCACGCCTATGCCAGCTTTCAGCGGCCGGATTGGGTGAACAGCTTCGACATGGATGCCGAAACGACGGTCACCACCCGCAAGCGCCTGCTGGACATGGCGGCCGCCGACCGGATGGCGGTGCTGGGCTACCACTTTCCGTTCCCCGGCGTCGGTCACGTGATGCGGGACGGCGACGCCTACCGCTTCGTCCCGGCGCTGTGGCAGTTCGGATAGAGCGGGACAGGTCTTTGCCGTCCGCGGCGGCCTTCGGCCCCGGCTCCGGGGCGGTCAGTCGCCTTGCATCCGCGCGTTGACGACCCGCTGCGACCACAGCAGATGCGCCAGTGCCGCCAGCGCGGCGACCCCGCCGGCGATGCCCAGCATCTCCAGCCCGGCCAGGTCCAGCACCAGCCCGGCCGCCGCCGATCCGGCGGCAATGCCGACATAGATCGCCGCCGCGTTCAGCGACAGCAGCACCGAAGCGCGCTGCGGGTCCAGCGCGATCAGCCGCATCTGCTGCCCCGCGGTGAACGACCAGCCCGCGAAGGACCACACGAAGACCAACCCCAGCAACAGCCAGCCGGGCATCGGCAGCGTGGAAAACGGCGGCATCAGCACGATCTGCGCCAGGCATAGCAGGGTCAGCGTCCGTGCCGGGCCGATCCGGTCGGCCAGCCAGCCGCCCGCCAGGTTGCCCAGCACCGCCGCGGCGCCGAAGACCAGCAGCGCCAGCGTGATGCCGTCGCGGCCATAGCCCATCGTTTCGCTCAAAAGCGCAGGCAGAAAGGTATAGGGCACGTAGATCGCCGCCAGGAAGGACGCGGTGAACAGCACCGCGATCATCATCGGGCCGTCGCCCAGCACCCGGCCCAGATCGGCCAGCTTGACCGGCGGCAGGCTCAGACCCGCCGGCACGCGCGTCCAGACCAGCCAGAGGCAGGGCAGCGCCAGCGCCGCCACCAGGCCGAAGGCCGCCTGCCAGCCGAAGGTATAGGCGATCCAGCCGCCCACCGGCACACCCGCGACCTGGCTCAGCGTCAGCCCGAACAGCACCGCCGCCAGCGCCTTGCCGCGCTGTTCGGGTGCGCTCAGCGCCGCGGCGATGGCCGATGTGACGGGCGTGACCACGCCCGCCCCCGCCGCCGCGACGACCCGCAACAGCAGCAACGGGCCCAGCCCGTCGACCAGCGCCGCCAGCGCCGAGGCCAAGGCGAATAGCGCCAGCCCCCAGAACAGGACGCGCCGCCGCCCGATCCGACCGGTCAGCGCCACCAGCAAGGGCGACAGCACCGCATAGGCAAAGGCATAGACCGTCAGTACCCAGCCCACCGAGGCGACCGGAACGCCCAGCCCGCCGGACAGCGGCTCCAGCAAACCGATCACGACGAAGGCGCCCATGCCGATCACGAAATTGCACGCCGACAGCAGCGCGATCAGGCCACGGGGCGCGGTGTCGGTCATGGCTTTGGCGCTCCTCATCCGCGCGAGAGGCGCCGCGCGCTCAGTATGTGGGGTGGAACTTGCCGCCCGGCGACAGGGTAAAGATGTCGACCCCGTCGGCGGTCACGCCGACCGAATGTTCGAACTGCGCCGACAGCGACTTGTCGCGCGTCACCGCCGTCCAGTCGTCCGCCAGAACCTTGGTTTCGGGCCGGCCCAGGTTCACCATCGGCTCGATGGTGAAGAACATGCCCTCTTCCAGAACCGGCCCGGTGCCGGGGCGGCCGTAATGCAAAACGTTGGGCGGAGCATGGAACACCCGGCCCAACCCGTGGCCGCAGAAATCGCGCACCACCGACATGCGGTTGGCCTCGACGAAGGTCTGGATGGCATGACCGATATCACCGAACGTGTTGCCCGGTTTGACCGCCTCGATCCCCTTCATCAGCGAATCGTGGGTGACCTGGATCAGCCGTTCCGATTTCCGGCTCAGCCGGCCCGCGACATACATCCGGCTGGTATCGCCGAACCAGCCATCGACGATAACCGTGACGTCGACGTTCAGGATGTCGCCGTCCTTGAGCTTCTTGTCGCCGGGGATGCCGTGGCAGACCACGTGGTTGACGCTGATGCAGCTGGCGTGCTGATACCCCTTGTAGCCGATGGTGGCACTGGTCGCGCCGGCCTTTTCCACCTCGGCCTGGATGAAATCGTCGATCGCGGCGGTGGTCTGGCCGACAAAGACGTGATCGGACACATCGTCGAGGATGCGGGCGGCCAGGGCACCGGCCTTGTGCATGCCGGCGAAATCGCCGGGCTGGTGAATGCGGATGCCATCGCGGGTCTGGCGTCCACCCTGATCGTGGTTCACGGCACGCTACTCCGTCGTGATTTTCCCGATACTTAATCGCCTTTTTGCCGCAAGACCACCCTGCCGCGCAATCGCCTGTATCGGGAACCGCGGGGCCGCATCGTGCGTTGTCGGACGAAGACCGGCAATACCGCAAGAAGGGACCCGCCCATGTTCGAAACGATCGACACCGTGATGCAGACCGAAATCTACGGCGGCAAGGCCATCGCCGACCTGCTGACGCTGGAATTCCTGGCCGCGCTACTGGGTGACGTGCTGGCCGCCATCGTGATCCTGCTGCTCGGCCTGGCCATCGGCGGCTGGCTCAAGCGCCGGGTGACGCATATCGGCCAGCGGCATGCGCATCTCGACAACACGCTGTTCGGCTTTCTCGGCAATGTCGTGCGCTACATCGCGGTCGGGTTCGCGCTGCTGTTCGTGCTGAACACCTTCGGCGTGGAAACCACGTCGATCGTCGCGGCGATCGGCGCGGCTGGCCTGGCCATCGGCCTGGCCCTGCAGGGCACGCTGTCGAACGTCGCGGCCGGGGTGATGATCGTGCTGTTCCGCCCCATCAAGCTGGGCGATTTCGTCGAGGTGGCGGGCAAGACCGGCACCGTGCAGGATATCAATCTCAATACCACGACGCTGGCCAGCCTGGGCAACACCCAGATCATCATCCCCAATTCCGAGGTCTGGGGCAACGTGATCGAGAATTACTCGGTCTACGACCGCCGTCGCGCGGAATGGGTTTTCGGCGTGGGCTACGGCGCTGATCTCGCCAAGGCCGAACAGGTGATCCGCGACACGATCATGGCCGACGACCGGTCGCATGCCGATCCCGAACCGTTCGTCCAGGTCAACAACCTGGGCGCCAGCTCGGTCGATTTCCTGGTCCGTGTCTGGGTCGATAGCAGCGCGTATTTCCAGTATCAGGCCGATATGAAACGCCGCGTGAAAGAGGCGCTGGACCGCGAAGGGATCGACATCCCCTTTCCCACCCGCACCCTGCATGTCGAACGCGACGCCGGGGCGGCCGAAACCGCGCGGGACGGCCGCGAAGCCGCCTGAGCACCGGTCGACGGCGCATTTGGCGGTCGGGGGCGGCTGGCCTATCCTCGGGCCGATTCCGTTCCGCCGACACCGAGGATCCGTTCCATGCGCCCGACCGCACCGCTGCTCGCCCTGGTCCTTCTGCCGCTGCCGCTGGCCGCCGATCCCTGCCGCGACCGCATCGCGGCGATGTTCGATGGCGGCGCGCTCGATCCCTTCGCCCGCCCGCCGCATCGCTACGTGATGACCACGACCGGGCCCGACGGCGCGGTCAAATCGATCTATCATGCGGTGTTCGAAACCCCGATACGCAGCCTGGGCTGGACCGAGGGCGCGGGGATGCAGTCGTTGATCCTGGGCTCGGACAGCTGGATCCGCATGGCCGAGGACCAGCCCTGGATGGCCGCGCCCAACATGGTGCCCGCCGATCACGAGGGTTTTGCCCGCGCCCAACGCGCCCAGCAGCGTGCCAACTTGGATGACACGGCCTGCCCGGGCACGGCCGATCTGGACGGCACCGAGGTCGAGATCGTGCGCTATTTCACCCGCACCGATCCCAATCCCGAGGCCGGCGGCGCCTGGTTCGGGTCGGCGAACACGGTGTTCATCGACCCCGCAACCGGGCGCGTCCTGCGGTGGGAGGTAACAGACGCCGTCAGTTCCTTTTCCCCCGATCCCAGCCCGGACATTCAGGTGCTGGTCTACACCTACGACGACACCATCGCGCTGTCAGAGCCGGACGGGTAGCGGTCCGCCCGCCTCGATCCCGCGCGGGTCGATTTGGCAACCAAGCGCCATCACCTCGACCCCCGCCGCCACCGCCCGGGCCAGCCCCGCCGCATAGTCCGGATCGATATCGCCCGCCACGGTGACGCGGTCGCAATCGCTGCGCTGCACCAGGAACAGCAGCACCGCGCGGTGCCCCTGGCCCACCATCGCCGCCAGGTCGCCCAGATGCTTCAGCCCCCGCGCCGTGACGCTGTCGGGAAACTCGGCCAGGCCGGGCCGGCGCGACAGCGTCACCGACTTGACCTCGACATAGATGTCGCGCGCCCCGCCCAGCAGGAAATCCACCCGGCTCTTTTCGGCATAGGGCACCTCGGCGCGCAGGCTGTCGAACACCTCCAGCGCCGGCACGCGGCCGGCTTCCAGCGCAGCGCGCACCACCCGGTTGGCGGCACCGGTATCGACCCCGGTGAACCGCCCGGCGCCGTGATCCACCAGACGCCAGGCGAATTTCAGCTTTTTCTTCGGATCGTCGTTCGGCTCCAGCCAGATCCGCATCCCCGGTTCGGCCAGCCCCAGCATCGATCCGGGATTGGCCACATGCGCCGTCACCTCGCGCCCGTCTTCCAGCACGCAATCGGCCAGAAAGCGTTTGTAGCGGCGTGTCAGCGTCGCAGGCAGCAGTTCGGTTTGAAAGCGCATGAACCCGGGCCTATACCGGGGGCAAGACCCGCGCAAGGAGGCCCCGCCATGCCCAACCCCACCGCCGCCATGCTGGTGATCGGAGACGAGATCCTGTCAGGCCGCACGCGCGACGCCAACATGCATTACCTCGCGGGCGAATTCACCAAGCACGGCATCGACCTGAAAGAGGCCCGCGTGGTTTCGGACGCACCCGACGCCATCGTCGCGGCGCTGAACGCGCTGCGCGCGGCCTATGATTACGTCGTGACCTCGGGCGGGATCGGGCCGACCCACGACGATATCACCGCCGATTGCGTGGCCCGCGCCTTCGGCGTCGGCATCGACGTGCGCGACGACGCCCGCGCCATCCTGCAGGCGCATTACGATCGCCAGGGGCTGGAACTGAACGCCGCGCGGCTGCGCATGGCGCGCATTCCCGACGGTGCCGCGCTGATCGACAACCCGGTCTCGGCCGCGCCGGGCTTTTCCATCGGCAACGTGCACGTCATGGCCGGCGTGCCCAGCGTGTTCCAGGCGATGGTCGCCAGCGTGCTGCCGACGCTGACGGGAGGCGCGCCGCTGTTGTCGCAGACCCTGCGGGTGATGCGCGGCGAAGGCGACATCGCCGGGCCGCTGGGCGCGTTGGCGGCCGATTTCCCCGATCTCTCCATCGGCTCCTACCCGTTCCAGCGCGACGGCATCTTCGGCGCCAACATCGTGGTGCGGGGCGCGGACGGCGCCCGTGTCGACGCCGCGATGACCCGGCTGTCGGGGCTGTTCGCCGAATGACCGATGCTCCCGACCTGAACCGGCTCTTTGCCGCCAGCGACGCCACCTGGCCCGCCGCGGCGCGCATCGACGCCGGGCCGTGGCGCCTGCGCGAAGGCCGGGGCGGCGGCAAACGCGTCTCGGCCGCCACCGCCGAAGGCCCGTGGCGCGACGACGATCTGCCCGCCGCCGAAGACGCGATGCGACTGATGGGCCAGCCGCCGCTGTTCATGCTCCGGCAGGGCGAAGATGCGCTGGACGCCGCGCTGGACGCGCGCGGCTACCGCATCATCGATCCGGTGCGCATCTGGCTGTGCCCGATCGACCATCTGGCCGACCGCAAGATCCCCCGCGTCACCGCCTTCGCCATCTGGGAACCACTGGCCGCCATGCGCGAGATCTGGGCGCAGGGCGGCATCGGCGAAGGCCGCATCGCCGTGATGGAGCGTGCACCCGACCCCAAGACCGGGCTGTTCGGCCGTGCCGCCGACCATCCCGCCGGCGCCGGGTTCTGCGCCGTGCATGACGGCATCGCCATGGTCCACGCCCTGGAAATCGCCGCACCCTTTCGCGGCAAGGGGCTGGGCGGCTGGATGATGCGGCTGGCGGCGCATTGGGGCCGCGCGCAGGGCGCCACCCACATGGCCGTGCTCTGCACCAAGGCCAATGCCGCCGCCAACGGGCTCTACGCTTCCCTCGGCCTGGCGGACGTGGGAGAGTATCACTACCGCATCCTCGACGACGAAAGCGACGACACGTGACCCAGGACATGCCCACCGCGCTCGACCTGCCGATGGTCGACCCGCTGCCGCCCGAGACGCAAAAGTATTTCGACATCTGCCAGGACAAGCTGGGCATGGTGCCGAACGTGCTGCGCGCCTATGCGTTCGACATCGACAAGCTCAACGCCTTCACCGCGATGTACAACGACCTGATGCTGGCCGACAGCGGCCTGACCAAGCTGGAACGCGAGATGATCGCGGTGGTCGTGTCCTCGGTCAACAAATGCTTCTACTGCCTGACCGCGCACGGCGCCGCGGTGCGGGCGCTGTCGGGCGATCCGCAACTGGGCGAGATGCTGGTGATGAACTGGCGCGCCGCCCGGCTGGACGCTCGCCAGACCGCGATGCTGGGTTTCGCCGAAAAGATCACCCGGGCCTCGTCGGAAATCACCGAGGCCGACCGCGCCGCCCTGCGCGCGGCAGGCTTCAGCGACCGCGACATCTGGGACATCGCCAATGTCGCGGGCTTTTTCAACATGACCAACCGCGTGGCCAGCGCCACCGACATGCGCCCGAATGCCGAATACCACGCGCAGTCGCGCTAGGGCGCTGGCCCTGCTCGCGGCGCTGGCCCTGCCCGCCGCCCTGCCCGCGCTGACCCTGCCCGACGGCGCCGCGCGCACCGCCCAGCAGGTCGGCGATCCCGGCCGCTACCCGCTGCCCACCGGCCCCTGGACGCTGGATGCCGGCCTGCCCGTGCAGGTGGTCGAAGGCCGCGTCGTGCGCGAGGCCTGGCGCATCGACGGCACCGGGCTGACCCCCAGCCAGATCATCGTGCCCCTGCGCGACGAACTGGCCGCGCAGGGGTTCGAGATCGTGCTGGATTGCGCCGCGTCCGATTGCGGCGGTTTCGATTTCCGTTTCGGCACCGAAGTGCTTCAGGCCCCCGCCATGCTGGTCGACCTGACCGCCTTCCGCTTCGTCTCGGCCCGGCGCGGCGACGGCGCGGTGGTGTCGCTGCTGGCCAGCCGCACCGGCAATGCGGGATACCTGCAGGTCGTGCGCGCGGGCTTTGGCAGCGGCGACGGGTTCCAGGTCGGAACCGGCGCGCCGCGGCTGGTGGCCACGCAACCCGCGGCCGCCGCCCCGCAACCGCCCGGCAGCCTGACCGAACGGCTCGAGACGCAGGGACATGTGGTGCTCAGCGATCTCGATTTCGCTTCGGGCTCGGCCGACCTGGCCCGCGAAACCTATGCCTCGCTCGACGAACTGGCCGCCTATCTGCGCGGCAATCCCGACCGCACCGTGGTCTTCGTCGGCCATACCGACGCGACGGGTTCGCTGGCCGCCAACCAGGCGCTGTCGACCCGCCGCGCGCAATCGGTGGTGGCCTATATGCGCGCCCGCGACGTGCCCGCCGCCCAGGTCTCGGCCGATGGCGTCGGCTATCTCTCTCCGCGCGCCACCAACCTCACCCAGGAAGGCCGCGACACCAACCGCCGGGTCGAGGCGGTGCTGCTGTCGACCGAGTGATGGTTGCGCCGAGATCGGGGCGTCTTCGCTTGCATCCAAATGTCCGCTCTGCGGACGAAGGGGACGTTCGTTCAGAGCACCCAGGGCGCGGAATCAAGGGCGAAGCCCGCCGGGCCGCGCCCTCCCTCCACCTTGGGAGGGCGCATTTGCGACGCCGCACACCCGCACAATCGCGGGAGGTTTGTGGGACCATGAACCGGCGACAACAGCCGTCGAGAGCGCCCACCCGAGGGAGGGCGCGGCCCTGCGTTGCTCCGGCGCTCACCGTCCGCCAAGGGCTCAGAGCGGACATCTGACGCTTTATGTCGGCCATGCGGGTCTCCCGAAGGCATCCAAGGTCGGCTTGGCGGACGAAGCGGACGTTCATCGTCACCGTGACAAGCCGCGCGTTGCCGGGCCGCGGTGCGGCGATCGATTGCCGGGATTGGGCGCTTTATGGCAACCACGTCCGGACAACGGCCGAGCCTTGCGCCCGTGTCGCCAAATCGCCGTGCCGTGGGGGCGGCCCGGCGATGCGCGGCGGCCTGCGGCCTTGATTCCGCGCAGGCACGGTGTCCGCCAAGGGCTTATAGCGGCCGCACGCGGCGCTCGCGACACGCTTTCGATCCGCAAGTCATGGACGCCTCGCACGGCAGAAAAAACCCGGGCCGAAGCCCGGGTTCGCAGTCAGCCTATCAGGACAGGCACGGGGAAGATCGGCTCACCACTTCAGCGGGCCCTTTTCGGCGAACTGGTGGACCAGGAAATCGATGAAGGCGCGCACCTTGGGCTGGGTGAACCGGCCCGGCGGATAGACCGCGTAGATGCCTTGCGTTTCGACCGGCAGATCGGGGATCGCATCCTCGACCAGCCCGGCCTCCATCGCTTCGTGATACAGGTAGGACGGCAGATAGGCGATGCCCAGACCCGCGATGCAGGCGTTCAGCAGCGACTGGCCGTCATTGACGCTCAGCCAGCCGGCGGTGCGCACCTGGCGCTTTTCGCCCGACGGCGCGGTGATCTTCCAGACATTGCCCGACGACTGGTTCGAGTAATGCAGCAGCTTGTGCTCGTTCAGGTCGTCGATCCGCGCGGGGCGGCCGAATTTCTCGAAATAGGACGGCGCCGCGATCATCCGCTTGGTGGTCTCGGTCAGCTTGCGGGCGCGCAGCGTGCTGTCTTCCAGCTCGCCGATACGCACGGCCATGTCGAAGCCTTCGGAAATCAGCTCCACATAGCGGTTGTTCAGCACCATGTTCACGGTGATGTCGGGAAATTCCGCCAGGAACTCGCCCAGCACCGGCGACATGTGGTTCACGCCGAAATCCGTGGCGACCGAGATGCGCAGCAGGCCCGAAGGCGCCGATTGCATCGAGGTGACCAGCGCGTCGGCCTCGCCGGCATCGTTCAGCACCCGGCGGGCGCGGTCGTAATAGGCCAGGCCGATCTCGGTCGGGCTGACGCGCCGCGTGGTGCGGTTCAGCAACCGTGCACCCAGCCGCGCCTCGAGACTCGAGACATGCTTGGACACGGCGGACTTGGAAATGCCCATCTTCTTGGCGGCGTCGGTAAAGCCCCCCTGGTCCACCACCGTGGCGAACGCCTCCATCTCGGTCAGACGATCCATTCCCGTCTCCCATCGCTTCAACTGTCGGAGAGGGTTATCGGCGGCAAAAGGGGCGCAACTACGGCGCGGGGTGGACAATATCGGGGTATTGCCGGGCAGTGTCGGCGTTGGCGAAACGACAACGGCGCATCGCCGCGGCGCCGCTTCGTGCTATCATTCCCGATTGCGGGCGGCATCGCGCGCCCCGCACAAACGGGAGGTTCTGCCATGAAACGTCTTCTTTCCGCGGCGGCCATCGCCGCGTTCTCCGCCACCGCCGCCCTCGCCCAGGGCACCCCCGCGCCAGAGGGCGCAGCGGTCTATTTCGTCGCGCCCGAAGACGGCGCCACGCTGTCCGGCCCGGTCAAGGTGATCTTCGGCCTCAGCGGCATGGGCGTCGCGCCCGCCGGCGTCGAAAAGGAAAACACCGGCCATCACCATCTCTATGTCAACCGCGCGCCCTTCGGCGAAGGCGAGATGGATGCCGAGATCGCCGCCAACGGCATTCCCAGCGACGACAACCACCGCCATTTCGGCGGCGGCCAGACCGAAATGACGCTGGACCTGCCCGCCGGCACCCACACGCTGCAACTGGTGCTGGGCGATCATTTCCACGTGCCGCACAACCCGCCCGTGGTGTCGGAACAGATCACCATCGTGGTGGAATGACCCGACGGGACGGCGGGCGGGGCGATGGTCCGGGCCATGCCCGGGCCGAGCGGCGCCCGCCGTGCCCGAGATTCCGTGCCTCAGATCCAGCGGATCGCGCGGAACAGAAAGAACAGCCCCACCGCCACCGCGACATTGATCGCCGCGAAGACCGGAAAGGCCCAGGCCCAGCCGGTGCCCGGCATGCCGGCGATGTTCACCCCGAACAGACCGGTCAGGAACCCCAGCGGCAGGAACACCGCAGCGACCACCGACAACGCATAGGAATTCCGGCTGTGCTGCGCCGACAGCACCCCGGCCATGTGATCGTGCAGCGCGGCGATCCGGTCGCGCAGCGAATCCAGCTCTTCCACCACCCGCACCATGCGGTTGGCGATCTCGGCCAGCTGCGGATGCGCCACCGCCGCGATGGGCTGTTCCAGCCGCGCCAGCCTCAGCAGCGCCTCGCGCTGCGGCCCGCAATAGCGGCGCAGCTTGATGACCCGCCGCCGCAGCGGGCCCAGCGCGTCATGCGACAGAACCTCCTGTTCGTGCACGTCCTCTTCCAGCGCATCGATCCGGTCCTCGTAATCCAGCGCCACGTCCTCGATGCGGTCGACGATCAGGTCCGCCAGGACATCGACGAAGGCCACCAGGTCGACCGGCGCGCCGCCCTGCTCGATCCGGTCCCGCAATGTCTCGGCGGCAAAGACCTTGCGGCGCCGCACGGTGATGACCTGCCGCGCATCGACCCAGATCCGCAGCGACACCATGTCGACCTGGTCGGCGCCGGCATTGAGGTTGATCGCCCGCAGGTTCAGCATCAGCCCGCCGGGCAGCGCGTCGCAGCGCGGCCGCGTTTCGGTGGCGGCCATGGCGCGGCCGGGGATGTCGGGCAGGTTGCGCGCCAGCCAGTGCTCGGTGTCCGGCCGCGTCAGGTCGAGATGCAGCCAGCGATAACCGTCATCCGGCGGCGGCGAATCCCAGGCCCCGTCGACCAACGCGCGGGCCGTGGCGTCCGGGGCGATGTCATAGGCATAGATCGGCGTCATGGCCCCACCTAAACGCGTTCCGCAACCAAGGCCAAGCGCCAAGCTCAACCCGCAGGCGCGCCTGCCAGGTGGTGCAGCCCCAGGGCCACGGGCGAATAATGATCCCGCCCGGTATCGGAAAAGACATGTTCCTGGATCCGGCGGAACGACTCGATGTAATCGGCATAGCTTGTCAGATCGACCGCCTTGGGCACCGGCAGCAGATTGCCCAGCGGCCCGGCGAAGCCGCGCACGCTGATCTCCATCTCGGCCCGGCTCAGGCCCAGCTGCGCCTCGGCGGCGATATTGGGGATCGACACCTGCACATCCGACGAAAACCGCGACGCCTCGACCTGCAGGCGTACCGCGATGCCCATCTCCACGTCGCGCCCGTCCTCGGTCTGCACCACGGCAAAGGTCTTGGCCTCCTGGATCACGCCGACCTGCGTGGCCTTGGCCTCGGCCTTGAACAGCGCCGAGAAAAAGCTCGCCTTGCCGCTGGCGTCGCGGGTATAGGCCACCGTGCTGACCAGGTGGCGGTTCAGCACCGCGCGCGGCGGGGTGTCGTCGCCGCCGGACGACGCCGCCGCCATCTCTTCGCCCGGCACGGTGCCGGCATAGAACATCGGCGGCACATCCAGCCTGAGCTTGACCATGCCCTGCCGGGTCAGGTCGGGCATGCGCGGATCCGTGTCCAGCAGCGGTTCATAGGGCGAAGGCAGGGATTGGGTTCTGGTTCCGGCCATGACGGGATTCCTCGGGCAACAGGACACGCGACGCGCGAATCGTTACATGGAATCCCCGTCCACCCCAAGCGCCTACAGCACCGCCGCCAGACGCACCCCCTGGTCGATGGCGCGCTTGGCGTCCAGTTCGGCGGCCACATCGGCGCCGCCGATCACATGCGCCTTGACCCCCCTGGCCTCCAGCGCATCGGCCAGCGACCGTTCGCTCAGCTGGCCCGCGCACAACACCACGCTGTCGCAGGCGATCACCTCGGGCCGCTCGCGCGCCTCGCCATAGGACACATGCAGGCCCTCGTCGTCGATGCGTTCGTAATTCACGCCCGCCTTCATCGCGACATCCTTCATCATCAGGCTGGCGCGGTGGATCCAGCCGGTGGTCTTGCCCAGCCGCTTGCCCGGCTTTTCGGCCTTGCGCTGCAACAGCGTGACCTGGCGCACCGGCGCATCCGGCTGCGGCCCTTCGGGCGCCAGGCCCGCGCGCGCGGTCTCGGGATCGGTCACACCCCATTCGCGCATCCAGTCCGGCAGGCTGGTGGTCGGGCTGTGTCCGGTCACCAGGAATTCCGCGACATCGAACCCGATGCCGCCCGCGCCCACGATGGCCACCCGCTCGCCCACCGGCGCCTTGCCGCGCAGCACGTCGACATAGCCCAGCACCTTTGCATGATCCTGGCCGGGGATCTGCGGATCGCGCGGCACCACGCCGGTGGCGACGATCACCTCGTCGAACCCGGTCAGGTCGTCGGCCGAAACCACGCGGCCCAGCGACAGCGTCACGCCGGTCTCGCCCAGCATGGTGCGGAACCAGTCGACCAGGCCCCAGAATTCCTCCTTGCCCGGCACCTGCTTGGCCATGTTCAGCTGCCCGCCGATCTCGTCGGCCTTGTCGAACAGCGTCACCTTGTGGCCGCGACCCGCCGCCGCGATAGCCGCCGCCAGGCCCGCCGGCCCGGCGCCCACCACGGCCACCGATTTCGGCGCGGCGGCGGGCTCCAGCACGATCTCGGTCTCGAAACAGGCGCGCGGATTGACCAGGCAGGAACTGACCTTGCCCTGGAACGTGTGATCCAGGCAGGCCTGGTTGCAGGCGATGCAGGGCGCGATCAGGTCGGCCCGCCCCGCCCTGGCCTTGGCGACGAAATGCGCATCGGCCAGGAACGGCCGCGCCATGCTGACCATGTCGGCGCAGCCCTCGGCCAGCACTTGCTCGGCCACGTCCGGCGTGTTGATCCGGTTCGAGGTGATGACCGGGATGCCGACCTGGCCCATCAGCTTTTTCGTCACCCAGGCAAAGGCCGCGCGCGGCACCGACGTGGCGATGGTCGGGATGCGCGCCTCGTGCCAGCCGATGCCGGTATTGATGATCGTGGCGCCGGCGCGCTCGATCTCCTGCGCCAGCTGCACCACCTCGGCGTAGGTCGAGCCATTCGGCACCAGGTCGATCATCGACAGCCGGTAGATGATGATGAAGTCATCGCCCACCGCCGCGCGCACCCGCTTGACCACCTCGATCGGCAGCCGCATCCGGTTCTCATAGCTGCCGCCCCAGCGATCCGTGCGCTTGTTGGTATGGGTGACGATGAACTGGTTGATGAAATACCCCTCGGATCCCATCACCTCGACACCGTCATAACCCGCCTCGCGCGCCCGCAGCGCCGCCGATGCGATATCGGCGATCTGCTTCTCGATCCCGGCCTCGTCCAGTTCCTTCGGCGCAAAGGGCGAAATCGGCGACTTGATCGCCGACGGCGCGACGCAGTCCGGGCCGTAGGCATAGCGCCCGGCATGCAGGATCTGCGCGGCGATCTTGCCACCCGCATCGTGCACCCGTTCGGTCACGATCCTGTGGTGTTCGACATCCTTGGCCGTGTACAGCCCGCCCGCGCCGGGAAACACGCCGCCTTCATGGTTCGGCGCCAGCCCGCCCGTCACCATCAGCCCCACGCCACCGCGGGCACGCTCGGCATAGAACTCGGCCACCCGGTTCCAGTCGCCGCGCTCTTCCAGGTTGGTGTGCATCGACCCCATCAGCACGCGGTTCTCCAGCGTGGTGAAGCCCAGGTCGAGCGGGGCAAGAAGATGCGGGTACTGGGTCATGTCAAAGGCCTCCCTTTCGGCGGGCACCACACACCATCCGCACGCCGCTGTCACGCCGCTACGTGACGTCAGACCGGTCTGCGTCAACCCGGAAAGCGCCCTGTCCCCCGTCGTCGTGCCGGTCAGCCGCCGGGGTGAACTGGCCCACCGGGCCCTGAGGGGCCGGCCCCTCTCCACCCCCGTTGCGGCACGGATGGCGGGGCGCCCCAACGGGATGGCGGGCGGGGCGATGTGCGCAGCACGAGCGGCGTCCGACACCCCCTTGGCGCGTCACACCGCGCGGGCCACCACGAAATGGCTCGGCAGCTTGGGCGGGTAATCCCCGGTCTCGACCACCTCGAAGCCCGCCGCCTCGATGGCCCGCCGCAGCTCCGCCGGCCGCAGAAAGGCCACGAACGGCGCCTTGCCCACCAGGCGTAGCAACCCGATCAGCGGCCTGAACCACGGCTTGCCGCCCAGGCAGGGCGTCTTCGAGATGAACAGCCCGCCTTCGGGCAGCCGCGCGCGCACATGCGTCAGCGTACCGGGCAGGTCCTCGACCAGGTGCAGCAGGTTGAAGGCCATCACCGCGTCGAACGCACCCTGCGCTGCGCCCGCCTCTGCGACGGCGAAACGGACATTGGCATCGCCCTGAACCGCCGCCTTGCCCTCGGCGATGCGGATCATCTCGCCCGACAGGTCCGTGCCCAGGATATCCGCCCCGGTATCGGCCAGCCTCAGCGCCGTGGTCCCCGTGCCACAGCCCAGTTCCAGCACCGCCATGTCCGGTGCCAGCCAGTGCCGCACCCGGTTCAGCGTTTGCTCATAGGCCTGCGCGTCGCCCACCGGGCGTTTGGCATATCCTTCGGCGATCTTGTCCCAGAATGCGGCTTTGGTCGTCATGGCGTTCTCCTGTCGTTTCCGCGCAGATAAGGCCGTCCCGACCCGGCCGGAACCCGCCAATCCGGCACGCCATCCATGCATTCCCGCATGGATCGCCTCAGCGCTCGGTCCAGCCCTTGCCCGCCAGGATCTTGCCCCGGCAGGATGCCGCCCGTCGCGCCCGCGTCTCTTCCTGCTTGGCGCCGCCGACATGGATCGCGAAACTGCGCTGCCGGCCCGGCGTCAGTGCGGCAAAAGCATCGGCCAGCGCGGGATCGGCATCCAGCATGTCCGCCAGGGCCTCCGGCAGCTCCGGCGCCGCGGCATCGCGCGGCGCCCGCCGCCCGGCTTCGGCATGCGCCATCGCCTGGGCCAGCAGCGCCCGCACGTCATCCGATTGCGCGGTCATGGCGGCAGTGTCGCGGAACCGCACCACATCCGCATGCCGGGTGTTCGGCCCCGACCGCTCCAGCAACCCGCCGGGGTCGTCCAGCAGCGCGGCGTTGAAGAAACTCAGCCGGAAATCTCCGCGAAAGGCCCCCATCACGGCGATGTTGCGCCCGGCATGCCTGTAACAGGGATGACCCCATTTCACCTGCTCGCCCAACCCCATCCCCAGGCACAGATCGCGCAGCGCCGCCAGCCCTTCGGACCAGCGGCGCGTCGAACAATCCTCGGTATCGAACCGGTCGCAGCGCCCGCAGCCCCTGGCGAAATAATCCCCGACCTCGGTGATCATCTCTGCCACGGGCCCGCTCCTATTCCGCCGCGTCGCGCTTGGGCAGCACCCAGTTCGGCCGCGGGAAATGGCAGGTATAGCCGTTGGGAATGCGCTCCAGGTAATCCTGGTGCTCGGGTTCGGCCTCCCAGAAATCACCCACCGGCTCGACCTCGGTCACCACCCGGCCCGGCCACAACCCGCTGGCCTCGACATCGGCGATGGTGTCCAGCGCGCATTGCCGCTGATCCTCGTCGACATAATAGATCGCCGAACGATAGCTCGGCCCGATATCGTTGCCCTGCCGGTTCGGCGTTGTCGGGTCGTGGATCTGAAAGAAGACCTCCAGCAGCCGCCGATAGCTGATCCTCTCCGGGTCATAGAAGATCTCGATCCCCTCGGCATGGCTGCCATGGTTGCGATAGGTGGCGTTGGGCACGTCGCCGCCGGTATAGCCGACCCGCGTGCGCACCACGCCCGGCAGCTTGCGGATCAGATCCTGCATGCCCCAGAAACACCCCCCCGCCAGAACCGCGCGTTGTTCGCTCATGCCCGTTCCTCCACCTGGTCGATATATTGGCCATAGCCCTCGGCCTCCATGTCGTCGCGATGGATGAACCGCAGCGATGCCGAGTTGATGCAATAGCGCAGACCGCCGCGATCGGCCGGCCCGTCCGGGAACACATGCCCCAGATGGCTGTCGCCGTGACGGCTGCGCACCTCGGTGCGGATCATGCCGTGACTGACATCGCGCAGCTCGACGATGTTCTCCGGCTCGATCGGCTTGACGAAGCTCGGCCAGCCGCAGCCGCTTTCGTACTTGGCGGCGGATGCGAACAGCGGCTCGCCCGAGACGATGTCCACATAGATGCCCGGCTCCTTGTTGCCCAGGTATTCCCCGGTTCCCGGCCGCTCGGTGCCGCTCTGCTGGGTGACGCGGTATTGCTCCGGGGTAAGGCTCTCGATCACCTCGGCGCGGCGTTCATACTTGGCCATGCATATCCTCCATCTCTTGCCCCCATTAGATGGGATGCGCGGCGCAAAAGCAAAGCACGCCGTCACATCCCTCACGATCGCGCCAGCCGCGCTGGCGCCGCGTCATCCCGGCCCCCACATCAAAAACAAGGGCCCTTCTTCTCTTTTCCAAATACGCAATCCCGCCCGCGCCGCACGCGCCGTCACCCGGACAGGCGCGCCACCGCCCAGCGCGCCGCATCCGCCACCGCCGCATCCGGGTCGTCGCACAGAGCCTGCACCACACCGCACAGGCCCGCATCCCCGGAATTGCCGATGGCGTAGCAGACGTTGCGCACGAACCGGCCCCGCCCGATCCGCTTGATGGGCGATCCCGCGAACAGCGCCCGGAACCCGGCATCGTCCAGCGCCGCAAGACGCGCCAGCTCCGGCGCGACCAGTTCGGGCCGGGCGTGATACTTCACCTCCGCCGCCCGCACCGCGAACTTGTTCCACGGGCAGACCGCCAGGCAATCGTCGCAGCCATAGATCCGGTTGCCCAGGCCCGCGCGCAACTCCGCGTCCACCGGGCCGCGATGCTCGATCGTCAGGTAGGAAATGCAGCGCCGCGCATCCAGCCGGTAGGGGGCCGGAAAGGCATCGGTCGGGCAGACATCCAGGCAGGCCCGGCACGACCCGCAATGATCCACCTCCGCCGCATCCGGCGCCAGATCGACCGTGGTAAAGATCGCGCCCAGGAAAAACCACGACCCCAGCTCCCGGCTCACCAGGTTGGTATGCTTGCCCTGCCAGCCCAGCCCGGCCGCCTGGCCCAGCGGCTTTTCCATCACCGGTGCGGTGTCGACGAACACCTTGATTTCCGGTGTCCGCGCAGCGGGCACCGCGTGGCCGGCAATCGCATCCTCGCGATGCGATGAGAGGCCACCCCCCTGCCATTCCGGGTGCCGCGCCGCCGCCTCGATCAGCCACCGCCCCAGCCGCTGCAGCCGCTTCTTGACCACGTCGTGGTAATCGCGGTTCTGCGCATAGACCGAGATCACCCCGCGGTCCCGCTGCGCCAGCCTGTCCATCACGTCGCCTTCGGGGCCGTAATTCTCGGCCAGCATGATGACCGACCGCGCCTGCGGCCACAGCGCCGCCGGATCGCCGCGCCATCCCACGCGGTCCTCCATCCAGGACATCTGGCCGTGCCACCCCTCGGCCAGAAAGGCCCGCAGCCGCCCCATCGCCTGCGGCACCGCATCCGGCCGGCACACCCGGCATGCCGCGAAACCCTCCGCCGCCGCCCGCGCCACCAGCGCCGCCTTCAGACCGTCCCCCGGCTTCTTCTCTTTCGAAATACGCAGATCCCCGCTCACCGCCCGCAAGCCCGCCCCATGTCCGCACCCGAACGGGACGGCGGGCGGGGCGCCTTTTGGCGCAAGCCAAAACAGCGCCGCCCGGCGGCCCGCTCAGAAATCCAGGTCGGCATAATGCGCCGGCGGCGGAAAGCCCGGCACCTGGTCGGCCAGGATCGACCGAAAGGCCGGACGCGACTTGATCTTGGCATACCAGTCCTTGACCACCTCCGACCGGTTCCAGTCCACGTCCGAGATGTAGTCCAGCGCCGACAGATGCGCGGCGGCGGCGAAATCGGCCAGCGTCATCACGTCGCCCGCCAGCCAGCGGCGATGGTCCAGCAGCCAGGCCATGTAATCCAGATGATACTTGATCGCCTTTGCGCCCGCCTTGACATTGCCGCTGTCGGGAAAGCCCGCCTTCATGACCTTCTTGTTGACCCGCTCGTAGAGCAGTTTCGACGTCACTTCCTGGTGGAACTTGTCGTCGAACCAGCCGACGATCCGGCGCACTTCATAGCGGCCCTCGGCCGAGCGCGGCATCAGCGGCGGCTCGGGGTATTTCTCTTCCAGGTATTCGCAGATCGCCGCGGACTCGGCCATGGTCTTGCCGTCGATCTTCAGCACCGGCACCTTGGCGGCGGGGTTGCGGCGCAGGAAATCGGCATCCTTCTCCCAATAGCGCTCCTCGACCAGTTCGCATTCGATCTTCTTCTCCGCCAGGCTCAGCCGCACCTTGCGGCAGAACGGGGACAGCGGCACGTGGTAAAGTCTGGCCATGTCGGGCGGGTTCCGGACATACTGAAAAGGGTTCGCTCTCAATGCCGCGAAACCGCGCCGGGATCAACTCCCCGACGGCGCATCGCGGCTGCGGACGCGGAACACCGCCCGCCGCCCTGCGCCACTTGACCTCGGCGACGCGGCGGCGCAGCTTCGCAACACCCAGCGCAAAGGCACGCCATGCTGTCCTCTTCCGGCCCCGATCTCTGGATCGCCGACGGCCCGCCGATCACCGCGGCGGCCGGGTTCCACTATCCCACCCGCATGGCGGTGGCGCGGCTGGCCGATGGTGGCTTGTGGCTCTGGTCGCCGGTGGCGTTCGACGCGGCGCTGCGCGACGCCGTCGCGGCGCTCGGCCCGGTGGCGCATCTGGTCGCGCCGAACGCGCTGCACCACATGGCGCTGGCGGACTGGGCCGCGGCCTTTCCCGACGCCCGCCTGCACGCCGCCCCGGGCCTGCGCGCCAAGCGCGCCGAGCTCGCCTGGACCGACGATCTGGGCGCCGACCCGCATCCGGGCTGGGCCGGGCAGATCGACCAGGCGGTCTTTCCCAACGCCATCGCGCCCGAGATCGTGTTCTTCCACCGCGCGTCCGGCACCGCGCTCTTCACCGACCTGCTGCAGCAGATGCCGCCAGGCTGGTATCGCGGCTGGCGCGGCCTGGTGGCGCGGCTGGATGGCATGACCGGGCCGGAACCGGCGGTGCCGCGCAAGTTCCGCCTGGCCGCGCGCCCGCGCGCCGGCGCCCGCGCGGCGCTTGCGCAGATCGCCGCCTGGCCGGTCGAAACGGTGCTGATGGCCCATGGCAATCCGGTCACCCGGGACGCGCCCGGCTTCCTGCGCCGCGCCTTCCGCTGGCTCGGCTGACCGGCTCAGCCCGCCCGGCGGCCCGGCCCCGGCCCCAGCGCCAGCGCGATCCCCAGCCAGAAGCCCGACCGCAGAACCATCGCGCCCACCGTGCGCCACTCGAACGGCGTGCCGGTCAGCGCCAGCCCGATGAACACGGCAAAGACCGCCGCCGTGGCCAGCCCGATCGTCCAGGCGATGCCCCGCGCCAGCGGCGATCCCGCGAACAGCGCCGCCGCCCCGGCCAGGTATGCCGCGCCCATGGCGAAGTTGAACCACAGCACCAGCGGCACCGCGTCGCCCACGGCGGCGCGCGCCGCGTCGCCGCCGAACAGCGCCCGCCCGCCGGAAACCAGCGTCGCCAGCCCGAACAGCGCGGCGATCGCCGCCACCGGCCTGTGCCATCGCGGCATGCCAGGCATCGCACCCCTCCCCCGTATCGAGACAACCAGACGCGCCATCATCGCACCGAATCGCCCGCCGCCCCGTGACCGGGATCAAGCCGCGCGCGTCACGCGAAAATCACTCGAAACAGGCCGCCCGGCCGTCGGCGGCGATCGTCGCGGCGCCCGACATGATCGCCCGGGCGCGGCGGTTCAGAAACCCGGTCGGCCGCGCCGCGTCGCGGGTCTTGGGGCTGGGCAGCACCGCGGCCAGCAGCGCCGCCTGCCGCGCGCTCAGCCGCTCCGGCCCGACACCGAAATAATGCCGCGCCGCCGCCTCGACGCCGAACACGCCCTCGTCGAACTCGGCCACGTTCAGGTAGACCTCCAGGATGCGCCGCTTGGACCACACCGCCTCGACCGCCGGCGTCAGCCCGGCCTCCAACGCCTTGCGGACCCAGGACCGGCCCTGCCACAGGTAGACGTTCTTGACCGTCTGCTGGCTGATGGTCGAAGCGCCGCGCGCCCCGCCCGCTTCGATGGCGGCGCGGATCGCATCCATGTCGAACCCCCAGTGCAGGCAGAAATTCGCATCCTCCGCCGCCACCGCCGACCGCCGCATCACCGGCGCGATGCCTTCCAGCGGCACCCAGGCGCGGTCGACGCTGCCCAGCCGGCGCTGTTCGGCCCAGATCGTGTGGGTGATCGGCGGGTTCAGCACCGAATACAGCGATACCGCCACGGCCACCAGCACCGCCGCCGCCAGTCCGGCGCGCAAGGCCATGCGCAAGACCCAGCGTAGCGGGCGCGGTCTCGGCGCCTTGCGCGCCGCCCGCTTCGTCCCGGCCCTGCCCTTGCCCTTGGTGGTCTTTGCCTGCGCCATGCCCGCTTATAGTCCCTCGCCCCGCCCAAGGGAATCCGCTGCCCGTGGCCTGGCGTCGTTCACGTTCAGGGCCGTCGACGAAATCGTCGCCATGCCTGTCCTCCACCCGACCGAACGATCTGTCAACCGGGACGGCCCGGCACAAGGAACCACGCCGCGATGGCGATACTTTGACGAAAACCCGCCGACACCCGGTCGCGGAGAGAGCCTTGCAAGAAGAAAAGGCGCCGGTTGCCCGGCGCCTTTCCCGATCGTCGCAAAGCCAAGCCGCGTTATTCCGCCGGCATCGCCAGGTCGTCCTCGATGCCCAGCGGATGCGGGATCTTGTTCAGCATCTCCTTGGGGCAGACCTGGACGAAATTCACCTTCTCGATGTCCCAGTTCTGCAGGATGTCCTGGCCCTTGCGGCTGCCGGTCTCGGCGACGTGGCGTTCGATCAGGCCTTTCAGCTGCGCCTCCCATTCCGGCGTGGTGACCGGGCAGGTCACCAGGCTTTCATGGTTCATCATGTCCATCGCCAGCCCCTTGGGGTCATACAGATAGGCCATGCCGCCGGTCATGCCGGCGCCGAAATTCGCGCCGATCGATCCCAGGATCACCGCCACCCCGCCGGTCATGTATTCGCAGCCGTTCGATCCGCAGCCCTCGACCACTACCTTGGCACCGCTGTTGCGCACGGCGAACCGTTCGCCGGCCCGGCCCGCGGCGAACAGGTAGCCGTCGGTCGCGCCGTACAGCACCGTGTTGCCGATGATGGTGTTCTCGCTGGCGACCAACGGGCTGACCTGCGGCGGGCGCACCACGATCAGGCCGCCCGACAGGCCCTTGCCGACATAGTCGTTGGCATCGCCCGACACTTCCAGCTTGAGCCCCGGCGCCGCGAAGGCGCCCAGCGATTGCCCGGCCGAACCCTGCAACTTCACATGCAGATGGTCCGGCTGCAGCGCGTTGCGCATCCCGAACTTGCGCACGATATGGCTGCTGACCCGCGTGCCCACCGTCCGGTGCGTGTTCATCACCGCATAGGACAGCTGCATCTTCTCGCCATCCTCCAGGAATCGCGCGGCGTCGCGCACGATCTCGGCATCCAGCGTGTCGGGCACCGCGTTACGCGGCTTGTCACGGTCGTAGACGATGTCGTCGCTGCCATCGACGCGGATCAGCAGCGGGTTCAGGTCCAGGTCGTCCAGATGCTCGGCGCCGCGGCTGACCTGCCGCAGCAGGTCGGCCCGGCCGATCACGTCGTCCAGCGACCGCGCACCGATGCTGGCCAGGATTTCCCGTACTTCCTGGGCGTAGAAGGTGATCAGGTTCACCACCTTGTCCGCCGTGCCGGTGAACTTGGCGCGCAGCTTTTCGTCCTGCGTGCAGACCCCCACCGGGCAGGTGTTGGACTGGCACTGGCGCACCATGATGCAGCCCATCGCGATCAGTGCGGCGGTGCCGATGCCGTATTCCTCGGCCCCCATCATCGCCGCCATGACGATGTCGCGCCCGGTGCGCAATCCGCCATCGGTGCGCAGCGTCACCCGGTCGCGCAGGTTGTTCATCGACAGGACCTGATGCGCCTCGGTCAGGCCCATCTCCCAGGGCAGGCCGGCATATTTGATGCTGGTCGCCGGGCTGGCCCCGGTGCCGCCATTGTGCCCCGAGATCAGGATCACGTCGGCCTTGGCCTTGGCCACGCCGGCGGCGATGGTGCCCACGCCCGAGGACGCCACCAGCTTGACCGTCACCTTGGCGCGCGGGTTGATCTGTTTCAGGTCATAGATCAGCTGCGCCAGGTCCTCGATCGAATAGATGTCGTGATGCGGCGGCGGGCTGATCAGCGTCACGCCCTCGGTGGAATGGCGCAGCCGCGCGATCAGTTTCGTGACCTTCATGCCGGGCAGCTGGCCGCCCTCGCCGGGCTTGGCGCCCTGGGCCACCTTGATTTCCAGCTCTTCGCAATGGTTGAGGTATTCCGCCGTCACGCCGAACCGGCCGCTGGCGACCTGCTTGATCTTGGCCGACGGGTTGTCGCCATTGGGCTCGGGCACGAAATGGGCGGGGTCTTCCCCCCCTTCGCCACTGTCCGACTTGGCCCCGATCCGGTTCATCGCCACGTTCAGCGTCTTGTGCGCCTCGGGGCTCAGCGCCCCCAGCGACATGCCCGGCGTCACAAAGCGCTTGCGGATCGAGGTGATGCTTTCCACCTCCTCCAACGGGATCGCCTTGCCCAGCGGCTTGATCGCCAAGAGATCGCGCAGATGGATCGGCGGGTTGGCCTGCATCGCCTTGGAATAGGTCTTCCACAGCTCATAGCTGGCGCGGTCGCAGGCCGATTGCAGCAGGTGCATGGTCTGCGCGCCCCAGGCATGGGTCTCGCCCGACTTGCGCGCCTTGTAGAAACCGCCGATCGGCAGCACGTCGCGGCCGCTGGCGAAACCGAGCGCATGAACCTCCTCGGCCTTCTTCTGGATGCCCGCCACCCCGATGCCCGAGATGCGGGAAATCATGCCCGGGAAGAACTCGGCGCACATCGCCCGGCTCAGGCCCACCGCCTCGAAATTCAGCCCGCCGCGATAGGACGAAATGACCGAGATCCCCATCTTCGACATGATCTTGAGCAGCCCGGCATCCACCGCTTCGCGATACCGCGCCACCGCCTGGTTCAGGCTCATGTCCAGCAGGCCGCGCTTGATCCGGTCGGCCAGGCTGTCTTCGGCCAGGTAGGCGTTGACCACAGTGGCGCCGGCGCCGATCAGCACGGCAAAGTAATGCGGGTCGATGCATTCCGCCGACC
The DNA here is from genome assembly GCF_019104745.1 of Thalassococcus arenae. NCBI lineage: Bacteria > Pseudomonadati > Pseudomonadota > Alphaproteobacteria > Rhodobacterales > Roseobacteraceae > Thalassococcus > Thalassococcus arenae. The sequence goes on from NZ_JAHRWL010000001.1 coordinate 858,349, forward strand.
GCACGTTGATCGAACAGAAGGTCCGCAAGCCCTTGCGCGTCAGGTGGCTGTGCACCGCGCTGGTGGCCAGGATCATCGGCATCGCGACCCGGTCCTCGCCGACCTCCTCGTCGGTCAGGATCAGGTGCCCCGCCCCGCTGCGCACGGCATCCTCGGCCTCGGCGCGGATGCGGTCCAGCCCGGCACGCAGCGCGCCCGCACCCTTCTCGAAGGTGCAGTCGATCCGCGCCGAGGGCGCATTGAAATGGGTCTGCAACGCCTCGAACTGCGCATTGCCCACGAACGGGCTGTCCAGCACCAGGATCTCGGTCTGCGCGCTGCTTTCGTCCAGCACGTTCTTGAGATTGCCGAACCGCGTCTTCAGGCTCATCACCCGGTATTCCCGCAGGCTGTCGATCGGCGGGTTCGTCACCTGGCTGAAATTCTGCCGGAAATAATGGCTCAGCGGGCGATAGCGCTTGGACAGAACCGCGCTCGGCGTGTCGTCGCCCATGCTGGCCACGACCTCCTTGGCGTCCTCGGCCATCGGCGCCAGCACCTGCTCCAGCTCCTCGATCGTGTAGCCCGCCGCGATCTGGCGGCGGCGCAGCTCGGCGCCCTCGAACAGCGGCTTCTCGGTGATCCCGCCCAGCGCCTCGTCCAGCTCGTTGATCTTGCCGACCCACTCGCCAAAGGGCTGCGCCGCCGACAGCGCATCCTTGATCTCGACATCGTGGAACAGCTTGCCCGCCTTCATGTCGACCGCGATCATCTGGCCCGGCCCCAGCGCGCCCTTCTCGCGCACCGTCGCCTCGTCGACCGGCACCATGCCCGCCTCGGACCCCGCGATCAGCAGACCGTCACCGGTCACCACATAGCGCATCGGCCGCAGCCCGTTGCGGTCCAGCCCGCCGCAGACCCAACGGCCATCGGTCATCGCCAGCGCCGCGGGGCCGTCCCAGGGCTCCATCACCGCGTTGCAATAGGAATACATGTCGCGCCAGGCCTGCGGCAGCTCGACCGCCTGCTTGGACCACGATTCCGGCACCAGCATCGTCTTGGCCATCGGCGCGTTGCGCCCGGCCCGCACCAGTACCTCGAACACCGCGTCCAGCGCCGCGCTGTCGCTCGCGCCGTTGGCGATGATCGGCTTGATGTCTTCGGCCATGTCCCCGAACGTGGCCGAGGCCATGCGGATCTCGTGGGACTTCATCCAGTTGGTGTTGCCCTTCAGCGTGTTGATCTCGCCGTTATGGGCCAGCATCCGGAACGGCTGGGCCAGCCACCATTGCGGAAAGGTGTTGGTGGAATAGCGCTGGTGATAGATCGCAAAGGCGCTCTCGAACCGCGGGTCCTGCAGGTCGGGATAGAAATCGGCCACCTGCTCGGCCAGCATCATGCCCTTGTAGATGATCGACCGGCAGGACAGCGACGCGATGTACAACTGGGTGATCCCCGCCGCCAAGGCCGCCTTCTCGATCCGCCGCCGGATGACATACAGTTCGCGCTCGAAGGTCTCCTCGTCCACGCCCTTGGCGTTGGAAATCAGGATCTGCTCGATCTCGGGCCGGGTCGCATTGGCCTTCTCGCCCAGGCAATCGACATTCACCGGCACGTGGCGCCAGCCATAGATGTAATGGCCCATGCGCAGGATCTCGGTCTCGACGATGGTCCGGCAGGTCTCCTGCGCGCCGAAATTGGTGCGCGGCAGGAACACCTGGCCCACAGCCATCAACTCGTTCTTGCGCGGGCTGTGGCCGGTGCGGTCGACCTGGTCGTAGAAGAACGCCACCGGGATCTGCACATGGATGCCCGCGCCGTCGCCGGTCTTGCCGTCGGCATCCACCGCGCCGCGGTGCCAGACCGCCTTCAGCGCCTTGATGCCGTTCTCGACCACCTGGCGCGATTTCTTGCCGTCGATGCTGACCACCAGGCCGACGCCGCAGGACGAATGCTCCTCGCTGTCGTCATACAGACCGTTCTCGGCCATCCACTGGCGCTTGGCTTCCTCGGCGGCGGCCCAGGCTGCGTCATACTTGGTCATGTCAGGCTCCTGTCTGCGGGGCCGCACTTGCGGCGGTGGTGTTATGATTTCCGTTGAAAAGGGCCGCGCCCGACCCTGGGAGGGCGATCGCAACGGATATGGTCTTTGCAAAGACTGTCACGCTCAAGCCACTGGTTCGGAGCATGACGACTACAATGCGCCCTCCCGGGGGGAGGGTCGGGCGCGGCCCGGCGTGCCGCCGGGCAAATCGATTCGAACGATGCGCATTCAATCGGCTCACGCCTCACCCTCGACAAAGCGGTGCTTGGCCTCGTATTCGGCCCGCGTCGCACGCACGTGATCGCCCGCCATGTGGCCATAGGCCGGCGCCCGGTCGGTATAGATTTCCGAGATCAGCGGAAACGCTTGCGCCTCGGGGAACAGCCCGGGCATCAGCTCGAAATCCGCGTCTTCCTCGATCACGTCGCGCATCCACAGGTTGCTGCCGCACGTGCCGCAAAACGCCCGCTCGGCGAAATCCGAGGTCTTGTGCCGCACCACCGGGCCGCTGACCGTGACCGCCCCGGCGGACGCCCCGAAACAGGCGAACACGCCGCCGGTCCAGCGCTGGCACATCTGGCAATGGCACACGCCCACGGCGGCGACGTGTTCGCCGTCGATGGCGATCCGGACAGCGCCGCACAGGCACTGGCCGTCCATCTTTCCGGTCCTGCGATAGGGCTCGATCATCCTGCAATCCTTAACGCGCCCGTTGCGCCTTTTCCGTTGCTCTGTGCGTCATCGCACAGACCGCTCACCAATCCGTCCCGAATTCGGGGAAAACCGGACGGATCGCTGCTGCGACCCGCCGAAACCCGGGGTTCGGCCCCCCACCGATCCGTCCCGAAATCGACCGTTTCAGGACGGATTGCCGTTGCACATCACTCCGCGGCCACGGCGGTCGTTGCGTTAAGATCCGCCAGAAGCGCCTCCGCACAATCGCGCCCGTCGCGGATCGCCCAGACCACCAGGCTGGCGCCGCGCACGATGTCGCCCACCGCATAGACTCCCGGCAGGGCCGTGCGGCCGGTGGTGAACTCGGCCTTGACCGTGCCCCAGCGGGTCACTTCCAGCTCGGGCTGGCCCCACAGCGCGGGCAGGTCCTCGGGCTCGAACCCCAGCGCCTTGATGACCAGGTCAGCGGGCTCGTCATAGTCGGAACCCTCAATGATTTCAGGCGCTTGGCGGCCCGTCGCGTCGGGCGGGCCCAGCCGCATCTTCTGCACGATGACGGCCTCGACCGGATCGCCCCGGAACCCCTTGGGCGCGGTCAGCCATTCGAACTGCACGCCTTCCTCCTCGGCGTTCTGCACCTCGCGCTGGCTGCCCGGCATGTTGGCCCGGTCGCGGCGATACAGGCATTTCACGCTGACCGCGCCCTGCCGGATCGCCGTGCGCACGCAATCCATCGCCGTGTCGCCCCCGCCGATCACCACCACCCGCTTGCCCTCGGCGTTCAGTTCGCCGCTGTCGAACTCCGGCACCTCGTCGCCGAAAGACTTGCGATTCGAGGCGGTTAGATAGTCGATCGCCTTGACGATCCCGTCTGCGCCTGCGCCCGGTCCACCCAGGTCGCGGCTCTTGTAGACGCCGGTCGCGATGATCACCGCGTCGTGCTGCGCGCGGATATCCTCGAAGGCCATGGTCCGGCCCACGTCGCAATTCAAGACAAAGCGCGCGCCGCCCTTCGCGAGCTGTTCGTTGCGGCGCATCACCACGTCCTTTTCCAGCTTGAAGCCGGGGATGCCGTAGGTCAGCAGTCCGCCCGAGCGGTCATAGCGGTCGTAGACGGTGACCTGCACGCCGGCCCGGCGCAGCACGTCGGCGGCGGCAAGGCCACCGGGGCCGGCGCCGATGATGCCGACGCTCTCGGCGCGTTCCTTGGCCGGCTTGATCGGCTGCACCCAGCCGTTTTCCCAAGCGGTATCAGTGATATACTTCTCGACCGCGCCGATGGTGACGGTGCCGTGGCCGGATTGCTCGATCACGCAGTTGCCTTCGCACAGCCGGTCCTGCGGGCAGATGCGGCCGCAGATTTCCGGGAACGTGTTGGTGGCCTGGCTGATCTCGTAGGCTTCCTGCAGGCGGCCCTCGGCGGTCAGGCGCAACCAGTCGGGGATGTTGTTGTGCAGCGGGCAATGGCTCTGGCAATAGGGCACGCCGCATTGGCTGCAGCGGCTGGCCTGTTCGGCGGCCTTCTGGTCTGCGTACTCTGCGTAAATCTCGTGGAAATCCTCGCGCCGCACATTGGCGTCGCGTTTTTCGGGCATGTCCCGGTCAACACTCACGAATTTCAGCATCGGCTGCTTGGCCATTCCCAAAGCTCCTTGGAAGTCTCCCCGGTAGGCTGGCTTTTACTGAAAGCTTTCGGACAATAAAAGTCACAATTGCTGACCTTATATCGCTTTCTTTGACCCACTGCACCACGAGAGAGGTGGGAATCTGATGATATTTGGGTCCGATTCGGATTTAATTATTCGCTTCTCATTGAATCTAAAGCGTTTATACAGACCACATCCGCAGACCGGGCAGAACGCTCCATGACCCTGACGCATCTCCTTCTCGTCGCCCTGGTGCAGGGAATAACCGAATTTCTGCCGGTCTCATCCTCGGGCCACCTGATTCTGCTGCCGAATCTCACCGGCCTGCAAGACCAGGGTCAGGTCATCGATGTTGCCGTCCATGTCGGTACGTTGGGCGCCGTGGTGCTGTATTTCTGGTCGGACGTGAAGATCGCGCTGCACGGCACCACCCGGCTGATACGCGGCAAGGTCGATACCGCTTCGGCCTTTCTTGCCCTTTGCCTGCTGGTCGCCACCATCCCGGTCATCCTCTTCGGCCTCGCGCTCAAACTGACCGGCTGGGACGACGCGCTGCGTTCGATCGCGGTGATCGGGTGGACGATGTTGGGCTTCGGCCTCGTGCTTTACTGGGCGGATCGCTTTGGAAAACAAGTGAAAACCGCGGAAAACTGGAGCCTGCGCGACGCCCTCGTCATGGGGCTTTGGCAGGCCGTGGCCCTGATTCCCGGCACGTCGCGGTCGGGCATCACCATCACCGCCGCGCGGCACCTGGGCTATGCCCGCCACGACGCGGCGCGGCTGGCGATGTTGATGTCGATCCCGACCATCGTCGCCTCGGGCGCGCTGCTTGGGGTCGAGGTGATCGCCACCGCCGATGCGCAGGCCGCCCGCGACGGCGCCATCGCCGCCGCGATGGCCTTTGCCGCCGCCTTCGCCGCATTGGCGCTGATGATGCGTCTGCTGCGATCGGTCAGCTTCACGCCTTACGTGATATACCGCGTGATCCTGGGCGTGATTTTGCTTGTCATCGCGTACAGTTAAACCCGGTGATAGGGCGTTCCCGCCAGGATCGCCGTGGCACGGTAGAGCTGCTCGGCCAGCATCACCCGCGCCAGCATGTGCGGCCAGACCATCCGGCCCAGCGACAGCACCAGATCGGCGTTGTCGCGCAGGGTGGGGTCGACCCCATCCGCCCCGCCGATGACAAAGGCCGCGTTCGCCGCGCCCCCGTCGCGCCAGCCTGCCAGCGTGTCGGCGAATTCCGGCGACGACAGCGCCTTGCCGCGTTCGTCCAGCACGCACAGCCGCGCGCCGTCGGGCACCGCGCGGGTCAGCAAGGCCGCTTCGGCCGCCATGCCACCGCCCTTGCGGTCCTCGACCGCGTGTTCGCTCACCGGCCCGAGGCCAAGGCCCCGGCCCGTTCGCGTGGCACGGTCCAGATAATCGTCGATCAGATCGCGTTCGGGACCCGCCCGCAGCCGGCCCACAACGCAAAGATGCAGCCGCACTACTGCGCCTTGGCAGACGCCCCGGCGCCGCTTGCCGGCAGCCACATCTTTTCAAGCTGGTAGAATTCGCGCACCTCGGGACGGAAAACGTGGACCACCACGTCGCCGGCATCGATCAGCACCCAGTCGCCGGTATCCTTGCCTTCGGTCTTGGACAGGACACCGTGATCGTGCTTGAGCGTTTCCACCAGTTTCTCGGAAATCGCCGCGACCTGCCGCGACGACCGGCCCGAACAGACCACCATGTAATCGCAGACAGAGGTCTTGCCGCGCAGGTCGATCTGCACGACGTCTTCGGCCTTGTTGTCATCGAGAGAAGCGAGAACCGCGGACAGAAGCGTCTCGGCGGTGATCGCGGTGTCGAGCGCCCCGCTCATGCGGGGATCCCGGGCTGCGGCATCCGCCGCATGGGTCGTGATTGACAGGACATCGTCCTCCTTGTCGCTACGCGCCGGTCAGCCCCGGCACACGGCATGGAATAAAGGTAACACCGCGCGTGCGAAATCTCAATGTCACGCGGTGTTTTCGCAGGGTCCGACCGGCCTGCCTGCCTGCCGCATCATCGCCAGATAGCGTCTGACCGGGGTCGGGCGCAACAGCGGACGCGGCGTGCCACCGTCAATCGCGATTTCGGCGCTGACCGGGACGTCCATGTCGGGGCCGCCATCGACGGTGCACAGTCCGAAAGACAGCGACAGGCTGCCGGACGTGCCTTGCGGATCTTCGGTTTCCCAGGTCCGCGCGGCGGCTTGCGCGGCCCGCAGCGCCGGCAGGTCGCGATCGGCCACTGAAAAAGCACTTTGACGACCCGATGTCTGTCGGTCGAGCACGAACTCCCCGCCGGCCGTTTGCCCGTCGCGCGTCGCAACCAGCACCAACCGCGCGCTACCGGGGATGATTTCCAGACCCTCCGGCAGATGCGCAATGACCCGGTAGACGGCGGGATCGGCGGACAGGGGATCGGTTGTGCCGAGCCTGGCGGCCGTGACGGCATCGATGGCGGTACAGCCTTGAAGGGCAAGGGCGAGAATGAGCAGGATACGGATCATCGTTTACCTCTTGTGGAATCATTTTTAATTGTTTTACATTAAATAATCAAATTCAGGCAAGAGACCCGCATGACCCACCTTCCGCATCGCACCCGCCGCATCGCCCACGCGCTGTTCCTGTCGGTTACTATCCTGATGGCGGCCATCGTCGGGCTGCTGATCTACGTCACCGCCGTGCCAACGCTGCTCGTGGCCGAGCGCGCGCACAGCTTCGGTCTGGAGGTGGCCTGGCCGGTGAGCGGCACCGCCCGCGCGGCCCTGGTGGCCTGCGCCTGGATGTCGGCGGGCATCGCGCTGTTCACGCTGTCGCAGGTCGCGCGGCTGTTCCGCGCCTATGCCGACGACGCCGCGCTGACGCCGAACGCTGCGCGCGCGATTCGCGGCATCGGGCTGGGCCTGGTCGCGCAGGCATTCTGGAGCCTGCTGCTGCACCCGCTGAGCGGTCTGGCCCTGACGATGGACGCGCCGGTGGGGCAGCGGATGCTGGCCATCGCGATCCAGTCCGATGCTATCGGAACGGCGCTCGCCGGCGGTCTGATGCTGCTGATCGGGATCGTCATGACCCAAGCGGTCGCAGTGGCCCGCGAGAACGAAGGTTTCGTCTGATGCAGATCGTCGTTCGCCTGGACGTGATGCTGGCACAGCGCAAGATGCGGTCGCGCGAACTGGCCGAACGGGTCGGCATCACCGAACAGAACATCAGCCTGCTGAAATCCGGCAAGGTCAAGGGCATCCGGTTCGAGACACTGGCGCGGATCTGCGCGGTACTGGATTGCCAGCCCGGCGACCTGCTGGAGGCCTTGCCCGACGATCAGGCGCCGTAGGGCACCCAGACGGTCTTGACCTCGGTCGCGGCGTCGAGGAATTCGCGCCCCTCGCCCTCGGCGCCCAGCCAGTCGCGGGAATGGCCGTTGTTGACCCAGGTCCGTTTCAGATTCCCTGCGGCCCCTCGCTCGATCTCGGCGGCCAGGTCGGTCGAGGAAAAGGACCAGACCGCCTCGACATCGGCATGGGTGGCCAGGGTCGGCGCCAGGTCGGCATGCGATCCGGTCAGGATGTTGACCACACCGCCCGGAACGTCGGACGTATCCAGCACCTGGTAGAAATCGGTGGCGGCCAGCGGGAAGGGTTCCGAGGCGACCAGCACCACGCGGTTGCCCATGGCAATGGCGGGCGCCATGACCGATACAAGACCCAGAAGCGGAACATCGTCGGGACACAGGGCGCAGATCACACCGCAGGGTTCCCGCAATGCCATCGCCACGCCGCGCAATGGCGCCTGCGCCACCCGCCCGTCGAATTTGTCTGCCCAGGCAGCATAGGTGAACAGCCGCGCGACGGCGGCGTCGACTTCCTTGGCGCCGGACTTGCCGCCGGTCATGCGGTCGATCTGCGCGGCGAATTCCGATCCGCGCGCGGCGAGGTTCTCGGCGATGTAATAGATCACCTGCGCCCTCAGATGCGCCGTGGCGCTGGACCAGCCCGATGCACCGCGTGCCGCCTCGACCGCGTTGCGGATGTCCTTGCGGTTGGCGATCGGCGCCTGCCCGATCAGCCGGCCGCGCCGGTCAAAGACGTTGCGGGCATAGCCGCCATCGGGGCGGGCCTGCTTGCCGCCGACATAAAGCTTGGCGGTGCGGTCGACCGGTTGCGGTTCGGCCTCGTCGCCGTCGAAGGCGGCGACGGGTTTCAACGCCTTGGGCTTGCCCCCTGGCCGTGTATAGGCCGCCAGCCCTTCCCAGCCGCCTTCGCGGCCGAACCCGCTTTCGCGCACGCCGCCAAAGGGGGCCGCGGCGTCGAACAGGTTGGTGCCGTTCACCCAGACGACGCCCGCCGCCAGCCGGGGCGCCACGTCAAGCGCGGTGTTGATGTTTTCCGACCAGACCGTCGCGGCCAGCCCGTATCGGGTGTTGTTGGCCATCTGCACCGCCTCGTCCGGCGTGCGGAACGTCGACGACACCAGCACCGGGCCGAAGATCTCCTCCTGCATCAGCGGCGAGGCGGGCGACAGGCCTGAAATCAGGGTCGGCGGGTAGAAACAGCCATCGGGCAGCGGACAAGCGGCGCGATAGGTCTCGCCTTCGGCATTGGCATCGACCAGCGCGGCGATGCGGTTGCGCTGGAGCGGATCGACGATGGCGCCCACATCGACCGACTTGTCCAGCGGATCGCCGATGCGCAGCTTGTCCATCCGCGCGCGCAGCTTGGCATGGAAGCGCGGTGCAATGCCTTCCTGCACCAGCAGCCGCGACCCCGCGCAACAGACCTGGCCCTGGTTGAACCAGATCGCGTCGACCAGCCCCTCGACCGCGGAATCCAGATCGGCATCTTCGAACACGATGTAGGGCGACTTGCCGCCCAGTTCGAGCGTCAGCGGTATGCCGCGGCCCGCCGTTGCCTGCCGGATGCGGCGGCCCACCTCGGTCGAGCCGGTGAACGCGATCTTGTCCACATCCGCGTTGACGATCATCTCGCCCACGGCGCCGTCGCCGGTAACGATGTTCACCACCCCCTTGGGCAGCCCGGCCTGGCGGCAGATATCGGCGAACAGCAGCGCGGTCAGCGACGTCCATTCCGCCGGTTTCAGAACCACGGTGTTGCCCATGGCCAGCGCCGGCGCGACCTTCCAGGCCAACATCAGCAGCGGGAAATTCCACGGAATGATCTGGCCGCACACACCCAGTGGTTCGCGGCCGGGCAATTCCGCCTCCATCAGCTGGGCATAGCCCGCATGGTGGTAGAAATGCCGCTGCGCCAGCGGGATATCGATGTCGCGGCTTTCGCGGATCGGCTTGCCGTTGTCGAGCGTTTCCAGCACCGCGAACAGCCGCGAATGCTTTTGCAACAGCCGCGCGATTGCATACAGATACCGCGCCCGCCCCCTGCCGCCCAGCCGCGCCCACTTGCCCTGCGCGGCCCGCGCCGCGGCGACGGCGGCATCCACATCGGCCTGCGTGGCCTGAGAGAGCGTCGCCAGCACCTCGCCGGTCGCCGGGTTGCGGCTGTCGAAGCCGTCGCCTGGATCGGTGAAGACCCCGTCGATGAAATGTCCGAACCGGTCGCCCTGATCCACCAGCCAGGCCAACGCATCGCCGGCGGCTTCAGGCGCGGGGCCGTAATCCATGCTATCGAAGATTTGCTTGACGGTCATGCGAATGGGCCTTTCAGCGCGTGGTAGACGACATAGGCGATCCAGCAGAAAGCGACGGTCCATAGCACCAGTTGCACCCACCGCGTGCGCCGATGAAGCGCCGCGTAGTCCCGCAGAGCGTCGGGCAATCGTCCATCCGGCGGCGGCATGAACAAGGGCTCGGGTCCCAGCAGTCGCTGCATCGGGGTCGGCAGGTCGCGCACGGCGCGGCGGATGCGTCCTCGCCTCCACGCCGTGGACAGGACGATCAGCATGAAAAACAAAGCCGCCGCCGCGTATTCCGGGGTCAACTGCATCGCCTTACCCCATCGCATGCCGCCAGGACGCCGAATAGGCGCCGGTCACATGGTGTTCCAGCTGCCGCTCGATATCGCCCAACAGCGACGAGGCGCCGAAGCGGAACAGGTCGGGCCGCAGCCAGCGATCGCCCAGTTCCTCCTTGACCAGTGCAAGATAGGTCAGGCTGTCCTTTGCCTTGGAAATCCCGCCCGCGGGTTTGTAGCCGACGCGAAACCCCGTCGCCTCGTGATAGTCCCGGATCGCCCGCATCATCACCAGGCTGACCGGCAGCGTGGCATTGACGCTTTCCTTGCCGGTCGACGTTTTGATGAAATCGGCCCCCGCCATCATGCAGACCAGCGAGGCGCGCGCGACGTTCTGCAGCGTGCCCAGTTCCCCGGTGGCCAGGATCGCCTTGACATGCGCTTCGCCGCAGGCGGCGCGGAAGGTTCGCATTTCGTCGTACAGCGCCTGCCAGTTTCCGGTCAGCACATGGCGACGCGAGATGACGATGTCGATCTCGGCGGCGCCTGCTTTGACGCTTTCCTCGATCTCGGCGACGCGCAGGTGAAACGGCGACAGGCCGGCGGGAAAGCCGGTGCTGACCGCGGCGACGGGAATGCCGCTGCCCTGCAGCGCCGCGACGGCCGGGGCGATCATGTCGTGATAGACGCAGACGGCGCCGACGGTCAGCCCCGGCATGCCGATGGTGTCCAGCAGGTCGGCGCGCACCGGCTGGCGCGCCTTGGAACACAACCGGGCCACGCGCCCCGCCGTGTCGTCGCCCGCCAGCGTCGTCAGGTCGATGCAGGAAATCGCCCGGGCAAGCCAGGCCGCCTGATGCGCCTTCTTGACGGATCGCCGCCCCGGCAGGGTCGCCGCGCGGCGTTCGATAGCCGAGCGGTTGGCGCGGGCGCGCATCACCCAGTCCATGTCCAGCGACATGCCCGGATTGCGGGGTTCGGTCACCTGGGGAAGCTGGTCGAGCCCTGACTTCTGCGCGGTGTGCATCGTTGTCCTCGTGTCTTGCTCTGAAACGGTGACACGCGACCGGGACAGAGGCAAGCGCTGCCGTCGCGGCGGATTCCCGCCCGGCCCTTGATTGCGAACAATTCGCATTATCATTGACTTTGTGAGAATGACTCTCATATTCATGCAAAGGAGAAAAACACCCGATGTTCTTGACCCGCCGCGCTTTGCTGACCGCCACCGCCGCTGCTGCGTTCGCACCGCACGCCGCGCTGGCGCAGTCGCCGATATCCGTCATCGCCACTACCGGCATGATCGCCGACGCCGCGACGGCGATTGCGGGCGACAAGGCCGATGTCCGGGCCCTGATGGGGCCGGGCGTGGACCCGCACGGCTATCGCCAGACCCGCTCGGACATCGCGGCGATGGCGCGCGCCGATGTGGTGCTGTGGAACGGCCTCTATCTCGAAGCCCAGCTCGAGGACTTTCTGACCGAACTCGCCAGCCGCACCCGCGTCGTCGCGGTGGCCGAGGCGGCGCCTGCCGACAAGCTGCTGCGCCACGTCGATTACGAGGGCCGCGCCGACCCGCATCTTTGGATGGTGCCCGGCCTTTGGCGATTCGCGGTCGAGCGGGTACGCGACACCCTGATCGAAGCCGCGCCGGACCATGCCGACACCTTCGCGGCCAACGCCGAAGCCTATCTGGCCGAACTCGACGCGGTCGGAACCTACGCCGCCGACATCCTGTCGCGTGTCCCGCAAGAGGCGCGCGTGCTGGTTACCGCGCATGATGCCTTTGGCTATTTCGGCCGCGAATACGGCTTCGAGGTGGAAGGCATCCAGGGCATCTCGACCGAAAGCGAGGCCGGCTTGCAGCGCATCGGTGAACTGGTCGGCATGCTGGCTGCGCGCAAGATCGGTGCCGTTTTCGTCGAAAGCTCGGTCTCGGATCGCAACATCCGGGCCCTGATCGAAGGCGCCCGCGCCCGCGGCCACGAGGTGACCATCGGCGGCGAATTGTTCTCGGATGCGATGGGCGCACCAGGGACCTACGAAGGCACGCTGGTCGGCATGCTGGATCACAACGCCACCACCATCGCCCGCGCCCTTGGCGCCGATGCCCCGGCCCGCGGTATGGCCGGGCGGCTGTCGGCAGAAAGCTGAACCATGAAAACCCTGTCCCTCGCTTTCGATCACGGCCACGCCCTGCACGAAGACCTCGGCGCAAGCCCGATGGCGCTGCGCGGGTTGACGGTTTCTTATGGCGGCGAGCCGGTGGTCTTCTCGGCCGACATGACCGTGCAATCGGGCACCATGACGGCCATCGTCGGCCCGAACGGCGCCGGGAAATCATCGCTGCTCAAGGCGGCGCTGCAGATCGTACCGGCGCTGGCGGGGCACGTGATGTTCTGGGGCCAGCCCTTTGCCGCCGTGCGGGACCGCATCGCCTATGTCCCGCAGCGGAATTCCGTCGATTGGGATTTCCCGACACGTGTTCTGGACGTGGTTCTGATGGGACTTTACCGCGAACTGGGCCTGTTCCGCCGGGTGCGCGCGGAACACCGCGACCGGGCGCTGGCCTGTCTCGACCGCGTCGGCATGCGTGACTTCGCGGACCGCCAGATCGGCCAGCTGTCCGGCGGCCAGCAGCAGCGGGTCTTCCTGGCCCGGGCGCTGGCGCAGGACGCCGATCTCTACCTGCTGGACGAACCCTTTGCCGGGGTCGACGCCGCGACCGAAGCCGCGATCATCGCCGTTCTCAAGGCCCTGCGCGACGAAGGCCGTACCGTGGTCGCCGTCCATCACGACCTGTCGACCGTCGAAGCCTATTTCGACCGCGTCTTCCTGATCAATCGCCGCGCCATCGCCGAAGGACCGGTGGATACGACCTTCACCCCCGACCTGCTTCAGGCCACCTATGGCGGCCGGCTGAGCCAGGCCATGCCCGAGCTGGCACGCGGGGCCTGACGCGATGCTGCGCGACGCGCTGCTTCTCCAGTTGGGCTACAACGCCACACTGGTGGCCCTTGGCGCTGCGGCGCTCGGTCTGGCAGCGGGCACGATCGGCAGCTTCCTGCATCTGCGCAAGCGCGCGCTGGTCTCGGACGCGATCAGCCATGCCACCCTGCCGGGCCTTGCGCTGGCTTTCATCGGACTGGTCCTGCTGGGCCAGGACGGGCGCAGCTTGCCGGTATTGATGGCCGGAGCGGCGGTGTCGGCCTGGGCCGGGCTGTGGATCATCGGCTGGCTGACCCGGTCCACCCGGATGACCGAGGATGGCGCCATCGGTGCCATCCTGTCGGTCTTCTTCGGTTTCGGCATCGTGTTGCTGACGGTGATCCAGTCGCTTCCCTCGGGTCGCCAGGCGGGGCTCGAAGGGTTCCTGCTGGGTTCGACCGCCGGGATGCTGCGCGCCGATGCGATCACCATTGCCATCGGCGGCGCGCTGGTGCTGGCTGCCGCACTGGCGCTGCGCCGCGCCTTCCTGATGGTCGCTTTCGACCAGGGCTATGCCGAAGTGCGTGGCCTGAACATCGCCCGGCTCGACCTTGCGCTGATGACGCTGGTGTTGGCGGTCACGGTTGTCGGGCTCAAGGTGGTCGGACTGATCCTGGTCGTCGCCCTGCTCATCATTCCACCGGTCGCCGCGCGTTTCTGGACCGATCGGGCCGAACTGTCGGTCGCCATCGCTGCGCTGCTGGGCGGATTGTCGGGCTATCTGGGCGCAGCCGTGTCGGCCACCGCGCCGGACCTGCCCACCGGACCGATCATCGTGCTTGTGGCCTTCACCTTTTTCGCCGCGTCGATGTTGCTGGCGCCGCGCCGGGGCGTCGTCGCCGCCCTGTTGCACCAGGTGCAACTGGGCCAGGAGGTTCACCGCCGGCAGGGTCTTGTCGCGTTGGCGCATGGCTTGCCGGTACACGAGGCGCGCACCCGCCGCCTGCTGCGGCGGGCCGGTCTGATGCGGGCCGATGGCGTGGTGACCGAACATGGCCGCGCCGCCGCTGCAAACGCCGTTCGGGACGAAGCGCGGTGGCGAGCGTTGCGCGGCAGCGTCGCACTGGCCGAGCTTGCCGCCCATGACAACGGATTGACCCGCATCGACGAGGTTCTGACCCGTGACCAGATCTCCGAGATCGACCGGCGCATCGGTCCGCCCAAGGAGGCGACATGATGGGTGCGGAGTTCGTCTCGCTTTCGCTTACGCCGATCCTGATCGGGGCATTCGCGGCGATGGCCTGCGCCCTGCCCGGTACGTTCCTGCTGCTGCGCCGGCAATCGCTGATCGGCGACGCGATCAGCCATGTCGTCCTGCCCGGCATCGTCGTGGCATTCCTCGTGACCGGCACCGTCGCGACCCTGCCGATGACACTCGGCGCCGGCACGGCGGCCGTTGTGGCCGTGGTGTTGATCGAAACGATCCGCCGCCTGGGTCGGGTCGAAACCGGCGCGGCGATGGGCGTGGTCTTTACCGCCATGTTCGCCGGCGGTGTTCTGCTGCTAGAACAGTCCGATACGTCCGGCGTGCATCTGGACGTCGAACACGCGCTTTACGGCAATCTCGAAAGCCTGATCTGGCTGGATGCCCGCGGCTGGGCCTCGCTGACCGACCCCGCCGCCCTTGCGGGACTGCCGCCGGAATTGCTGCGCATGGCCGGGGTTCTGGCACTGGTGGCCGCGCTGACGGCGCTGTTCTGGCGGCCGCTCAAGATCGCCACTTTCGACGAAGGCTTCGCGCGCGGATTGGGACTGCCGACTGCGTCTTTGTCGCTCGGCCTGGTCGTCGCGGCGGCCTTGGCGGCGGTGGCGGCCTTCGACGCGGTGGGATCGATCATCGTGATCGCGATGTTCATCTGCCCGCCCGCTGCAGCACGGATGATGACCAACGACTTGGGCGCGCAGGTCGGCTGGTCGTTGGCCTTCGCCGCGGCCTCGGCCGTGCTGGGCTACGTGCTGGCCGGATATGGGCCGCTCTGGCTGGGCTTTTCAGCCACTGTATCCGCGGCGGGCATGATCGCCACCGTGTCGGGTCTGATCCTGGCCGTGGCAGCTCTGACCGGGCCGCATCGCCGCGCCTGATCCCTTCTTCTCTTTCGAAAATACGCCAGCGCCCCGTGGCCACAGGCGGGCCGTGCGTATTTGGAAAAGAGAAGAAACAGGGGACTCGCCCCAGCCCCGCACAAGCGCTATGTTCTTCTTATGTTCTCGGAGTTGTCCATCACCTCGAACTTCACTTTCCTCACCGGTGCCTCGCATCCCGAGGAATACATGGAGCGCGCGGCGATCCTGGGCCTTTCAGCCATCGCCATCGCCGATGTCAATTCGGTGGCGGGCATCGTGCGGGCGCATACACGGGCGCGCGAGATCGCCCGGCAGGTGGCCGAGCGCGACGCGGTGGAAGCGCGCGACGGCCGCATCGGGCCGCCCTGCCCCGCCGGCCTTGTGCGGCCCGACGCGATGGCGATCCGCAACGTGCCGCGGCTGATCCCGGCGGCCCGGCTGGTCTTTTCCGAGGGTGTCGAGATCACGGCCCTGGCGGCGACCCGGCGGGGCTGGGCGGTGCTGTGCCGGCTGATCTCCAAGGGCCGGCTGCGCGCGCCGAAGGGGCATTGCGACCTGCGCCTGGCCGAGTTGCCGGACGACATGAGCGGGCTGGAACTGATCCTGCATCCGCCACCACATATCCCGTCGCCGACCCGCGGCGCGTGCCCGTGGCGGACACAAGCCGAACGGCTGTCGCGCCGCCTGCATCCGCAGATGCATCTGGCGCTGACACCGCTTTACGACGGTGAGGATGATCGCCGCTTTGCCCGGATTGCCCGGCTCGCCGCCGATCTGGGCCTGCCCACGGTCGCCACCGCCTGCCCGCGCATGCATCACGGCCGCCGCCGCCGCATGGCCGACGTGCTGACCGCGATCCGGTTGGGCTGCCGGGTCTCGGACCTGGGCAAATCCGCCCTGGCCAATGCCGAACAGCGCCTGCGGTCCGAGGCCGAGATGCGCGCGCTGATGGGACCGCAGGCCGATGCCGTCGACCGCGCCGCCGCGCTGGCCGAGCGCTGCCGCTTCGACCTGGGCACGCTGCGCTACGAATACCCCTCGGAAATCGCGCAGGGCGAGACCGCCGAGGCACGGCTGCGGCGGCTGGCCCACGAGGGGTTGCGCTGGCGCTATCCGCACGGCGCGCCCGACAAGGTGCGTGCGATGCTGGAACACGAACTGGCCCTGATCGCCAAGCTGAGATACGAGCCCTATTTCCTGACCGTGCGCGACGTGGTGGCCTTTGCCCGCGCGCGGAACATCCTTTGCCAGGGCCGCGGCAGCGCCGCCAATTCGGTCGTGTGCTACTGCCTCGGCGTCACCTCGGTTTCCCCCGAGATCGGCACGATGGTGTTCGAACGTTTCGTCAGTGAGGCGCGCGACGAGCCACCCGATATCGACGTCGATTTCGAACACGAGCGCCGCGAGGAGGTGATCCAGCACATCTACGACCGTTACGGCCGCCACCGCGCGGGCCTGTGCGCCACCGTCATCCATTACCGCGGCAAGCGCGCCATCCGCGAGGTCGGCGCGGCGATGGGGCTGGCGCGCGACACGATCGGCGCGCTGTCGTCGCAGCTTTGGGGGTTCTTCTCGACCAAGGGGCTGGAGGCCGAGCGCATGGCCGAGATCGGGCTGGACCCTGGCGACCGGCAGCTTCGGCTGACGCTGGAGCTGGTCTACGAGATCGTCGGCTTCCCCCGGCACCTGTCGCAGCATGTCGGTGGCTTCATCATGACCGAGGGGCGGCTTGATGAACTGGTGCCGATCGAGAACGCCACGATGGAGGGCCGCACGGTCATCTGCTGGGACAAGGACGACATCGACAGCCTGGGCATCCTCAAGGTCGACGTGCTGGCGCTTGGCATGCTGACCTGCATCCGCAAGGCGTTCGACCTGCTCGATCTGCACCACGGCGAACGCTTCAGCCTGGCCACGCTGCCGCCCGAGGACCCGGCGGTCTACGACATGCTCTGCGAGGCCGACAGCATCGGGGTCTTCCAGGTCGAAAGCCGCGCGCAGATGAACTTCCTGCCGCGGATGAAACCGCGGACCTTCTACGACCTGGTGATCGAGGTGGCGATCATCCGCCCCGGCCCGATCCAGGGCGACATGGTGCATCCCTATATCCGGCGGCGCAACGGCGAGGAGGCGGTCAGCTTTCCCTCGGACGCACTTGGCCAGGTGCTGGGCAAGACGCTGGGTGTGCCGCTGTTCCAGGAACAGGCGATGCAGATCGCCATCGTGGGCGCGGGGTTTACCCCCGAACAGGCCGATCGTCTGCGGCGGTCGCTGGCGACCTTCAAGAAGCATGGGTCGGTCAGCGAGTTCCGCGCGCTGTTCCTGAAGGGCATGAAACGCAACGGCTATGACGACGATTTCGCCGAGCGGTGTTTTTCCCAGATCGAGGGGTTCGGATCCTACGGGTTCCCGGAAAGCCACGCCGCCAGCTTCGCCCTGCTGGTCTATGCCAGCGCCTGGATCAAGCGCCACCATCCCGGCATCTTCGCCTGCGCGCTGCTGAATTCGCAGCCCATGGGCTTTTACGCGCCGGCCCAGATCGTGCGGGATGCCCGCGAACACGGCGTGGTGGTGCGCCCGGTCTGCATCAATGCCAGTTTCTGGGACAACGTGATGGAACCCGACGGACAAGGCGGGCTGGCCCTGCGGCTGGGCTTTCGGCAGATCAAGGGGCTGTCCGAGGAAGACGCGCAGTGGATCGCGGGCGCACGCGGCAACGGGTATCAAACCGTGCGCGATGTCTGGCGGCGGGCGGGGCTGGCCGCGCCCGTGCTGGCGCGATTGGCCGAGGCCGACGTCTTTGCCGGGCTGGGTCTGTCGCGGCGCGCGGCGCTGTGGGAGGCCAAGGGCTTGGGCCCGTCGCAGGAATTGCCGCTGTTCGCCCGCGACATCGACGGCGAGGGGACCCAGGAACCGGTCGCGCTGCTGCCCGAGATGACGATGGGCGAACAGGTGGTCGAGGATTACGTCGCCATGCGCCTGTCGTTGCGGGCCCATCCGGTGGCTTTGTTGCGGCCTTTGTTGACCCCCGCGCCCCCGGAGCCCGGGCAAAGGGGCGCTGCCCCTCTGGCGGCCAAGCCGCCATTCACCCCGGAGTTTATCCGGCAAGATGAAGATCGAAGGATGCTAGCGGCCAGCGGCGGGCGGCATCCGCGCGACATGCCGCTGCCGATCCCGATCACGCGGGCCAATCCCGACTGAGGCTCAGGGACGGGCGAACGCCGCATCGAAGGCCCGCGCGCCCGGCGGGGTGAAGTGGACCGCCCGGCTGTCCGGATCGCGCCGCGCCCAACCCAGGACGAACATCCGGTCGAGCATCGCCCGACCCAGCGATCCGGCCAGGTGAGTGCGGCGTTCCGACCAATCGAGGCAGGCGCGGCAGAGCGGCGCGCGTCTGCGCGCCAGCGCATCGAGGTCGATGCCGAAACCAACGGCGAAATCAGCGCCCGACGCCGTCAGGGCCACATCGTCCCCCGACATGGTCAGCACACCCTGCGCGGTGAGCGCGTCGAACATCTGCACGCCGCGGTCCCCGGCTAGGTGGTTGTAGCAAACCCGTGCCTGGCGCAGCGCCGAATCGCGCGGGCCCGTTCGGGTGCGCAGATGGCCGGTACCGGCCGACAGGCCCATCAGCGCCTCGAGCACGCCGGCCACCGCGTCGGAGCCGAGCGTCACGTATTTGTGCCGACCCTGCTTGCGTATGCGCACCAGCCCGCCCTCGTCGAGCCGCGCCAGATGCCCGCTGGCGGTTTGCGGCGTCACCCCGGCCTCGGAAGCCAGTTCGGTCGCGGTCAGCGCCTTGCCGCCCATCAGAGCGGTCAGGATGTTGGCGCGGGCGGGATCGCCGATCAGCGCGGCGATGCGGGCAATGTCGGGTCCGTCTTTCATGCTTCGATCATGACCGAAGCATTCGCGTCGATCAAGTTGCTAGACCGGTCTGACAACCAGGAGACCCGCCATGCTGACATGCATCATCCGCTACCAGATCGACCCGACCAAGAAAGCCCAGTTCGAGGAATACGCCCGCAACTGGGGGCAGGCGATCCCGCGTTGTGGCGCCGATCTCGTGGGCTATTTCGCGCCTCACGAGGGATCGAGCACCCGGGCCTACGGCATCTACCATATCGACAGCCTGGCTGCCTACGAGGCCTACCGCGCCCGGCTGGCGGCCGACCCGCTGGGACAGGAAAACTACCAATTCGCGCTGCGCGAAAGGTTCCTCTTGCGCGAGGACCGGACTTTCCTGACCTTGGCATCCGCACCGCATGGGAGCCGCACATGATCGCCGTCATCTTCGAAGTGATTCCCGCCGAGGGGCGCAAGCAGACCTATCTGGACATCGCCGCCGAGATGCGGCCGCTGGTCGAGGAGGTCGAGGGCTTTATCAGCGTCGAGCGGTTCCAGAGCCTGACCACCCCCGGCAAGCTGCTGTCGATCAGCTTCTTCGAGGACGAGGATGCGGTGATACGCTGGCGCAGGCTGGCGGCGCATCGCCACGCGCAAAGCCGCGGCCGCAAGGGCATCTTCTCCGATTACCGGCTGAAGGTCTGCCACGTGCTGCGCGACTACGGCATGACCGATCGCGCCGAGGCGCCGGAGGACAGCGTCGCCTGCCACGGGTAAAAAAAGTTTGAACTGTTTGGGGACGCCCGCCGACCAATGAGTATCGGATAACCAGAAGGAGATGCCCCGATGACCTGCATGACCCGCCGTTCCGCCCTGCGCCTTGCGCTTGGAGCGACACTTGCCCCGCTCGGCGCCGGAATGTCCCGCGCCGCAAGCCACGCCGCTGCAACCGTGACGATCTCGGGCTTTGCCTTTCAGCCGGCGATGCTGACGATCGAGGTCGGCACCTCGGTCACTTTCGTGAACGCCGACAGCGCGCCCCACACCGCGACCGGTCAGGGCTTTGACACCGGTCGGCTCGGCCGCGGGGACGAAGCCACCCTGACTTTCGCCCAGCCCGGCACCTACGATTACGTCTGCCGCTTCCACCCGGCGATGACGGGCCGCATCACGGTCACCTGACACGAAAAAGGCCGTACCCGCCGGGTACGGCCTGATCTGGGCACCGGCCGTTCCGGCCGACGGTCGCTGCGGGCGACGCGCCCGCCCGTGTCAGATACCGCAGTCGACGATCGCCTGGGCGAGGATCGGCACGGTTTTGGCGTTCAGCCCGGCGATATTCAGACGGGAATCGCCGACCATGTAGATGCCGTGATCGGCACGCAGCTTTTCCACCTGATCCGGCGTGGCGCCGAGGCGCGAGAACATGCCCCGGTGCTGGGCGATGAAGCCGAACCGGTCCGATCCGCCGAGGCGTTGCAATTCCTGCGCCAAATGCGTGCGCAAGCCCAGCATCGAATTGCGCACCTCTTCCAGTTCCGCCGCCCAGTCGGCCCGCAGCGCCTGGTCGGTCAGCACCATCGTGACCAGCCGCGCACCGTGATCGGGCGGAAAGGAATAGTTCTGGCGGTTCAGGTAGTTGAGCGTGTCCTGGTTCAACTTGCGCGCGCTGCTGTCCTGGGCGACGGCCATCAGCAGGCCGGTGCGTTCGCGGTAGATGCCGAAATTCTTGGAACAGCTGGCAGCGATCAGGCATTCGGGCAGCGATGAGGCCACCAGCCGGGTCGCGGCGGCGTCGTCCTCGAGACCGTCGCCGAAGCCCTGGTAGGCGATGTCGATCATCGGCGTCGCACCGGTCTTGGCCAGCAGCGCGACGACCTCGCGCCATTGCGGCAGGGTCAGGTTGGCGCCGGTCGGGTTGTGGCAGCAGCCGTGCAGCAACACCACGTCGCCTTTGCCCGCCTTGGCGATGTCCGCCATCATGCCGTCGAAATCGACGCCACGGGTTTCGCCGTCGAAATAACGGTAGGGCACCATCTGGATCTGCATGTGCTTGAGAATCGACAGATGGTTCGGCCAGGTCGGATCCGAGACGAAAACCCGGACGTCCGGATTGGCCATCTTGACCATGTCGAACGCCTGGCGCACGGCACCGGTACCGCCGGGCGTGGCGGCCGCGGCGACGTTGGCGCGCGCCACCGCATCGCCCAGAACCAGCGCGATCATCGCGTCGGAAAAGCCCGGGTCACCGGCCAGGCCGGTATAGGACTTGGTGGTCTCGGTTTCCCAAAGCTGCTTTTCCGCCGCCTTGACCGCGCGCATGATCGGCGTCAGGCCGTTGGCATCCTTGTAGACGCCGACGCCGAGGTCGATCTTGGTTTCGCGCGGATCCTCGCGAAACGCTTGCATCAGCATCAGGATCTTGTCGGGCGGCTGGGCGGTCAGGGCTTCGAACATCACGCGTCTCCGGTGGCGATGGGCAGGGTCGGGAAAGCGCCCCATTCCGACCACGACCCGTCATAAACGGCGTGGTCGGATTTTCCGAGGCGCGACAGGGCAAGGCTGATGATCGCGGCGGTGACGCCGGACCCGCAGGTCGTGATGGCCGGTTTGGACAGGTCGACCCCGGCGGCGTCGAACACCGCGCGCAAGTCGTCGGGGGTCTTCATCGTGCCGTCGGCATTCAGCAGCGTGGCATAGTGCACGTTGCGCGAGCCCGGGATATGACCCGACCGCAGCCCGGCGCGCGGCTCGGGCTCTTCGCCGCGAAACCGGCCGGGGCTGCGGGCATCGAGTATTTCGGCATCGCGCAGTTTCGCCGCGGCCGAGACCTGCGTGACGTCCTTGACCAGGTGGTTCTGGCGTCGCACCGTCATGTGACGGTCGCGCACCATCGGCGGCAGATCCTCGATCTCGCGGCCTTCGTCGCGCCATTTCGGGAAACCGCCGTCCAGTACCGCGACATCGTCCTGACCCATCAGCTTGAAAAGCCACCAGACCCGGGCGGCGGAAAAAAGGCCCGCGCCGTCATAGACCACCACCTGATGGCCGTCGCCGACCCCCATGCCACGCATGCGGGACATGAATTTTTCGACCGGCGGAACCATGTGCGGCAGCGCCGAGCGGGCATCGGAAATCTCGTCGATATCGAAGAACCGCGCGCCCGGGATGTGACCGGCGTCGTATTCCGCCCGCGGATCGCGCCCGGCATCCGACATGTACCAGCTTGCATCCAGGATGCGCAGGTCGGGATCTTTGATATGGCGCGCCAGCCATTCGGTCGAGACCAGCGTCTTGGGATCGTCTTGGGACATAGCAGCACCGGGATCGAAAACCTCCCCGTGCTTAGTCGCCGCGGCCCTGTCTTGCAAGGGCCGGAGACGGCCATGCGACATGCCGGGTCAAGGCGATCCGCCTGCAAATCGCGCCGGCACCAAGACCGCCACATCCAGCCGTTTCGGCACCACCGCCCCGGCCCTGGCCGACCGGGGGAGAGACACGAGGCACGACGTGCCGGCCAGGCTCAGCCGCGTTCCTTCAACAGACGTTGTTTCTGACGGCCCCAATCGCGCTTGGCCTCGGTCTCGCGCTTATCGACGGTCTTCTTGCCCTTGGCGATGCCGATCTTCAACTTGGCGATGCCCTTGTGGTTGAAATACAAAACCAGCGGCACCAGCGTCATGCCCTTGCGCTGCGTCTCGTTCCACAGCCGCGACAATTCCTTGCGCGACACCAGCAGCTTGCGGCGGCGGCGGTCCTCGTGGCCGAACATCGCGCGTTCGTATGGCGCGATATAGCTGTTGACCAGCCACAGCTCGCCGTCCTTCACCTCGGCATAGCTTTCGGCGATGTTGGAACCGTTCTCGCGCAGCGACTTGACCTCCGAGCCCTGCAGCATGATCCCGCATTCCAGGTCGCTTTCGATCGCATAGTCGAACCGCGCCCGCCGGTTTTCCGCGAGGATCTTGTAGTTCGGATCGGTGGTCGGTTTCTTCGCCATGCGGGACAGATAAAGAGGAACCGGAGCAGTGTCTAACCGGATTGTCGGCGAACCGGTCAGAAATGGAACACTGCGAATAGCCCCCGGCACCCGGGCGAGACGGCAGCGGATCGAACAGGTGTCAAATCCTGCCAGGCGCCGTGGCAATTGTTCGGTCGGATGCGTCGGGCCGGGCTTTCAGTGCAAGCGTGCTCTGACGAAAAACGCCTCGACCTCAGTCGAGCCGAGAGCGCGCAGCGCTTCCAGCCTGTGCAGTCCCTCGATAAGCACGTATCCGTCGCCATCGACGCGCACCTGTATCGGTGTGGTCTGCCCGATCTCGATGATGCTTTCCGCGATTTTCTGCAGCTTTGCCTCGTCAAGGGTCTTCATCCGCTTGGACGGGACGCGGACATCGGCGATGGCAAGGGTGTGCTTCTGGAGCATGGAGCAACCATGATCCAATTGCCCGAGATAGGCCAGCGCTTATCCTTGAACGACGGGCGCGCCCGGTCTGGCGATTTTCCCCGTCCGCGACTAGCCTGTGCGAAACGCTTTGGAGATTGCCATGCGCATCCTGTTCACCGGCGGTTCCGGCAAGGCCGGGCGGCACGCCATCACCTATCTTGCCGAACAGGGCCACCGGGTGCTGAACGTGGATCGGGTGCCGCTGGATATGCCGGGGGTCGAGACAAGGCTGATCGATCTGACCGATGCCGGGCAGGTCTATGACACGATGCTCAGCTATGCGGGTTTCGATGAACTGGAACCCGGCACCGGCGTGCCGCGTTTCGACGCCGTGGTGCATTTCGCCGCCATTCCGCGCATCCTGGTGACCTCGGATAACGAATGCTATCGCGTCAACACGTTGTCCACCTACAACGTCATCGACGCGGCGCTGAAATTCGGCGTGCGCAAGATCGTTTTCGCCTCGTCCGAAACGACCTACGGCACCTGTTTCGCCGATGGTACGCGCAAGCCCGACTATCTGCCGCTGGACGAAGATCACCCGACGATCCCCGAGGACAGCTATGCCATGTCCAAGGTGGTGAACGAGGTGACGGCGCGGTCGTTCCAGCGCCGCAGTGGCGCCGACATCTACGGGTTGCGGATCAACAACGTGATCGAGCCGCACGAATACGCGCAGAAGTTCCCGGCCTACCTGGCCGACCCGGCCCTGCGGCTGCGCAACTTCTTTGCCTATATCGACGCCCGTGACCTGGGGCAGATGGTAGACTGTTGCCTTAGGACCGATGGGCTGGGTTTCGAGGTATTCAACGTCTCGAACGACGACCATTCGGTGGCCGAGACCTCGCAGGCTCTGATCGACCGGTTCTATACCGGTGTCGACGTCCGGGACGTGACGGAAACGGGCACGTTTTATTCCAACGCCAAGGCCAAGCGTTTGTTGGGATTCGCACCCCGGCACAGCTGGCGGATGTATGTCGAGGACACCACCCGCGCCTAGGCGTCAACTGCCGCGATAGGTGGAATAGCCATAGGGCGACAGCAGCAGCGGCACGTGATAATGCGCGTCCGGGTCGGCCATTCCGAAGCGGATCGGAACCGCATCCAGAAACAGCGGGTCGTCCTTGGCCAGACCGTTGGCGCGCAGGTAGTCACCGGCGAAAAAGATCAGTTCGTAGCTGCCGGGCTGGAACTTGTCCTTGGGCAAGATCGGTGCGTCGGTTCGGCCATCGGCATTGGTGACCGCCTCGGCGATCTTGCGGTGGGAATTTCCGGAAACGCGGTAGAGCGCGATCTCGATGCCTGCAGCCGGGCAACCGCGCGCGGTGTCCAGCACATGTGTTGTCAGGTATCCGTCAGCCATGGCACTCTCCCTGCGTTCCTCACCGCCACGATACCCGCTTTGCCCGCGACTGCCAGCGCCACGTGGCGCCGGGGCTTGCCAAATCCCTGAAATTGCCTCGTAAAGGACGTGCAGGGAGTTCACGATGAAACGTTATCCGCGCAACACGATCGGATATGGCGCTGACCGCCCCGACCCCGCCTGGCCGGGCGGGGCCAAGATCGCCGTGCAATTCGTGCTGAATTACGAGGAAGGCGGCGAGAATTGCCTGCTGCATGGCGACGCCGCGTCCGAAGCGTTCCTGTCCGACATTCCCGGTGCCACCCCCTGGCAGGGCGAACGGCACTGGAACATGGAATCGATCTATGACTACGGCGCGCGCGCCGGGTTCTGGCGGCTGCACCGGTTGTTCACGTCGCGCGGCATTCCCCTGACGATCTACGGCGTTGCGAGCGCGCTTGCCCGCAGCCCCGGCCAGGTCGAGGCGATGAAGGCGGCGGGCTGGGAAATCGCCAGCCACGGGCTGAAATGGATCGACCACCGCGCCATGTCCGAAGAAGACGAACGCGCGGCCATTGCCGAGGCGATCCGCCTGCATACCGAGGTCGTCGGCGAACCGCCGCGCGGCTGGTATACCGGGCGGTGCAGTATGAACACCGTCCGGCTGGTCGGCGAGGCCGGCCCGATCGAGTACATCTCGGACACCTACGACGACGACCTGCCGCACTGGATGCCGGTCGGGAACAAGCGGCTGCTGGTCATTCCCTACACGCTGGAAGCCAACGACATGCGCTTTGCCGCTAGCCCCGGCTGGGTGACCGGGCAGGATTTCGGCCAATACCTGTGCGACACGTTCGACGTGCTTTATGCCGAGGGGCAGCAAGGCCGCGCCGCGATGATGAGCGTCGGACTGCATTGCCGGCTGATCGGACGCCCCGGCAAGATCGCCGGACTGATCCGGTTTCTCGACCACATCGCGGACAAGCCCGATGTCTGGTGCCCGCGGCGGATCGAGATTTCCGACCACTGGGCCGAACATCACCTGCCCAAGCGCCGCGAACGGCCCTCATCGCTGGATCGCGACACGTTCGTCGCGCGCTTTGGCGGGGTGTTCGAACACAGCCCCTGGATCGCGGAACGCGCCTGGGCGCTGGAATTGGGCCCGGCGCATGACACGCCCGCGGGCCTGCACAACGCGCTGGCACGAATGTTCCGATCGGCTTCGCGCGACGAACGTTTGCGCGTCTTGCGCGCCCATCCGGACCTGGCGGGCAAGCTGGCGCAGGCCAAGCGGTTGACCGCCGATTCCACCGCCGAACAGGCCAGCGCCGGCCTGGACGCGCTGACAGATGGCGAACGCGCGCGGTTCACCGAACTGAACGACGCCTATACCGCGCGGCACGGCTTTCCTTTCATCATCGCGGTGCGCGACCACGACAAGGCGGGCATCCTTGCCGCGTTCGAACGGCGGCTGTCGCAGGACAGCGACGCCGAATTCGCCGAGGCCTGCCGCCAGGTCGAACGCATCGCAAGGCTGCGGCTCGAGGATATGGTATGAAGGACGCCGTGGCCCCGCGCTATGCCTTTCCGCCCGGCGGATTGCCGAGCCAGGACGAAGACCCGCAAGGCGCGGCCGTCTTCACCGAGGCCTATGCGCTGATCCCGGCCAAGACGATGCGCGACATCGTCACCAGTTTCCTGCCCGGCTGGATCCATACGCGCGCCTGGATCCTGGCCCGCCCGATGACCGGCTTTGCCGAGACCTTCGCGCAATACGCCGTGGAAATCGCGCCCGGCGGCGGGTGCGCGGAACCCGAGCCGGATGTCGAGGCGCAGGCGGCGATCTTCGTGGCGTTCGGCGAACTGCGCCTGACCCTGGGCCGCGACACCCACGAGTTGCGCGCGGGCAGTTTCGTCTTTATCCCGGCCAGCGCGGTCTGGACGCTTTGGAACACCTCCGACGCGCCCGCGGGCATGCATTGGATCCGCAAGCGATTCCAACCCGCATCGGGCATGTCACCGCCCGATGCCATCGTCACCCATGCCGATGATGTCGAACCGGCGCCGATGCCCTACAGCTTCGGAAAATGGGCGACGCAGCGATTCATCGATCCGCTGGACATGCGATATGACTTCCATGTCAACATCGTGTCGTTCGAACCGGGCGGGCGTATTCCCTTTGCCGAAACCCACGTGATGGAGCATGGGTTATACGTGCTTCAGGGCACCGGGCGCTACCTGCTGAACCGCGACTGGGTGGATGTGGGGCCGGGCGATTTCATGTGGCTGCGCGCCTTCTGCCCGCAGGCCTGCGTCGCGACCGGGGACGTGCCGTTCCGCTACCTGCTCTACAAGGATGTGAACCGGCATCCGGGGTTGGCGCTGTGACCGTGGAGATCGCCGCAAGGCCACTGACGGCGGCTGATTTCGCCCCGTTCGGCGACGTGCTCGAGGATGAAGGCCCGCCGGACCGCATCATCAACCAGGGTCTCTGCGGCCGCTACCACGACAGGGCAAAGCTGGATTTCGGCCCCGCAGGACGCGCCGGGATCAGCCTGTTCAAAGCCGAACCGCGTTCGCTGCCCTACCGGCTCGACATGGTCGAGCGGCACCCCGATGGCAGTCAGGCCTTTTTTCCGCTGCACCAGAAACCCTGGCTGGTGATCGTGGCCGAACCCGGCGACATTCCCGGCCGGATTCACGCTTTTCTCGCCGGCACCGGGCAGGCCGTCAATTTCCACCGCGGGACATGGCATGGCGTTCTGACCCCGCTGCACGCGCCGGGGCTGTTTGCCGTGGTCGATCGGATCGGCGACACGCCCAACCTGCAGGAACACTGGCTGGAACCGCCGGTGACGATCACGGCCTAGAACGAACGAGGGCCCGCGAACGGGCCCTCTTGGTCACTGCTCGGGTTTCCTGCCTGCTGGCAGATCAGTAGCCGGCGACACGGTAGCCCCGGTCGCGCAGACAGCGGACGGCATAGGCCGGGCGCCATTCGCCGCGCAGACGGACATCCATCCGGCAAGCCCCGGGAAGGTTGTCCGCACCGGCGAAATTGCGTTGCAGACAGCGGCGGCCCATCACATAGCGCGTCTTGTTGCTGTCCACCCGGATCAGACAGGCACTGGGCAGCGTCTTGCCCCGATGGGCCTTGTGGCCCTTGTAGCCCTGCTGGCCCCGCGGCACCGCGTGAACACGCGGCACGCTGTTCTTGGAATGCGTGGAATAGACCTTCTTTTTCTTGCGATCGCGGTCGTTGTTGTTGTCCTGGATGACCTTGCCGATGATGAACAAAGTGGTGGCCGCGGCAAGGAAGCGGGCGACATCGTCGGCGTTGGTGTCGGCGCGGGCGGAATTGGCGGAAAACCCGGTGATGGCAATCGCGACGGCGAGCACTCCGGCAATGAAACGGCGGGACATGGCAGTCTCCTTTCAGGATCAGGTTTCTGTGCGACGCCCCGAACCGGAACGCCCATGACCAGATCGTGCGGCCGCCCCCGGAAGAGAGGCAATATCGCCGCCCTGCTATCGGATATCGCCGTCCCTGCGCGGCGTTGTTATTGTCTTTCGCGCCGCCGCGGATCAGTCTGACGGCATGAAACGCTTGCTTCTCATCCTGGTCCTGGGCCTGTTCCTGCCCGCCGGCGCACAAGCCGCCTGCTACCTGGAATACAAGGCCAAGAAGGACGCGCCGTTGCGTCTGCATTACGGAGTGATGCAGATCGACGACGGCGGCTGCCCCGGCGCCAACCGGGCACAAAACATTGCCGAGCGCCGTCTGGACGGCACCGGCTGGACATTGCTGACGGTCGTCGGCCTGTCGGAGCAGCCTCCCTCCGACCAGAAAAGGGCGAATGCCGGTGAATACTTTCTCCGTTACTGAAGCGCTGCGCGCGGGGTCGCGGATCGTGAGTTTCGGCATCGCGGCCATTGTCGGCATACTCGCCGTGGGTGGCGCGGTGCTGTTCCTGACCCTGCCCGACGCCAACGCCTTCAACGCGCGGGTCGAACGGATCTTTGCCGAGAACAACGACCTGTCCGGCCAGGCCGAAGTCAAGCTGCTGGAAATCCTTGCACAATCCGGAACGGCCTTTGCCGATACGCTGACCAGTTACCGGATGGTGATCTTCGTTCTGCTGGTCTTCGCCGCCGCGATGCTGGTGGCGGCGCTGGTCTTTCTGGTCATGCTGGTGACGATGAACCGGCGCATGGCACAAATCGAACGGTCGGGCATCCAGGTCAGTTCGCTCATCATCTCGCGCGAGGAAAACACCGTCTATCTCAACACCACCGGTTTCAAACTGACCGGGGCGATGATGGAAACGCTGGCGGTGCTGGCCGAAGCGCGGATGGATGACGACATCCTTTCCGGCGCCGAGATCGAGGCGGTGATTTCGGGCCGGTCGGCGGCGGATTGCGACGAAGCGGCGGGGGCGACACGGATCAAGCGGCTTCGCGACGGGTTGGGCAACCAGATCGTCAGCGAATTGCTGGTCAAGAACATCGCCCGGCGCGGTTACATGCTGGCCATCGACAAGGACGTGATCGAGGTGATCTGACCGCTTAGGCCGGCCAGTGCACGGGCATCTGCCCGGCTTGCTGCGCCTCGGACACCACGGCGCGGTAATGCGGCATCGAATGGTTGGCCAGCAGGCGCGACCGCGCGGCGCGGCACAGCTGCACCCGGCCCATGTGGTGAAACGCGCCAGGCAAACCGCAGACGATGTCGTCGTCGCGGTTGATACACAGGCACAAACCGTCGTTGCGGATCGCGCCGCGCGCCTTGCGCGGTCTTGGCGCGGCAAAGCCGATGCCCGGCACTGCCCAGCTTTTCGACAGGATCTGCGTGGCTGCGGCGCCGAGCGAATGGCCGATGACATAGACCGGGCGTTCACCGCCTGCCTCGATCCAGTCGTAGATCGCCTTGGCGTGGCGCAGGAACCCCTGGTGCCAGATCGTGCCCGACGCACCGCGCTCGGTGGTGCCGTCGCGCACACTGAAGCGGCGCCCTCCGATCATCAGGACACGCAGGTTGAACTTGAGGTAATCCATTGCGGAATTCGATCCCGGAATGAGCAGAACCCCGTTGTCCAGCAGATGCGCCTGCACATCGCCTTCGTCGAGACTGCGCTTGACGCGCGGCGCCACCGAACGATGCGTCGCGGCGCTGTAGCTTGCTTCGGCCAATTGCGCCGCGGTGGCGATCGGGTAACGGTGTTGCGGCATGGTGACGCCCCGGATGATGCTGTCGTGCCCACAGGATAGCCAAGCGCGCCGTTGCCGTCAGCTGTCAGTTGATCCCGTTCGCCTGCTGCAATTCGCGGATGTAGGCGGTCACCAGCGCAACGTCGGCACGGGTCAGGCCCTCGACCGCTGGCATGTCGCCGAACGGCCAATGGTGTGCCTGGACCCCGACCGATACGGCCCGCTGGAACGATTCATCGGCGTGGTGCGACGGTTCGTAGATCTTGTGCACGAGCGGCGGCGCGACCCCATCCTGCCCCACCGCATGCGGGCCATGGCACGACAGGCAGGCGGTTTCGTAGATCGACCGGCCCAGTTCGGCGTTGTCCGAAAGCGTCGCTGGCAACGCGATTTCGACAAGCGGACCGCCGGGCACGCGGTCGTGGATTCCGTCGCCATCGGGGGACAGGAATAGATAACCGAACACCGCACCGGCACCGACCGCGACTGCCAGGACCAGAAGTTTCTTCAACATGGCGATCATCCCGCATTTTACCTCGATCCGACTAAACGGATACCGGCCAAAAGACCTTGCCTTCGGTCAAGTGGTGATCCCGGCAGGATTCGAACCTGCAACCTGCCCCTTAGGAGGGGGCTGCTCTATCCAGTTGAGCCACGGGACCACTGCGTCGTCCTTAGCGGGTCGGCGCGGGCTTGTCATCCCGCCGCACGTCGCGTTGCAGGATGTCCCGCCATCTTGCACCCGGTCATGTTTACGGTAACACTTTGACAAACCCCGATAAGGAAACCGAACGTGGCCAATGACGATCCCCGCCCGCTGACCCTGCGCGATGTCTCCGAAGCCTCCGGCGTGTCCGAGATGACGGTCAGCCGTGTGCTCCGCAACCGCGGCGATGTCAGTCAATCCACGCGGGAAAAGGTGCTGGAAGCCGCGAAATCGCTGGGCTACGTGCCCAACAAGATCGCCGGCGCTCTTGCCAGCCAGCGGGTCAACCTGGTGGCGGTCATCATCCCGAGCCTGTCGAACATGGTCTTTCCCGAGGTCATGACCGGTATCAGCCGGGTGCTCGAGGAAACCGACCTGCAACCGGTGGTCGGCGTCACCGACTACCTGCCGGAAAAGGAAGAGCGCGTTCTGTACGAGATGCTGTCCTGGCGGCCGTCGGGCGTGATCATCGCCGGGCTCGAGCATTCCGACGCATCCCGCGCGATGCTCAAGGCCAGCGGCATCCCGGTGGTCGAGATCATGGATACCGACGGCACGCCGGTCGATTGTGCGGTCGGCATTTCGCACCGCCGCGCCGGGCGGGAAATGGCCAAGGCGATCCTCAAGCAGGGTTACGAAAAGATCGGATTCATGGGCACCAAGATGCCGCTGGATCATCGGGCACGGAAACGCTTCGAAGGCTTTACCGAAGCGCTGGCCAAGGCCGGGATCGAGATCACCGATCAGGAATTCTATT
This sequence comes from Thalassococcus arenae, assembly GCF_019104745.1. Classification (NCBI taxonomy): domain Bacteria; kingdom Pseudomonadati; phylum Pseudomonadota; class Alphaproteobacteria; order Rhodobacterales; family Roseobacteraceae; genus Thalassococcus; species Thalassococcus arenae. The sequence continues at coordinate 890,001 of NZ_JAHRWL010000001.1, forward strand.
CCGGCGGTTCGGCGCTGGCCAAGGGCCGCGAGATGACCGAGAAGATGCTCGAACGCGAGCCCGAGCTGGATTTCCTCTATTACTCCAACGACATGATCGCGGCGGGCGGTCTGCTTTATCTGCTGGACAACGGCATCGAGATCCCCGGACAGGTCGGACTGGCCGGTTTCAACGGGGTCGAATTGCTGGACGGATTGCCGCGCAAGCTGGCGACGATGGACGCCTGTCGGACCGAGATCGGAACAAAGGCGGCCCAGATCATCGCCGGTCGCGTCGACGATCCGAAAGCCGCATTCGACCCGATCATCGAGCTGACGCCCACGATCAGTTACGGCGACACGCTCAGACGACGGTGAGCCTGCAGCTTCCGAACCGCGCCGCGCGGCGGCTGTTCCTGCACCGGCACGCTCTGGCCGAGGCGCCCTCGGGTCCGGGCAAGGGTGACGATCTGCTCAACCTGATTACCCGTCTGGGCTTTGTCCAGGTCGACAGTGTGCGCACGGTAGAACGGGCCCACCACATGATCCTGTTCGCGCGCCGTCCGCCCTATCGGCCCAAACACCTCGACCGGCTGCTGCACAAGGATCGCAGCCTGTTCGAACACTGGACGCATGACGCGTCGGTCATTCCGACGGAATTCTATCCGCATTGGCGGGTCCGATTTCGTCGCGACGCCGACGCGCTGCTGCACCGCTGGCGGAAATGGCGGCGCGACGATTTCGAGGCCTGCCTCAACGGCGTGCGCCGGCACATCTCGGAACGCGGCCCCGCTTCTTCGGTGGATGTCGGCGAAGGCGAAGCGCGCAATTCCGGCGGCTGGTGGGATTGGCATCCGTCCAAGACGGCGCTGGAGTTTCTCTGGCTCACGGGTGAACTGGCGGTCTGCCACCGAGAGGGGTTCCGCAAGTATTATGACCTGGCCCACCGCGTGCATCCCGACGCCGCCACAGGGCCCATTCCGCACGAGGCGAACAGCCTGGACTGGCTGAACAACGCCGCGCTGGACCGGCTGGGTTTCGCGACCTCGGGCGAGATTTCGGCCTTTTGGGCAACGGTGACGCGCGCCGAGGCCAAGGACTGGGTCGAAGCCGAGCGCAAGGCCGGTCGGTTGGCTCCGGTTTCCGTGCAAGGGGCGGACGGCAGATGGCGGGCCTGTTTCGCGCGTCCGAACGTGCTGGAACAGGCACAGGCCGCACCGGAGCCACCCCCCCGCCTGCGCGTGCTCAGCCCCTTCGACCCTGCCTTGCGCGATCGCAACCGGGCCGAGCGGTTGTTCGGGTTCCGCTACCGGATCGAGATCTTCACCCCCGCACCCAAGCGCGAATACGGCTATTACGTCTTTCCGCTTCTCGAAGGCGACCGCCTGGTCGGTCGCATCGACATGTCCGGCGACCGCGACACCGGTGCTTTGCGCGTCGATGCATTATGGCCCGAACGTGGCGTGCAATGGGGCAAAGGCCGGCAAGGGCGATTGGAAGCCGAACTGGACCGGGTGGCGCGGTTTGCCGGGCTGACCGGGGTTGCCTGGCGGGAAGACTGGTTGCGCGCACCGAAATGACCGGCCGTGTCAGCCGGGTCGATCACGACGCGTTTCGCGCGGTGTTCGCGACATGGCTGAAAACGAATGTGATCCGGAAATGTCGTTTCGATGCGCCCGGATTGTTTTTCAAGGCAAGGCGGGGGTATTTCCGCGGGATCCGCGCGATCCTTCGACCGGCTGTTTGCCGAACATCCGGCCAGTGCTGTCATGGCCGTGTCATACGAATACGGTACCCGTCTCATTGCGAATGTGACCGCATCCGGAGAAGCAGGAATTCAGCCGATCCGATCACCTTTCCCGTTCGGGATCAAACGATTTGGATGACGTGACGGGGTGGCTTCGGCCACCCCTTTTCGCGCCCGGCGGGCGTCGCGAGCCATGCAAGGATGCCAGACCCGCTATGCCGGAACACCTCTAACAGCGTCCTTCGGAAAGGATTATCTGGGCAGCAATCCCGCGATGCGGGACATCCGAAAAGGCAATTCGACAATGTCACATGCAACAAACCCCACCTGGCGCCAGCCGGGCATTCTTTCGGTCGTGGCGCACGCGATCGGCGATTTCTTCGTGATGATCAGCGAAAGCAACTTCCGCGTTCGCGAAGCGGAAAAACTGAACGCGATGACCGACGCGCAACTGTGTGCGCTTGGCCTGCGCCGCGAAGACATTCCGCGCTTCGTGTTCCGCGATCTTCGCTACGTCTGAACGTCACCGGAAGACGCAAGAAAAAAGGCCGCGCAGAAAGCGCGGCCTTTTCTTTTGGGTGACAGAACCCGGATCAGTTCTGTGCGTAATATTCGATGACCAGGTTCGGTTCCATCATAACCGGGTAGGGCACATCCGAAAGGCCCGGCATGCGGACGAAAGTGGCGGTCATCTTGGAATGGTCGGCGTCGATATAGTCGGGCACGTCCCGCTCGGCCAGTTGGGTCGCTTCGAGAACCGAGGCCAGTTGCTTGGACTTCTCGCGCACCTCGATCACGTCGCCTTCCTTGACACGATAGGACGGGATGTTCACGCGCTGGCCGTTCACCAGGACATGGCCATGGTTCACGAACTGGCGGGCGGCAAACACGGTCGGCACGAACTTGGCGCGGTAGACCACGGCGTCAAGACGGCGCTCGAGCAGGCCGATCAGGATTTCGCCGGTATCGCCGCGCTGACGTTCGGCTTCGGTGTAGATGCGGCGGAACTGCTTTTCGGTCAGGTCGCCATAGTAGCCCTTGAGCTTCTGCTTGGCGCGCAGCTGCAGACCGAAGTCCGACATCTTGCCCTTGCGGCGCTGGCCGTGCTGACCGGGGCCGTATTCGCGGCGGTTCACCGGGGATTTCGGACGACCCCAGATGTTTTCGCCCATCCGGCGGTCGATCTTGTACTTGGCAGAGGTGCGTTTGGTCACCGTCTGATCTCCTTCGTTCAGGTTTCGAAGGGCGTTGTCCTCTTCCCGGATTTGGCCGGAATGACAGGCATCCCCTTGCGGGGGCCACCAACACCAATGAAGGCGCGCTTATACGCGCTTTTGCGGCCCTGTCAACGCGCCGGGGACAAGATCGGAAAAAAGAGAACAAAACACGATCTTTAAGGCGGATTTAAACCCTCGGGCGGCATCAAGGCGATGGTTGCAACGGAGGTAGACGTGGCTGGCCAGAGGCAGATCAGGCGCGACGCGGAGGCGGTCAACGCCCTCGACCATGCGATCCGGCGGCGCGATGCGGACACGGTATCGATGGTACAGCGTGCCGTGGAACATCGCGAAGTCATGCTGGCCTTTCAGCCGGTGGTTCAGGCCAACCGGCCCGATCAGGTCGCATTCCACGAGGCGCTGTTGCGCGTCCTTGACGATACCGGGCGCGTCATTCCCGCGCGCGACTTCATCCACGCCGTCGAGGATACCGAACTTGGTCGCAAACTGGACAGGATCGCCCTTCAACAGGGGATCGAGGAACTGGCGCAAGTGCCCGATCTTCGGCTTTCGATCAACATGTCGGCGCGGTCGATCGGGTTCCAGCCCTGGTTGCGCACATTGAATCGCGGCCTGCAGGAGGACCCGACCATCGCAGAGCGCCTGATCCTAGAGATCACCGAAACCTCGGCGATGCTGGTGCCCGAGCTGGTGGTGCGCTTCATGGCCGATCTGCGCAAGAAAGGCGTGGCCTTTGCCATCGACGATTTCGGATCGGGGCAGACCGCGCTGCGCTATTTCCGCGACTTCAATTTCGACGTGCTCAAGATCGACGGCCAATTCGTGCGCGGTATCGCCGGGAATGCCGACAACCAGGTTCTGGTGCGCGCCATGGCGGCGATCGCCGAACAATTCGACATGTTCACCGTCGCCGAAAAGGTCGAGCGCGCCGCGGATGCCGAATGCCTGGCTGCGCTCGGCATCGATTGCCTTCAAGGCTACTACTTCGCCGCGCCCACGCTGTCGCCGCCCTGGCAAAAGTCGCAAGCCCGCAAATCCGCCTGAAGTCGCGGAAATCCGCCTGAGACACCCTGTCCTGTGTCGCTGCTCTGGCCGCTTGGCTATGACGCAACGGCAATGCGGGGGTTTTTCGGCGGCGCAGCCTGTGCGACGTTGCCCCGGAATGGAATCGTCTGGTGAGGGAAAGAACTCATGACCAATGTCGTCATCGCATCGGCCGCGCGCACAGCCGTCGGCAGCTTCGGGGGGGCGTTCGCGAACACACCCGCCCACGATCTCGGCTCGGCCGTGCTCGAGGCGCTTGTCGCCCGCGCCGGTGTCGACAAGTCCGACGTGTCGGAAACGATCCTCGGCCAGGTTCTGACCGCTGCACAGGGCCAGAACCCTGCCCGCCAGGCCCATATCAACGCCGGCCTGCCACAGGAAAGCGCGGCCTGGAGTATCAACCAGGTCTGCGGATCGGGCCTGCGCGCCGTCGCGCTCGGCGCGCAGCACATCATGCTGGGCGATGCTTCGGTCGTCTGCGCCGGCGGCCAGGAAAACATGACGCTCAGCCCCCATGCCGCAAACCTGCGCGCCGGGCACAAGATGGGCGACATGTCCTATATCGACACGATGATCCGCGACGGCCTGTGGGATGCCTTCAACGGCTACCACATGGGCCAGACGGCAGAGAACGTCGCCGAGAAGTGGCAGATCAGCCGCGAGATGCAGGACGAATTCGCCGTCGCCAGCCAGAACAAGGCCGAGGCCGCGCAAAAGGCCGGCAAGTTCGATGACGAAGTGATCCCCTTCACCGTCAAGACCCGCAAGGGCGACATCGTCGTCGACAAGGACGAATACATCCGCCATGGCGCCACCATCGAAGCCATGCAGAAACTGCGCCCCGCCTTCACCAAGGACGGGTCGGTGACTGCGGCCAACGCATCGGGCCTGAACGACGGCGCCGCCGGTGTGCTGCTGATGTCGGCCGACGATGCCGAAAAGCGCGGGATCGAACCGCTGGCACGGATCGCGTCCTATGCGACAGCGGGCCTGGACCCGTCGATCATGGGTGTCGGGCCGATCTACGCGTCGCGAAAGGCGCTGGAGAAGGCCGGCTGGAAGGTCGATGATCTCGACCTGGTCGAGGCCAACGAGGCCTTCGCCGCGCAGGCCTGTGCGGTGAACAAGGACATGGGCTGGGATCCGGCGATCGTGAACGTCAACGGCGGCGCCATCGCCATCGGCCACCCGATCGGCGCGTCGGGCGCACGCGTGTTGAACACCCTGCTGTTCGAAATGAAGCGCCGGGGCGCCAAGAAGGGCCTCGCCACGCTGTGCATCGGCGGCGGCATGGGCGTCGCGCTGTGCGTCGAGCGGCCGTAACCGCGGGGGATGCGGATCACCGGGGCGCCCTTTCCGGCGCCCCGTTTTCTTTGAAGGCCCGTGCGCAAACCCGCGCAGACAGAATCAGCGCAACGCCGAAACATAATTGCGCAACCTAAATCTCAACGGTAACAAAGTTACCAATGCAGAAGCCAAGACTGGAGGACACCATGGCAAGAGTGGCACTCGTGACCGGCGGCAGCCGGGGGATCGGTGAAGCGATCTCGAAAAAACTGAAAGCGGAAGGCTACGAGGTGGCCGCCACCTATGCCGGCAACGACGAGAAGGCCGCCGCCTTCACCAAGGAAACCGGCATCAAGACCTACAAGTGGAATGTCGGCGACTACGAGGAATCGAAGGCCGGCATCGCCAAGGTCGAAGCCGATCTGGGCCCGATCGACGTTGTCGTCGCCAATGCCGGGATCACCCGCGACGCACCGTTCCACAAGATGACGCCCGAGCAATGGAAAGAAGTGATCGACACCAACCTCACCGGCGTCTTCAACACCGTCCATCCCGTCTGGCCCGGCATGCGCGAACGCAAGTTCGGCCGGGTCATCGTGATCAGCTCGATCAACGGCCAGAAGGGCCAGTTCGGCCAGGTCAACTATGCCGCCACCAAGGCCGGCGACCTGGGCATCGTGAAATCGCTGGCCCAGGAAGGCGCGCGCGCCGGCATCACCGCCAACGCGATCTGCCCGGGCTACATCGCGACCGAGATGGTCATGGCCATCCCCGAAGAGGTGCGCGCCAAGATCGTCGCCGGCATACCCGCCGGCCGCCTGGGCGAGCCCGAGGAAATCGCCCGCTGCGTGGCCTTTCTGGCCTCGGACGATGCGGGATTCATCAACGGTTCGACGATTTCGGCAAACGGCGCTCAGTTCTTCGTCTGAGATCCCCTGCCATCGACGTCCAACGCCCCGGCCCAAGCGCCGGGGCGTTTGCGTTTCTGTGCATCGATGCACGAACCCGGCGCGGTCAGGCGCGTTTTTCCATTCCAATGCCGCCTATATCAGCACCAGCACAAGGAGAGATGCCATGCTTACCCAGATCAACGGGCTGCATCACGTGACGTCGCTGGCCAGCGGCGCACAAGCCAACAACGATTTCTTCACCAAGGTGCTGGGGCTGCGCCGCGTCAAGAAGACGGTCAATTTCGACGCGCCGGATGTCTATCACCTGTATTACGGCGACGCGGCTGGCACGCCCGGCACCGTGATGACCTATTTCCCCTTCCCGGGCGCCAAACGGGGACGGTCGGGCACCGGCGAGGTCTCGACCACCGCGTTTTCCGTGCCCGCGGGCGCGCTGGAATACTGGCAGGACCGGCTTGCCGAACATAACGTCGCCGGGCTGGAACACCGCGACCGGTTCGGACAGGCGCAACTGGCGTTTCGCGGCCCCGACGGCGATGGGTTCGTTCTGGTCGAATCCGAAGACCGGCGCCATCCCTGGGCTGCGACGGTGCCCGAAGACGTGGCCATCCGCGGCTTTCATTCGACGGAACTGCGGCTTGACCCGCGCGGCGCCGATGCAAGCGCCGAGTTGCTGCGTTTCATGGGGTACGAGGCCGAGGGCAGACAGGGCAACGTGATGCGTTTCCGCGTGCCGGGCGGCAACGCCGCCGACGCCATCGACATCGCCCGCACCGATGCCGCGCCGGCCGGTCAGGGGGCGGGCAGCGTGCACCACATCGCCTTTTCGGTGACGAACCGCGCCGCACAGCTGGACGTGCGCAAGGCGTTGCTGGACACCGGCTATCAGGTCACCCCGGTGATCGACCGCGACTACTTCTGGGCGATCTATTTCCGCTCACCCGGCGGGGTCCTGTTCGAGGTGGCCACGGACGAACCCGGCTTCGACCGCGACGAGGACAGCGGACATCTGGGCGAAGCGCTGAAATTGCCCGGCCAGCACGAGCATCTGCGGGCCCGGATTGAACAGTTGCTGGAGCCGATCCGTGACTGACTACCATTTTGCGGAGACGCAGGGGGCGCCCGGCGCGCCCCTTGTCTTCACGTTTCACGGAACCGGCGGATCCGAGCGGCAGTTCCACGACCTGCCGCGCCAGATCCTGCCCGAGGCGCATGTGGTATCGCCGCGCGGCGACGTGTCGGAAGGTGGCGCGCTACGGTTCTTCCGCCGCACCGGCGAAGGGGTCTACGACATGCCGGATCTTGCCGACCGGACGGCGCGCATGGGTGCGTTCCTGCGATCGGCGGTGTCCCGGATCGGCGCACGGCGTGTGATCGGGCTTGGCTATTCGAACGGTGCGAACATCCTTGCTTCGGTGGCGATGGACAGGCCCGACCTGTTCACCGACCTGATCCTGCTGCACCCGCTGATCCCGTGGACGCCGGAGCCAGTGCCTGCGCTCAGGAACGTGCGTGTCCTGATCACCGCGGGGCAACGCGACCCGATCTGCCCCGCCCCCCAGACCCAGGCGCTGGCGGACTGGTTCGCCAAGCAGGGTGCGCGCGTCGATCTGACCTGGCATCCCGGCGGGCACGAAATCGCCCAGGCGGAGGTGGTGGCACTGCAACAGGCCCTGGCCGGCTGAACGAAAACGCCCCCGGAGCCAGAACAGGTTCGGGGGCGTTTCGGTATCTCGCGGTCCGATCGTCGGGCGGCAAACGCCGCCTGCGGTCAGCGACGCGCGAAAAGGCTGTGCCAGAGATCGGCAAAGGCCTGGCCGCGGGCGGCATGGGCCGCGCGGATGGCGTCACGTTGGCGAGCGGTGCTGGCTGTCTCGAACATGGTGGTCTCCTGGGATGCGAAGGTTGGATCAGGTTGTCTTTCCTGAACTCAATATGTGCGTTTTCATTTCAGTTCACAAACGAGACTTCTCACCAGATCAGTTAAATGATACTTAAGTCAAATGAGTGATCGCCTGCCGCCGCTGACCGCCTTGCGCGCCTTCGATGCCGCCGCCCGAAAGATGTCGTTTGCCAAGGCGGCGGAGGAATTGAATGTCACGCCCGCTGCGCTGTCCTTTCAGATAAAAAGCCTTGAAGAGCATCTGGGTCAGCCGGTCTTTCGCCGCCTGAACCGCGCGGTCGAACTGACCGAGGCGGGCCGCGTTCTGGCCCCCGGCTGCGCCGAAGGATTCGAAGCGCTTGCCCGCGTCTGGCGTGCCGCGCGACGCTTGCAGGATACGCGCGGGTTGACGGTGACGGCGGGACCGGCCTTTACCGCGAAATGGCTGGCGCCGCGGTTGTATCACTTCGCCCAAAGCCATCCAGAAATCGAATTGCGCTTCGCGGCCACGCTGCGGCGGCTGGATTTCGCCCGCGACGGTATCGACGTGGCGATCCGCTATGGCTACGGCCCGGATGATGGGTTGCATGTGGAATACATCCTGCCCGAGGCAATCATGCCGATGATGCGGCCGGACCTTGCCACGCGCTATCGCGATCCGCGCGAATTGGCCGACGCACCGCTGTTTTTCGACGATTCCATCGAATTCCTCGATCCGCCGGCGACATGGCCGGTCTGGTTCCGCGCCAACGGGATCGACTGTGACCCGCACCCTGCGGCGCGGTTTTCGCAGGCTGACCATGCGCTGGACGCGACGATGGCAGGCGGCGGCGTTGTTCTGACGCGTTCATCCCTGGCGCTGCCCTATCTGGCCTCGGGGCAGTTGGCCGCGCCTTTCGACATCGCGCTCACCACGGCGGCCCGGTTCCGGTTTCTTTGCCCGAAAGGCCATGAAACGCGGCCCCAGATCGCCACGTTCCGCGATTGGCTGATGCAGGAAACAGGCGCCTACCCGGACGTGCTGAGCGGCAAGACGTTGATCAATGTGGCGGACCTGCCCTAGCAGGGGCAAGCCCGCCGAATGGTCCGCCTGACGCCGCGGACGGGCGGTTTCAGGTTGCCGGTTGCGCCGACAGTCGCGTGATTTCTTCCTTGATCCTGAGCTTCTGCTTCTTGAGTTCCGCGATGTGCAGGTCGTCTACCCCCGGGGCGCGCTGCGCCTTTTCAACGGCCTCCGATAGCGAGGCATGCTTTTTCTTCAGCTCCTGCAGGTGCGAAGTGACGCTCATGGATTCCTCCTGTTGATGGGTTGGATCCGTAGTGCAGCACATCGCGGGCCGTCTGTCACGCTGCGAGCGCAGCATGGGCCCGCGCGAAATAGCTCAAGTCTTTCGTTATGCCGTCGGAAAGGGCAACGCGGCGCCGTCGCGCAGGATGGCCGAAACCTGCGGCGTGTAGTGGTCGGCATCGCCGGGATGCGCGTTGCCGCGGTGCAGAACAACGGGTGCGCACAGGCGAAAGGCCGCCTTTCCGCCCTTGCGCCCGCGCAGCAGCACCAGCCTTGCGGCGCGGTGCGCCCGCGGGACCAAAGGCAGGCATTCGACAGAGCCCAGATGCGTCGTCATCGCGGCCAGCAGGTCTGGCAGGCGCTCGGCGCGTTGAATGACCGTGGCAAATCCACCCGGCGCCAGCCGCCTGGCCGCGACCGCGATCCAGTCCGACAGCGGGGTTCTTCCGGCGCGCGCGATCTCGCGACCCGCATCCTCGGAACCGATTCGCGAACCGGGGCCGAAATAGGGCGGGTTGGCCAGGACATGATCGAAGGTCGCGCTGCGCAACGGATCGGGCAGATCGACGATGTCGGCGCAAACCACCTGCGCGTCGAACCCGTGGTCCGCCAGATTGCGCCGGGC